>JAFQGP010000142.1 GCA_017415485.1 Clostridia bacterium
TACATTGAACAGAAAAGGCTACCGTACACGGAGAGGGCAACCGTTTGCCAAAAATTCGCTCAATAATATTCTGAAGAACGAAAGATATACGGGTGTGTATATTTACGTTAAAGATACTAGCAAGAATCCTAAAGGAAAGTATGTCAGATTCGGACAATACGATCCCGAGTCCGTTATTAGAATTCCCGGCGGGATGCCCGCTATTATTTCCGAAGATGATTTCAATAAGGTTCAACAAAAGATGAAGGAGCGCCAACACAAAGCGGCAAGGTTCTCTGCAAAGCAGGAGTATCTTTTGAGCGGCAAAATATATTGCGGCGAATGCGGAAGTCCGTATGCCGGTAATTCGCGTAAGCCCCGCCCCGATCATCCATTATATATTTCTTATAAGTGTACGAGGAGAAATCAGCGTAATAAATGTTGTAAAAATCCCGAAATAAACCGTGATAAACTTGAGGGACTTGTTCTTGAGAAACTGTCCGCTGTCTTATTTAACCCTGATGTGATTCCTTCGCTTGTATCAAGGTATAACCAATATATAGCCGAGAAAAATAGTGGAGCAAAGGAGAGGGTGGATGCTCTGAGGATTCAACTGCGTGAAGTTGAACGCAAGATAAACAATACCATAAATTTGATGATAGATACGGGTTCAGCGGCTTTGAAGAATAAGTTGAGTGAATTGGAACAGAGCAAAGAGACTCTACAGTTTGAATTGTCCGAAGCAGAAAAAGCAATGCAACAGGAGATCTTTTCAGAGGACGAAATTAGCAGATTGTTTCATAAAGCTGAAATCCAATTAAAGAACGGAACTCTTGCAACCCGCCGAACTATCATCGACCAATACATCAGCAAGGTTGTCATATACCCGACAAAGATCGAGGTGTATATGAATTTGATGCCCGATTATGTGGTTAAAGAGATAATAGAGCAAAAACAAACTAGCTAGAAGACATGATGCTTTGTATGTTAATTCTTGATACTAAAAGTTGTGCGCTCCCGCTAAAAAGTGGGAGCGCGATTTTGCTTTATTTAATATCAGCAATAAAACTTACTTACATAAGTCATTGGTCAGTTTTTCAAGATCGTTTGCCAAATTATTGCATTCATCGTTCACAGTTTTGAGGTTTCGTACAATCCCAATTGCTTGATGGTTGATGTTTGCTTTTTTCTTATTAAAAAGCCCACGATTACTTATCATTTGGGTAAGTGTGATTAACCTTTCAAGAGACGCTTGAATCTCTGGGTTTAGATTAAGACCGCAATCACGATAAATTTCAAAAGCAATACGCATATAATCGAAGATGATATGAGACAATTCATCAAAGGTCAATCCAATTGTCTTTTTGAGAAGTTGGTCATCATTGATTGTTGATACCAATTCAAGTGCAGAACCTGAAAATCTGTTATAATTTCCGATAGTTCCTATCGTATTTGTGTCAAACTCGAACTCTTTATAGATATCTATAGCTTTCAGATTGCTATTGTATGATTTGAGCAAATGCCGTATCTTCTCGTCGCTTGTGGTGGCTTCTTTAGCCATGTAATAATGATCTGTTCCAATTGCTCTATGCATAAATGAGATTCTCCGGATCATTCGTTCTTTTTCAATAGGATTCGATCCAAGCTTTTCCTTGAACGTTTCCCTTTCCTCAAGGGCGAGAGTATGATAATTAAGCGCAGATTTATAATCTTTTATTCTCAGATAATAACCTGCTTTTATGCCGTGGAGCTGACTTAAAACCCTCATGGCACGAATTTCGTCTTCAGTAGTATCAGACAAAAGTTTCTCACCATACTTAATGCATTCGTCAACGATTTTCAGTCTTTTCTCGAGGGATTCGCTCTTATTGTTTAAATATGCATACCCAATAATATTGCAGCAGTTTGCTATTGTCACTTTGTCGAGTTCGGTTTTCTGGTTGGTTGCTATTTTTTCTCTTGATATTATATCATTCATCTTTTTAAATGCACGTTTAGCATATTCGTAGCCTTTATCGAATATATCAATTGCGGTATAGCATGATGAGATTCTCGCATCGATAACCAAAGACATATCAAGAGTTTTTTTAATTATATCTCCTCCGGAAGGATTCCCTTTCAATTCAATAGTTCGCTTTTTTGCTTGTTTCTTTATGTTATCGTCACTAAGAACTTTTGACACGGATTCTGATATTCTAACCCAATCCATCATTTCAGACTTCAAAATATCCGCGTCCAAATATATGTTTAAGGTACAAAGAAGATCAAATATTTGATTAAAAATCAAATGATTACGGATTACATATTCCATAACGACAGGTTGCATATAAATCTTACCATTGTTACGGAAGATGATATTATGGTCTTTAAGACGTACCATGGACTTCTCGTCTTCTTTGCTAAGACCGCCGAATGCTTTTTCAAAATATTCCTCTTTAACTCCACCAATCGGAAGCATGGCAAGAGTTACAAGAATCTTATGCACCGATTGCTTCTCATTATCATCATCAGGATTAACAATTCTGTTATTATCTAGGATACAACAAAAATGCTCTAATAGCGTTTTTTCATCCTGTCTTTTTCCGTCCTTCTGAATAGGGAAAGGTTTAGTATTATCTGCTTTCAGATGAGCTATAGAATCAATAATTTTGTTGACTTCCATTCCTTGATTTGCCAACTCAGCACATAACACGGTAAGATATGTGTTTCCAAGCAGATAATTGTCTATTAAATTACACACATTTTTTTTATCAGTTGATTGACCTCTAATTTTGCAAAAAATACTCAACAGGTCGCGCGTTGGAAGAGGAGCTAAACGCGTTATATGTTTATTGTCATCAATACAGTAGCATTTACTAAGATTCAAGTTTGTGGTTATTAATATTTTGCAACCTGTCTCAAGTAATTGAATATACTCCTTATTGCTTGCTGTCAGTTCGCTGCTGGCTTTGGGATTGTCATAATTATCAATTATCAGAAGAACCGATTTTTGATCAGTACTACATATTTTCCGCAACCGGAAAAGATTTCTCTCAAAGAGATCAACGGAGACGCCGTACTCAATGCGCTCATTCCCCAGATCGGAGATGGTTTGCTTGATTGAATTGTGGTAAGTGACAACGAACACATAATCAAATTTACGGTCCTTGATAACTTCATTTGCATAATTAAGTGCATACGTTGTTTTACCCATGCCCGGTTCAGCGTAAATCACGTGGACCTGGTCATATGGATCAGAGTAAGCACTGCCCAAATGGTCATCAGAATTCTTTTCGCGCTTACAGAAAAATGGAGGTAGACGGTATTTACTCACCGTCATAAAAGGAACAGGAGGATTTCTATCGCTTATTAAAAACCTGATGAAAAAAGATTCAAACTTTTTTGCATTAAATCTTTGATTTCTATCAAAAATTTCTTCTTCCGGAAAGTATTCGAATAATGCGATATACTGCAAAAAATTCTTCACGCATTCCTCATCATATTGTGTGATGTCTTCTTTTTTTGAGAACGCGGTTTTACAAACGAATATTGCATCTATGTCTCGGGAACGACCGAATCCATTATTAATCCAGTTTCTCAAGGTTTTGGGGGTTACTTCAATATCTCCCGCAAAAGCTTCTTGCGTGAATTTTCTTGACTTTTTCAAAAAATCCCACAGAATATTAAATGTTGTTTGGCTCGGATTCATAACTGTATCTCCTTAAAACATAGAAATATATCTACATATTTTTATTATATCATAATTATTTTTCAATGTAAAGACAAATAATGATTATTTTCAGCAAATTGTATTACCGCTTTTTCCTATTTTACCTATTAGGTTTCTCGACAGATATTTAACTGTATGGTATAATTTATTCACGGGAATCATTCTCGAACGAACGAATAAAGGAGTCAATCATGAAAACCAAAACATCTCGCATTCTCAAAAGAACCATCGCGCTTATCTTCGCGATCCTCACAATTTTCAACTCCATTGCATATCTTGATCTTACCATCGGTGCCGCAGAGTGTAATAAGAAAAGCATCTCGAGCGTTTCTCTGGATACAATTGGCGAAAACCTGTATAGAGTTACTAAAAACAGTGTGCCTGTTCGTGTAGGTCAGAGTGTTCGTTCCGAACTCTATTGCTACTTTAACAAAAATACTGTTTTTGTAGCTTCTGAATCTACGAAGACGCACTACAAAATTCAGATGGATAAAAGGACGGTCTATATTAATAAGGAGTATTGTTCTAAGGTTGGCGATACTTACAATGCTTCTCTTGCTAAAGCAGTCAACGACTGCAAGGTCAGGGAGGCTCCTTACGAAAGTGCAGCCACTCTTGTGTCTCTGAAAAAAGATGATGTAATTTGTATCGTCGGTTATAATAGTGTACGAAATAAGTATCTTATCGGGAACCATTGGTGGACTGCCGTTTATGTTGGTGACAATAAGATTGGATATATTTATACGAAGAACATCACAAAGATTTCCAGCCTTAGTCTATCTGTTACTGGGCGAACCCGCGAACTTATGGCCGGTGAGAGTATGAAAATGACATACAACGTTTCACCTGTAGCAAACGGTGTAGTTTGGAGCACCTCCAACAATAAGGTGGCAAAAATTGATATTTCTGGAAAAGTTACCGCTATTGCAGGAGGCAATTGCAAGATCTATGCCAAGGTTAATAATATCATTACAGTTTCCTACGATCTTCATGTTGAAAGTTGGGAAGATTACCTCAAAAAAATCAACTCCAAATCCAAAGAAGTTGCTAATAGAAAGTCCTTCAATGGATATTGCGGTCTCTTCGTTGGTGCACAGGTCAAAGCCGCTGGAATTACTAGTAAGATCGTCGATGAGAATGGTAATAATCAGTATGATTATTACACGAACTATGCACAGAAGCATAACGGTAAAACCGATGCAGGTTACATAATTAATAGCTATCCTGCTGACCAATATAATCTCAAAAACGCTCTCAATAAGTTGACAAATAATGGCAAAAAATCCATCTGCAATATACTTGTTGGATTTCACACCGGCTCGGGAGAGGATGGCAGAAGATACGGACATGCAGTGATGATCCACCATTTCTCATCGGAGGATGGCAAAATATATTTTTCCGAATCTTTCTCTGCAAAAGTAGCCGGCAAAACATATTCTGAAGGAACACCTATCGTTTGTACCATTGACCAGTTCGTTCAGTACTATAGTAGTTGGTGTACTTACGAAGGTATTATTCATTTTTATAAATGAAAAGTAAGATGATACAAATGTTATGTTAACTAATTCGAGTAGGCAGTTTGAGTTGTTTAGAAAGCCTTGAAAGGAATTGTATAATGAAGAACAAAATTAATAAAGTACTTGAAGCAATATTGGAAGATGCCATTGTTTCAGGAGAAGATATACTTGAAATCATTGACGAAAGATACAGTGGTCGTGAGGCGGTTGATATTTTCTTAGGTATTATTGCTTATTTTGATGATTGGCGGATATACCAAGCACTTTTGACAAATTACAGAGATTATCTTTTGCCCAATGAGATTAAAAGGATTACAGATAGTGCAGAAGATCTCTTCGATTCCGAGCTGCTCACGTGGCTTGAAGAATAACAATTATAAATAATTGAAAGGAGAAAAATCAAATGAAACACAAAAGAGAACTCTGTTATTTTATTACTCTTCCGAAGAGAAGAGAGCGGTATGTGTTTCTCCATAAAGTATGGAAAAACATAAAAAATCTGCATGATATCAATTTTATTTTTGACCACGACATTCGAATTCACGAAAATGTCAAAGAGCTCTATGATGACGCTGTTCGGCTCATTCGGGAGATTGACGTGATGCTGTTTTTTGTTCAGTTAGACTTCCTCGATACCGACGAAGAGCGCCCAGATTATGATTCTATCTTTCGCTTTACACATATTCCATACTCAGTGTCTCTTTTTGTTCTTCCCCCGGATCTGAAATGTGAGGATGAGAAGTGGGTCAATGGACTTTATGAAAGATTTCGCGAAGAGAACTCGGAAATTATCATTCTTCCTCATGACGAAGAAGCTGTTGCATCAATTATAGCGTATGAATTCAAAGGAGCCTAAAATAATGATAATGCCTACATTTGACGATTACTGCACCAAAAAAATGGAAGCCCACGCCTACCGTTTTAGTCTCAGTGATATTATTATCGCCTATTGCTCGGATGAAAATGTCGATACTTTAGTTCGACGCACAAGAGGGCGGACCAAACCGAGTTGTTACCGTGAATATACAGTCGAGAATCTTGATAACTCTACATCGCTTGAAAACGTACATAATAGAATCGCCAAAAAGCAGCGCAAGTGCATTAGTGCTGATGGCAAGCTCCTCTGCTTTTTGAATTGCCACGGCCTTATCAATAGTGATCTTATTGATATAGACAAAACTATATCTCTGTTAAGTATTAAAATGGCGACATATATGGTAATCGTCCCCGCTGATGATACCGCAGTCGATGTGGAAAGCTTTGTGTATTTGATGGAGAAAGCATCCGAAGGTTTGGGTAAAAGCATAGAGTACGTTCGCTTTGGCGACAAGCCTGAAAGCTCTCTTGATAAAGACGAAGCTAGCGCCGATACCGATGATAATAGGGTTGCGATTGCAATACCTGACGGCGTCCCAAATAGCATTGAGCGTGTGGACATTGCAAGAGCTTTGAGAAGTCTCAGTATCAGCCATACCTCGCTCCTTGATAATATGTTGACTCTTGGAGAACCGACAAAAGTTATCTGTAAAGATACCGAAATAGCAGGTATCATTTTGCGATCTCTTATAAGAAGAAATGTAAAAGCCTATATAACGGAGGATTAAACTATGAAAGCAATTGACAGATTGTTGAACGAAATCAGACGCATCACTTACCGACATGTCGGTGACAACAAGCCCTTTTTCTCATTTGAAATGCCATGCTTTATCGTGCACAGTCCCAAGAGTAAGCATGTTCGTATCAAACGTGAAATGCTGAGAATTTTTAAAGAGTATAATGAGGATTTCACCCAGAAGTCTCTGAGAATCAACGAACGGAACTATGCAAGCGAATTTCGTGCCTACTGTAGAGACCTCGGTATGGAGGATGATGAACGCGTGACATTTATACACATATCGGACTCGGTATTTGATAATACTCTTCCTCCGTCAGCAGAAGAACTTCTCTGCTGGGGCTGCATGGGGGCGGTTGTGTTCTTCGTTCCTCTTGAATCAAAACTCTCACGCAAAGCGAAGAAATTCCTATTTCGTCTGAAAGAGGAGTATATCGAAGCCGGCTTAACTCTTCATGAGTTACACTATGATCGCTTGGCTGCCGACGCAGAAAGCGAGACCAACCTATGTATTGAGGCCGCCAAAATAATGAAGCATTGCCACAACTGTGTCGTCGAAAAGAAGAAAGCTTTTTCAATCAAAGACAATGAAGAAATTGCAGTATCTAAACCTGAGGCTCATTGGCTTGTTGACAAAATATTTGAAACGAAGAATGATGATGGAAGTGAGATAGGGGTTATTGAGATCATCGATATTCCCCCGCTTGTGGACAAGTATGATCTTGCTCGCACAATAAATGGCAAATATCCTAAAGTAAGCTTTATTGACACATGGCTTGGCCTTTGTGGTCATCTGCCTCATCGAATCTATTGCTATTCATCATCTGATGCCCAAGAACTTGAAGATTATCTCCAGTCGAGAGGGATTACTTGCTATTCGTATTGAAGAAAAAACAAACTTGCCAAGAAAAAACGGAGGTGATTAATTTGAGAATTATAATTCGATTCATCAGCGGTTGGGAAGGTTGGGGTACAGCTTTTGCGGTGCTTCTCATAGTTTGTATTCTCGGCAGTGCTCTTTCTGGCGCTACTGACGCTGTGCCTTATAATCCGTTAAATCAACTGCATGAATCTTCCACATTTGACAGCGGTGTCAGGAAGGTTGACACATTCTATGACAAAAGCGGGAATAAGTATGCTGCTGCCTTGATGTTCCAGTATGGTGACCCATCTGACCGAGATGTATATAAACTGGATGGCAAGTACACATCCTTTAGCGGCACAGTGTTTGTTCCTTCCAGTAGAGGTAACAAAGAAGACAGCGCACCAATCTTTATCTACGGCGATGGCAAGCGTCTTTGGGCAAGTTCGCACATGCGAGCTGACAGCCCTCCCGAAGATTTTTGCATTAATGTTAGTGGCGTAAATGAGTTGGAAATCCGATATGATGGAGGCGCAATCACTTGGAAATTACCCATCGCAATCGGAAACATCAGTATCGGAACAGATACAGTTAGCGGTTCTGCGCCTTCTGAGTTGCCGACTCGTCTTTTGGATTTGCCGATGAAGGAGTCCACGTTTATTTGCCGTTATACTCATAGAGCAGTAGAAGATCACTTTGGCAACTACTACGAAGATGTAGTGCTGTATTATTTTGGTAGTGAGGACGACAAAGATGTATATCTGCTGAATGGTGAGTATTCTTATTTATCTGGTACCATCTGTATTCCTACCGAAAGAGGCACTTCTGTTTCCGACGAGTGGGGACTCGATAAAATGTACTACATTCGAATCTATGGCGATGGAAAGCTTTTGTATACCTCCCCACAGATGGTAGGACTACAAGAGCCGGTTGACTTCAAAATTCCCGTGGACAATGTAAAAGAGTTAACTGTCACCTATTATGGCGGTGCTTCGACTTGGAATATGCATATTGCTATGACAAATCTCCTTCTGACATAAATTGATAAGACGCTACACAACTCTGCGTAACAAATTGCGTAACACCCATCAAAAAGCTGCGTAACAGGGCATAAAAAAGAGCATTTCAGATTGATTGAAATTTGATATAGCTCTGTTTAGGGTATCTAAAATTATTTGTTGTTTCCAAGTCAATTCATTCATATTTAACTCCCTATATGAAACAAGTCCACAACATTGCTGTTGTGGACTTGACTGGCGGAGATGGAGAGATTTGAACTCTCGCGCCGGTTATCCCGACCTACACCCTTAGCAGGGGCGCCTCTTCGGCCTCTTGAGTACATCTCCGTGTTGTACTTGCGCGAGCGGCCGTTTGCAGAACTCGCGGATAATATTATACACTATTTTTATGTGTTTGTCAAGACGTTTTTGAGCTTTTCTTATACTTTTATAATAATTATTTGCTTTTCCTTTCGTTTTTTTGCCTCTGAACGATTATTCTTGACATTCTACGGTGTTTATGATATAATGAGATTGAAAAATATTGGAGGTGACCGAAATGGAACTCAAAATTTCAACCGTTTATACCAAACAGCGGCTTTTGCGTTTCAATGATTATTTTTGGAAGCAAAGAAAAGTCTTTTTCTCTTTTATGGCTGCTTGCACTTTGCTCATTTGGGCGTGCGTCGGTTTCTTGATTATGATCAATGCGCTTACCGACACCGTTGTTTTGTGCGGAGCTATGGTCACGCTTATGGATCTTGCCTACCTTTTCGGTGCTTTTGTAATGCCGAGGCTGGTGAAAAAATCACCTTCGGTAGATGCGGTGTTGAATTTCTCTTTTAAGGATAGTGAAATGAACTATACTGCCGAAACAACCCAAGAAATTGCGTCGGGCACTATAAAGTATTCTGCCATAATCAAGGTCGGAAAAAAGGATGATGACGTATATCTCTTTATCTCCAAAAGGCAGGGGTATATCGTTGACGTATCCGCGCTGTCCGAGATCGAGCTGCTTGCGCTGAAGGCTCTTGTGACCTCGCACCTGCCCGCAAGGAAGGTCAAATGGAAATAAATTGTCACCTCACGGTAAAAAAATTGCCGTGAGGCTTTTTTGTTATTGACTTTTTCCTATTAATATGATAAAATTATATTAACTATGTATTATTAACCGAAAGTGTGTCCGCGATGCAAAGGGTTCTCACTCAGATCAATAT
Source organism: Clostridia bacterium (assembly GCA_017415485.1). Taxonomy (GTDB): domain Bacteria; phylum Bacillota; class Clostridia; order Oscillospirales; family CAG-272; genus CAG-390. The sequence goes on from JAFQGP010000142.1 coordinate 9,895, forward strand.
TGAAAACTATCCCGAATCGCTTCGCCCGTTGCTTGCGGGCGCGGATGTTTATGACAGCCGTTGCGCAAGCGGCGCGGAGGTTCTATTCATCGACCGCGACGGCGGGTATTTCCTTAAAAGCATGAAGCGCGGCGAGCTTGAGGCTGAGGCGAGGATGACGAAATATTTCGGCTCGCTCGGGCTTGGAGCGAAGGTCCTTTCCTTCGAGCAGACCGACCGCGATTATATGCTCACCGAGCGCGTGCGCGGCGAGGACTGCACCGACCGCCGCTATCTTTCAGACCCGAAGCGGCTTTGCGAGCTTTATGCCGAGCTCCTTTACGATCTGCATCGTCGCGATCACGCAGACTGCCCCGTGCAGAACAGGATCGAGTCCTATTCCGCTATCGCCTTTGAAAACTACCGCACGGGCAATTACGACAAGTCTTCCTTCCCCGATTCCTTCGGCTACGCATCGGCAGAGGAAGCGATGGAGGTCATCAAAAAATACGGCTCTGCGCTGAAAAACGACACCCTCATCCACGGCGACTACTGCCTGCCGAACGTTATGCTTGACGATTGGCGCTTTTCCGCTTTTATCGACGTCGGAAACGGCGGTGTCGGCGACAGACACATCGACCTTTTCTGGGGCGCTTGGACGCTTTGGTATAATCTTAAAACAAACGAATACGAGGATCGCTTCCTTGACGCTTACGGAAGGCAGAACTTCGATCGCGATATGCTCCGCGTTGTTGCGGCATTCGAGGTATTTGGATAAAAATAAAAATATAACATAAATCAAACGGAGGCAATGTTATGAAAAACATCACACGCATTATCATCGCGCTTCTCATTCTTGCAATGACGCTCCCGATGGCTCTTGCCTGCGCCGAAACGGCTCCGCAGGAAGAAGAAACCACCGCGCCTGCAATTACGGAAGCTCCATCGGCAACCGATGCTCCTGTGGAAACCACCGCTGAGGAGACCCTTTTCGTCCCCAGCAACATTCCCGAGAACCTCAGATTCGATGGTACCACCATCAACATTCTTCACAGAACCGACTCCAACAGGAATGAATTCTTCGTCGAAGATCAGAACGGTGAATCGGTAAACGATGCGGTGTTCAGAAAGAACGCAAATGTTCAGGAACAGTTCGGCGTTACCCTTGAGTTCTACGGCATCCCCGGTGCTTATGAGCAGCAAAAGGATTTTGTAAACACCTGCATCAACAGCCTTCAGGCAGGCGCAGATGCTTACGATCTTTTCTGTGGCTATTCCATGACCGGTGCAACTCTCGCAGTTGAGGGTGCTGTTCAGGATATGACACAGTATCCCATCCTTGAGTTTGACAAGCCTTGGTGGCCCGAAAGCCTTATCTCCAAGGCTACCATCAACGACGGTATTTATTTCGCGTCCGGCGACATCGCTCCCTCGTTCCTTTATATGATGTACCTCATCGTATTTAACAAGGATCTCTTCACCGATTTTCACAAGCTTCAGGCGAACGATCTTTACTCGCTTGTTTATGACGGCAAGTGGACGATCGACAGACTTATCGAGTACACTCAGGGTGTTTATCTTGATCAGGACGGCGATAACTCCTCGAGCGAAGCCGACCGCTACGGTCTTGTAATCACCACCGTTCCCTTTGACTCCTTCTATACCGCATCCGACCTTTACACGGTAGAGCTTGACAAGGACGGCGCGTTCGTTATGTCCGACGACCTTTTCTCGCAGAAGACCGTTGACCTTCTTGACAAGGTCTGCAACCTCCTTCACACCTCGGGTGACGCATATATCAAGACTGATACCGCACACTTCAAGACCGGCAACTCCCTCTTTATCATCCAGGCTGCAAGCATTACCGCAAATCACCTCACCGACGTTGATTTTACTTACGGTGTTCTTCCCATGCCTAAGTATAGCGATGATCAGGAAAACTACCGCACCGCACTTTCCTTCCCCTACACCATGTATATGATCTCAGCATCCGCACCCGATGCTGAGGCAGCTGCTGCGACCATCGAGCTTTTGGCTTATCAGAGCTACGTCAACGTAACTCCCGCTATCTTTGAGGAGTCGATGAAGCTCCGCTATGCCGACCAGAGTGACGACGCGTTCATGTTCGATATTATCCGCGAGAACGTTGTTATCGACATCGGCAGACTTCTCACCACCCAGCTTGACAACATGTCATTCAGCATCTTCCGTAACGCGGTAAACAACAACACCGCAGGAAGCTATATGTCCGCGCAGAAGGTATATCAAAAGAACTTCGCAAAGAAGCTTGAGACCATCACCAAGAAGCTTGATGATCTGAAATAAAACACCGGAGGAAAGATTATGAAAAATATCTCGCGTATTATCATAGCTCTGCTTATCCTTGCGATGACCCTTCCAATGGCGCTTTCCTGCGCAGAAACTGCTCCCTCGGGCGAGACCACCGCTCCCGCAGAAACAGATGCTCCCTCGGGTGAGGTCACAGTTGAAACAACTGCAGAGGAAACTCTTTTTGCAGCAAGCAACATTCCCAGCGATCTGAAATTTGACGGAACAACAGTCAATATCCTTTATTGGGATGACGTTCCCAACCCCGAGTTCTTCGTTGATGATCAGAACGGCGAGTCCGTCAATGACGCCATCTACAGAAGAAATGCAAAGGTTCAGGAGCAGTTCGGCGTGGCCCTTAACTTCGTCGGAACTCCCGGTAACTACAACAATCAGTCTTCGTTCGTAAACGCTTGCGTCAACAGCACACAGGCGGGCGCAGATGCTTATGACATCTTCTGCGGTTACACCATGACCGGCGCGACTCTTATGACTCAGGGCGTTACCCAGGATCTCACCGATTACGAGATCATGGAATTTGACAAGCCCTGGTGGCCCAAGAGCCTTATTTCCAAGGCGAGCGTCAACGGCGGCGTTTATTTCGCATCCGGCGATATTTCGACCAACTTTATTCACATGATGTACCTCACCATATTCAATAAGGATATGCTGCTGGACATCCATAATATGAACGCAGAGGAGCTTTACGATCTTGCTTATAACGGTCAGTGGACTCTTGATAAGCTCATTGAGCTTACCGAAGGCACTTACGTTGATCAGGACGGCGACAACACCGCATCCGAGGGCGACCGCTACGGCTTGGTTGTTACAAACGTTCATTTTGACCCCTTCTATGCAGGCTCAGGTCTTACCACCGTTGAGGTAAAGGAAGACGGCAGCCTTGCGCTCTCCGCAGACCTTTTCTCGCAGAAGACCGTTGACCTTCTCGAGAAGCTTTGCAATCTTCTTCACACCTCGGGCGATTCTTACATAAAGAAGAGCGAGCCACTCTTTGCCGCAGGCCAGGCGCTCTTCCTTGTTGACCGTCCCTACATAATTACAAGAAGTCTTACCTCCACCGGCTTCAACTTCGGCATTCTTCCCATTCCGAAGTATGATACCGACCAGGAGGAATACCGCACCTGTCTCGGCTTCGGTTACACAATGTATATGCTCTCTGCAGCAGCACCCAACGCCGAAGCAGCAGCAGCGACCCTCGAGCTTATGGCATATCAGAGCTATCTCAACATCACTCCCGCACTCTTCGAGGAGTCGATGAAGCTCCGCTACGCTGACCAGAGTGATGACGCATTTATGTTCGATGTTATCCGCGATAGCGTTGATATCGACGTTGCAAGACTTTTCACCATGCAGCTTGATAAGATGTCCTACAGTATCTTCCGCAATGCCGTCAATGGCAACGCCGCGGGTAGCTATATCTCCCAGCAGAAGGTTTACGAAAAGACCCTCAACAAGAAGCTTTCTGACATCAACGATATTCTGAAGAATCTTAAGTAAAATAAAAAACAAAAAGACTGTCTCCCGAGGCAGTCTTTTTTTGCGTTTTACCCCCATTTTAGCCCAAAATGCCCGCATCTACGCTAAAAATGCCGTAGTTACGGAAAAATATTGACATGAGGAAATTTTTTTGATACAATTAAATCGGTCGAAAAGGCAAAAAATTCATCCATGAAAGGAAGTAAAAAGATGATTAAAAAGACACTGAAAACCCTAAAACGCGCCCCCGTCCGCGCCTTAGCGGTGTTGTTATTCGCCGCGGTGATTACTATGATCATTTGCTCCCTGCACGCCTCAAATGAAGCCGAACTTCGTAATTATGAAGAGGTCTGGCAATCGGTTCCGATCACGGTGACTGTCACGGAGCCGTCTGGAGTAAATTCCGATATGTTTTTAATTAATACTTGGGTATATGAATTGTTTACCAAGAAAGATCCTCAGGTGTTCTATGACGTATCCGAAGCTAAAAGTTTAGAGGAAAGGGTTGACTTGATATCAGATGGAGATGCACTTGTCTTAGAGGTCGCTTTGGCAGAATATATAAAAGACGTTCAAGTTAGGATGTCACGCGTAATAAATAAAATCAACGCCAAAGATTATAAGAGTCCTAATTTGATCGGAATTTCATCTCTTTCATGTGACAAACAACTCCTTCCGGAATATGGATGTGATATTACGTGGCACGAGGGATATGACGAAAGTATTTTTGACGGTGAACAGTTTGTTTGTATCATTCCTGCAGGCACTGTAGAGGATTATGATAACGGTAGCGGAGAGGTGGTATTGGATTTCTCCAATACAGGCACCCCGACTGTCACAATTGTAGACGGCAAACCGGTGGTGGAGATTAATAAACACGAATATCAGTGTACATTTAAGATCGTCGGCACATACACCGCTGGTGATGAAAAAAGTATTTATTGCCCAGTACCGATCGTTGAGCAGATTGTAATCAGCGAACTTGAAGAACCGCTGTTGATTTATTCACTTAGCGCAACTCTTGCGGACAACAACCGCTTGGATGAATTCCGCGAAAAATCGAACCTTTGCTTTATAGAACCTACGCTAGATGCTGAGGAAACTCCTTGGGGATATGATGTGCAACTTAGTAAGAGTGATGAACCTTTTCGTTCTACTCATTACGATTTTTATCCATTTGCTTTGGATATCAATGATGATAATTTGTTCGACCTTTCCGCGATACTTGAAGACAGCATCAAATTTAACCGCAACGTCACGGTAATGGTTGTTGCCCTCTCGGTAGTCGCAGGATTCCTTGTTGGTTTCCTCATGATCCGCCGCCGCAAGAGAGATATTTTGCTGATGCGTATGGTCGGCGAATCAAACGCAAGAGTATACGCCGGTTTCGCGCTTGAGCAGATGATCTGTATAATCCTCGGTATAGTGATCGGAGGTGCGTATTATAATTGGAACCCGATAAATAACCTCGCGATCTTCGCCGTCTCCTACTTCATCGCCCTCAGCCTTGCGCTTACAATATTTATGAGTAAAAAGCTTATCAAAAACGTCAAGGAGGATGAATAAATGACGGCGGAGTCTGCACGAAAGGAAGTAAAAAGATGATCAAAAAGGCACTGAAAACTCTAAAACGAGCTCCCGTCCGTGCTGTCGCGGTGCTGTTATTTGCCGCGGTAATTTCTATGATCATTTGCGCATTGCAAGCGTCAAACGAGGCTGAACTTCGGAATTATGAAGAGGTCTGGCAATCCGTTCCGATCACAGTGACAGTTACCGATCCTACGGGAAAAAATGACGGTGATCTTTTGATCAGTCCTTGGGTACTTAGCTTATTTACCGATGATACCCCCGTAAAATTTTACGATGATTCGGCTGAGAAAAAATATTCTGATCCGGTGGAAGAATTATCATTGGCAGCATATCTGAAAGACGTTCAGAGCATGATGTATACTCCGATTTCCACGATCAACGGCACTAATTATACAAGCGCGGCCGGAACGACTATGCTGTACGGTATTTCATCGCTCCCTTGCGACAAGCAGCTGCTTCCTGAAAACGGATGCGAGATCACGTGGTACGAGGGGTATGACGAAAGTATATTTGCAGGTGAAGAACTGCTCTGCATCGTTCCCGAGGGGATGGTGGAGCGTTATGATAACGGCGGCGAGGCTGATCTGTATTTTTCCGGCAGAAGCAATATACCGTTTATTCACAGAGATGAAAACGGCGAATTTCTGTGGGTAGACGGCGAATTGGTTGTAGAGTTCCCGAAGGTAGAATATAATTGCTCACTAAAGATCGTCGGAACATACACAGCAGGAGACGAAAAAAGCATTTATTGCCCGTATCCCGTTATTGATAAAGTGTACGACGAGCTTAGAAAGAATAAAATTATTCGGGTACTGAGCGCAACGCTTTCAGACAACAGCCGCCTTGATGAATTTCGCGAAAAAGCAAGTTATTGTTTTTTGGAGCCTTCCCCGAATGCAAAGAAGACCGCTTGGGGTGTGAGCGTGGATTACGGCACTTTGCCATATATCACAGAAAAAAACTATAGCTATGCGCTTGACATAGACGATAATAATTTGTTCGACCTTTCCGCCATCCTTGAAGACAGCATCAAATTCAACCGCACGGTGACTGTGTTTGTCGTGATCCTTTCGGTCATTTCGGGCTTCCTCGTCGGATTCCTTATGGTTCGCCGACGCAAGAGAGATATTATGCTGATGCGTATGGTCGGCGAATCGAATGCGAGAGTATACGCCGGCTTTGCGCTTGAGCAGATGATCTGTATCATCCTCGGCATAGTGATCGGCGGTGCGTATTATAAGTGGAACCCGATAAATAACCTCGCGATCTTCGCCTTCGCCTACTTCATCGCCCTCAGCCTCGCACTCGCGATATTTATGAGTAAAGAACTTATCAAAAACATCAAGGAGGATGAATAAATGAGTATTTCGCTTAATAACGTATCTTACAGCTACAAAGGAAAATATCAGACCGTCCGCGCGGTGGACGGCGTGTCCTATGATTTCGAGCCCGGAAAGTGCTATGCCATCATCGGCAAGTCGGGTTCGGGAAAAACGACCCTTCTCTCGCTGATGGCGGGACTCGATGTTCCCACCGAGGGCGAGGTCATCATCGACGGCAAGTCCACAAAGAATTGGAACCGCAACCGCCTTCGCCGCGATGCCGTCAGCGTTATCTATCAGAATTACAACCTCTTTCCGCTTCTGACCGTGCAGGAGAACATAATGTACCCGCTCGATCTCAAGAAAATGTCGAAAAAGAAGGCGGCAGAGCTTGCAATCAAGATGCGCGAGCGCGTTGAGCTTTCGCCCGCATACGACAAACGCCTTCCCGCCCACCTCTCGGGCGGCGAGCAGCAGCGTGTGGCGATCGCAAGAACTCTCGCACAAGGCTGCAAGATCATCCTCGCCGACGAGCCGACGGGAAATCTCGACTCGACCAACACCGCCAACATAGTCAAGATCCTCTGCTCCCTCGCGCATGACGACGGCTGTACCGTCATCATAGTGACCCACGACCCCGCCGTAGCCGAACAAGCCGACGCCGTCCTCCAAATGAAAGACGGCGCGTGGATATGAAAACTACCCCCGCCGAGACCAATTCTCGACGGGGTGCTTTTTGTGCTAAATATTTGACATAATTCAATTAATGCTTGCCGTCCGTACTGTATAAACGACAGGCGTATTTATTGGCGCTAAATTTCTCAAGGTTACAGTATTATTTTGTGAAGAAAATAATGTGTTGCTTTATTTTACTAAAAAATAAGAGTCTCATTCTTTAATATATATCAACAACCGCGTCACGGAATTCTTTCGGGGTCATACCCGTTTGGCTTTTGAACACCTTGTTGAAATGCGACTGTGAGCAAAAGCCTGTTTCGAGTGCGATAGTCAGCATGGATTCACGCCCCGCCGCGATCAGCCTTTTGGCTTTTTCGATCCGCATTTTGGTGACGTATTCGTAAGGAGTTTCGCCAAATGCTTCCTTGAATGCCGTGTGCAGATAATTCGGCGAGAGATTGACCTCGCAGGCGATCTTTGAAAGCGAGCAGTTTTCCGAAAAATGCTCGATGATGTACTCGCGCGCGGCGTGGATCGGGTCGCCGACGGGGCTTGCGGTCTCCGAAGCTGTCTTCTCGCCGCAAATTTTGTGCAGGCGGTACAAAATATCCAAAAACAGCGCATTCGCACGAAGAGCGGTCAATCCGTCCTCGTTGCCGCCGAAAAGCCGACGCTCGAGCTTTGAGAAAAGCGCGATCACCTCGTCAGCCGCGGCGCGGTCTTCCATATAAGTATAGGAGGGCAGGGAGGAGAGCAGGTCGGCAAGTCCCTCGCGGCGGGCGCTGTCCTCGGTTATTCGGATGTATCCGCATTTCACGGGAAAGTCGCTTCGTCGGATCGCCCCCGGCTTGGCGCAAAGGAGCAGCCCGCGGCGCACCTCTCTGTGCTCGTCGTTCATAAAGCTCACCCCGCCGTCGGCAAGAAAGATCTCAAGCTCATAGCAGGCAACCTCCCTCGGGTTGCTTTTGGTTTGCCTTTTTCGCAAAAGCGAACTGTCGAATATTCCGCAGTTTATATCTTTTTCGGGAGTAAGCATACCAATTCTCCTTGAATCGTAATATTGTGATAAAACAAGAGTATATTTTGCCTTTTCAAAGCAGTTATATCGTGATATAATTAAAATAACGATATTTATATTATATCAGATACCGCAGAAAAAGTAAATAGTATTATTAAAAATTCGGAGGTTATTATGGAAAGACTTAAAAAGATCGGCACCCTGCCGAAGCTCGCATCGAATGAGATCGAATATTCAAAGATAGGAATCGGCTTTGAAAAGCTCGACCGCGACGTTTTTGATCCCGAAAAGGCTTATGACAAGGTCGCCGCGATCGGCGTCAAGAAGGTAAGGATCCAGTCGGGCTGGCTCAAGACCGAGCGCGAGCGCGGAGTTTATGATTTTGAGTGGCTCGATAAGATCGTCGATAATCTCCGCTCGCGCGGAATGGAGCCTTGGATCTGCCTTTGCTACGGCAACCCGCTCTATACCGATTTCGCCGCAAAGATCTTCGGCGCGGTCAAGTGCCCGCCGATGGGCGATGATGCAAGACAGGGTTGGGTCAACTATGTTACCGCTATCACCGAGCATTTTAAGGGCAGAGTTGAGTTCTGGGAGATCTGGAACGAGCCCGAGCTTGGCTGGAAGCATTATTTTGAGGAAACGAAGGCCGACTACGATATGACGCAGAACGCCCGCGAGTACGCGCAGTTCGCCATCGACACCTCGAAAGCGATCAAGGCGGTCGATCCCGATGCCAAGGTCGTCGGCTTTGCCCTCGCACACACCCGCGCTCCCTATTTTGTCAACACCGCCCTCCGCGCGGGACTCGGCGATTATATCGATTACATCTCCTTCCACCTCTATTCCGCCGCCGATTGGCAGCGCGAGGACATCATCCGCGCGCTTCGTTCGCTTGTTGATATGTATAACCCGAAGATCGGGCTCATTCAGGGCGAGGGCGGCGCGCAGTCGAGAAGCGACGGCAACGGCGCGGTCAAGGGCTTCGCCTGGACACCCGAAAAGCAGATGAAGATCCTGCTGCGCACCCTCGTCACCGATCTGCACTCGGGCGTGGAATTTACCTCGTATTTCTCAACGATGGATATGATCGAGGCGCTTTACGGCGTCGTCGGCGACAAGTCCACCTACCTCGATTTCGGCTATTTCGGCGTTCTCGGCGCAGATTTCGACGAGGACGGCGTTGCAACGGGCGAATATAAGCCGAAGCCTTCCTATTACGCACTTCAGACCCTCGCGACCCTCTTCAAGGGCAACGTCAAGCCCGCGAATATCCCCTACTACCGCGCATATAACCCCTCGCGCCGCATCAACGCGACCGAGGAAGACGAGCAGGCAAAGATCTACGGCTTCGAGCTCGACGACGGCAGCCACGCGCTCGTTTATTGGAACGCAACTCCCGTCCTGACCACCACCTACGAGGGAACGATCTCCTTCGCCCTCTGCGGACAGAAGCCCGAGGACATCAAGCTCTGCGACCTCCGCAACGGCGATATATACACCCTCCGCGAGGATATGCTCGAGGACGCGGGTGAGGACATCGTAAGACTCAAGAACCTTCCTCTGCTCGATGCACCTTTGGCGATTTTGATGAAGTAAGCGCAAAACCGTAGGGGACGGCGCCCTCGACGTCCCGTGACAGCACGAAATTATAGCGTTGACTAAATTCAGAAACTATAATTATATTTCCTTGATCAAGCTCACAGCAGTAACTGAATTGGGCTCGGGACGTCGAGGGCGCCGTCCCCTACAGACTCGTATTTTGAATATATCGTAATATGCGATAATCTACTCGTACATCATAAATATGCATTAATACAGGAGGGACAATCAATGAAGGCTTCAGATAATTCATTCCCCAAGGAACTTGACGGCGCAAAAGTGCTTTACTATACCGACAAAGCTAATTATGGTGAAGTCCGGTATCCTGACGGGACGATCAGCGATTATATATTTTATCTTGCAATATGTGTATATCCGAAAGATCAATCCTATTATGTGTTCTGTTGTGATGAAAACTATGAAGTGGTCAGCGATGCTGTGTGGGACAGTGTGGAAGAATGCAAAAGGATTACCGATACTCTGTATCCGAGTGTTAAATGGATTGATTTTTCGCAAGATAATGCTTTAGATTGATTATAAAACAAGTGCTAACAAAGCGTTCTTGGTGTCCCCTCATCACCCGCTGCGGCGGGAGCTTCTCCCAGGAGAAGCCTGGAGTTACTGCAAGCTTCGTTTGGGTATTTCTATTCTTCGAATTATTTATTAAATTGAAATTTGCCTTAGCAAATTTCTACCTTTGCATTCCGCTTCAGCGGAATATTTAGCTCGCGCGAAGCGCGTATTTAGCTTTTGCATAGCAAAAATTTAGCATTTCTCTAACAGAGAAATATTTAGCTCAAAACGACAGCTTTTCTTCAGGCTTCTCCTGGGAGAAGCTCCCGCCGCAGCGGGTGATGAGGGGACACCAAGAACGCTATGTTCGCACTTGTCAATAATGTTGTTAAGCGTATCAATCTGGAATAAAAGAAAATGGTAGCAAACTTAAGAATAATAATCAAGAATACTCATCAATTAGATTTTCGTGTAAAGCTTGATGAGGTTTTATCCGAACTCGGATGCTTAAAAATCAAAGAAAAGACGAGCGAGGAATATTGGAAAGACCAAAGCCGCGCGGAGATAACGTATTTCTTTGATGAAACCAAACAACCTCTGTCTGCGTGGGAAGCTTTATTTGAAAAGACAGTTGGCACTTATACGGTTGAGCGCGACAACGAGTTCACCACCCTTGAGCATTTCTGTTCTCTCGAAGACGAAAACGGAATATTTGCTGTACTTAACATTCCGAGCATATTTATCGAATAATTTTCGAGCAGAAGTAGGAATGAAGGAGCAAAATCCTCCCGCGAGGGGAGGATTTACTCCTTCCAAAATGTCGACGGGGCGTCGCCATTTTGAAGCGCAAAGGATAGTTTCGCGCTCTGCGGAGCGCGACTTAAGAAACTTTTTGAAAAAAGTTTCTTAAGGATCTTCAAAAACTTTTCCGCTATTGTAATTCAATAGAATCGAAAATTTCCGAGCAAAGCGAGGAAATTTACCTTCACTGACCACTAACCACTGATCACTTGGATCAAATAAAAAACAGGAGCACAAATAATATGAAAATCACCTGGCTCGGACAAGCAGGCCTCCTCTTCGAGCGCGGCGGAGTTTCCGTCATGATCGATCCCTACTTGTCGAATTACGTCCAAAAGGTTCAGCCCGCGAACTATCGCCGCTCGCCCGTCAACGAAGCTTATTTCAATATCGATCCCGATATTATGATCTTCACCCACGATCATATCGACCACTACGACCCCGAAACCGCGCCCGTTTTCTTCAAGAAATCGAGGAAACCGATGTCCGTCCTCGGACCCACTTCCGTCCGCGCGAAGGCAATGGGCGACCTCTGCGGTCAGAATTATATCCTATTTGATAAATTCACAAGCGTTTCGCTCGAGGGATTCATCTTCACCGCCGTCCGCGCCGCGCACAGCGACCCTTACGCGATCGGCGTTGTCATCGAGGATACCGTTGAAAACAAGGTCTATTACGTCACTGGCGACACGCTCTATAACAGCAGAATTTTCGATAGTCTCCCCGACACAGGGCGCAATATCGACGTCCTCTTCCTGCCCATCAATGGCGTTGGCAACAATATGAACATGGAAGACGCCGCGCGGTTTGCGAAGAAAACGCACGCAATGACGGTCGTTCCGCTCCATTTCGGAATGTTCGACTCGCTTGACCCGAAGGACTTCCCCTGCAGAAATAAAGTAATTCCCACCATCTGGGAAGAGATCGAGGTATAAAAATGAAGGTTATTGACGTTAAAACTTTTGCGGTCGATTGCTTCCGCACGAATTGGATGTTCGTCAAGGTCTACACCGACGAGGGTATCGACGGCGTGGGCGAGGCGACGCTTGAATATAAGGAAAAGGCACTCATCGGCGCGGTCGAGCACATCAAGGAATACCTCGTCGGCAAGGATCCGCGCACGATCGAAAAGCACTTCCACGACATCTACCGCGATGCATATTGGCGCGGTGGTCCCGTGCTTATGAGCGCGCTTTCGGCAGTAGAGATGGCTCTTTGGGACATCCTCGGCAAGTCGCTCGGCGTGCCCGTTTATCAGCTCCTCGGCGGCAAGGTCAATGAAAAGTGCCGCATTTACGTCAACGGCTGGTTCTCGGGCGCAAAAACACCCGAGGAGTTTGCCGAAAAGGCAAAGATCGCCGTAAAACGCGGCGTCACGGCAATGAAGTGGGACCCCTTCGGCAAGAGCTATCTTGAGATTTCAAATAAGGATCTCGACACCGCTCTGCGCAACATTGCGGCAGTCCGCGAGGCGGTCGGCGACAAGGTCGACTTGCTCATCGAGGGTCACGGCAGATTCAACGTACCCACGGGCATCAAGATCGCAAAGCTGATCGAGGAATTCAAGCCCCTCTTCTTCGAGGAGCCCACCCCGCCCGATAACCTTGAGGCACTGAAGGCAGTCCGCGATAAATCCCCCGTTGCTATCTCTGCGGGCGAGCGTCTTTATTCAACTAAGGATTTCAAGGACCTCTTCGAGATGCGCGCCGCCGACTATATCCAGCCCGACGTCAGCCACGCGGGCGGAATTATGGAGCTCAAAAAGATCGCGGCGATGGCGGAGACATATTATATCCCCTTCGCGCCGCATAACCCCTCGGGCCCCGTTGCAAACGCCGCAACACTCCAGCTCGCGGCTTGCTGCCCGAATTTCTCGATCCTCGAAATTATGTATAGCGACGTGACTTGGAGAGCGGACGTGACGAATGAATCGCTCGAATATTCGGACGGCTATATCACCATCCCCTCGAAGCCCGGTCTCGGAATTGAGATCAACGAGGAAGAATGCCTCAAGCACCCCTATCAGCCGCACACCCTCCGCCACTACACGGGCGCTCTGACCGACATCCGTCCTCCCGAAACAGCATTTTATTTTTAAGGGGTGGGTTATGAAAAGTGTACTTATCACCGGCGCAACGATCAACACGGGCGTTGCGATAGTTGAAAAATTCGCCTCCGAGGGCAAAAATATCGTATTCACGGGCAGAGACCCCGAAAAAGTCGCCGAGGCAGAGAAGAAGTACCGCGCCAAGTTCCCGCGTGTAAATATCATCGGCTGCGCCATCGATTCGCTGATCGACGAGCGCACCGTTGACGAGGAAGGCGTCGAGGAATTGTTTGCTTTTCTTGACAAAAAGGGCATTTTCGTTGAAACCCTCGTCCTCAACGCCGCAGATCAGGGACTCGGACAAAAGATATTTGAAAATCCGCTGACCGACTTGATGAAGGTCATCAACACCAACGTCGTCTGGAACTATTGCCTGTGCGAGCACGCGGCGGCGAGAATGAAGGAACAGGGCGGCGGAAATATCGTGTTTATCAACTCGAACACCGCCTACCGCGCTATCCCCGACCGCGTGGCATATGTCGCGTCGAAGGGCGGTCAGCTCGGACTTATGCGCGCGCTGACACTTGACCTCGGAAAGTATAATATCCGCGTCAACGCCGTGCTTCCCGGTATGATCAGAACCGACCGTTGGGAAAAGAATCCCGATTTCTACCGCGACGTCCCCTCGCGCTTCACCCCCATCGGCGACGTCGCCGACGGCGCGGACATCGCCGACGCCGTCTGGTATTTCGCCGAATGCGCCCGCAACACCACCGGCGCCGAGCTCGTAGTAGACGGCGGAAATACGGTTCAGCTTTATCCGATAATTCCAAAGGAGTAAATTATGAAAATCAAGATCAACCGACCCGAAAAACTCGGAAAATATATCGATCCCACACGTTTTCAGAACAGCACCCTGCGCTATTCGCCGCCCGAGGATTTCCCTGCTTACATGGCTGGGCAGATCGGTCGTGCGGAGGTTATGCGCGTGTGGATCACGCTCGATGAGTATTGGGATTACAGAACGGGAGAGTTTTATCCCGACTATGACATCGGCGTTGCGCGATACCCTGCCGAGGAGCTTCATTATCCATACGATTGGAAAAACATCGTCCCCGCACCGTCGGGAACGCGCTTCAAGGCATATCTCACCTCGCACGCAAAGGAAGCCGATGAGCTTCTCTTGAACGTCCGCCGCCTCGAGCGCGAGGTCTCGGACGGAGTGATAACATACGATCAGTATGAAACTATATTCGAGAAGTCTGTCGAATATTGCAAGGAGCTTGCGCCGAATATCCGCTATATCGAGTGCTGCAACGAGGTCGATATACGTTCCTTCGGTCTTCTGAACGCCGAGGAATACGTAAAGATCTACCTCTGCGCGCACCGCGCGGTCAAGAGGCTCAACAAAAAGCATAACTATGAGCTCCCCCTCGAGCTCGGCGGCTTCGCCGCGGCGCATCCAATCGCGGTCTGGGATATGATGCGCGAGATAGTCGGAAAGCTCAAGGCAGAGGGCGTGGAGATGCAGTTCTATTCCTACCACCACTATGATTCGGGCGCGACGATGGATCTTGTGTCGAAGAAAAAGTACGAGGTCGCAAAGCTTTCGGGAGTGGATAAGCTTAAGCATCTCTTGAAACTCCACAACGAAATGCTCGCGGACTTCGGTCTGCCGAAGCGCAAGGTCTTCCTCAACGAACTTGGTAAGGCGCGCACAACGGGCATTGACGGCGACTCGCTTTACAACGCCGCGGGCAACATCACCTATCTTCTCGCCTTCGGTTGCGATGAAGAACCCGAGCTCTGCCCCTTCCCTTGGTGCACCTTCCACAACCCGAAGCTGCAGATCTCATTCACGCAGTTCTTGCTCTGCGAGGACGGCAGCTACGCCATGACACCGAACGGTGTTGCGATCAAAATGCTCCACGACCTTCGCGGCGAGCGCCTTTCGGCATCGGTCAGCGAGGCTCTATCGCGCGATGCGGAATACTGCACCGTCGCGGTCGAGGACGAAGGTGGAATATCCGTGATCGTCGTCAACACCTCGGGCGAGACCATCATCGGCGAGCTTGCGATCGAGGGTATGCCCGCGGGCGACTACTCCATCAAGGGACACCTTTGCGATTCGAACCACAACAACGTGGTCACGGGCAAGACTTGCACGGGCAAAGCGATCGATCAGACCGCCGAGGCTCTCCGCAAAGTCGGCGAGGACGGCGTGTTCAAGCATATCTTCTCGCTTGAAAAGAATGCGTTCACACTGTATCGGATAGAAAAATATGAATGATCGCATTCCGCTTGCGGAATATATCGTATCGCGCTCGAGCGGTATATCGTGTGTCAACATATCGTATCGGCACGGCCGATATATCGTGCGACGTCCGCAGACGGCGCAAGTTACCCAAAACGCCGGGGAAGTGCGACCTCTGCGGAGGTCGCGCGATATGCCTTCGGCACGATATATCCTACGGACACGATATGCCTTACGGCACGATATATTTCGCAAGGCGAAATGTAAAGGAAGAAATTTGCTACGGCAAATTTCAATTAGAAAAATTGACTTTAGGCTTGGCTGAAAAGTTGACCGCCGCTTTGTCATCATCGACAAAGCGGCGGTTTGCATTATTTTTGCAAGGGTAAGTTATTGCTGTCGGTAAATTTGCCCATGAGCAGCTTGATGAAGTCGATCAAAGCACCCCATCCGAGGCAACCAAGTGTTAACAGCCATACAACGCCGGTTCCTGTTTTGCCCACATAGAATCTGTGCGCACCTAAATGACCGAACAAAAGGCAGAGGATAATTGCAGTAATTTTGGATTTCGGCGAAACCGTAGGCTTTTCCTCCGGTATTTTTTCTGTTACGGGTGTTGTGTTGAACTGATATTCACCGTTGTTCATAATAGTATCTCCTTTTTATTTTTTATTTGGTGATAAAGTTAACGAATTGCATTATTTCGATAGCTTGCAGGTGAGCATTAGTTTGTGCCTGTCTGGAGTTCAACTCATCCATTGCAAGCGCGCAATATTCTTGTGCTTCTGCGCCTTGACGAGCGTATTGCTCCAATTTCCAACGATGAAGCTGTTCTTCGTAGAGATTGATGGCCTCCTTTAGAGTATCGGCTCTACCGTTAGAAACTGCCAAAAGCATATATGATGTAGCTTGAGGGTTGCGGTAAGAGGCAGGAAGAAACTCGACTACGTGGTGATTGTCTTTTGCAAAAGTGGAAAGATTTTGCTTGAGTGTAATCAAATTGCTTTGTGATTCTTCAATCTGCGGCTTGATATGGCTTTCAAATTCATCGTCGCATTCTTTTTCTATTCTCTTTGTCTTGGATTTTGCTGCAGTGGCTATAATAATAGAAACAATTAATGCTATACCCATAATCGGCAGTAGTATCTTATCGGACGCGTCGGGTTCGACACCAGCCATTGCAACAATTCCGCAAAGCAACAGAAAAATTCCGTTTGGTATGGCGATCCATTTTCCTATTTTGCACATCAAAATACTCGATTCTGTTTTCTTTCGTTTGTTGTTTTCGGGGTAGGCGCTCAATGTTTGAATGTTTTTATTTTCCTTTTGTATGCGATCCTCAAACTCGTTTCCAATCAAATAATACTTCGTTGCCGCCGCCAAATCGGCGTATAGTTTTTCATCCATTTCTCAATCTCCTTATATTGACATTTAGTGAATGTCATTTATGAGCATATTATAGCATAAAATATACTTATTGTCAAGCACTGAATGTCAAAAAAGTCAAAAAGGAGAAAAATCAATGTTTATCAATAAGACTGACGACGGGAACAACAACCTTTGCGGAAGACGTGTTGCGCGTTTTCGTACAGAGATGAAGATATCACAGCGTGAGCTTGCCGATCGTCTTCAGCTTGTGGGTCTTGATATGGATAAAAACGCTGTTCAGAGGATCGAGGCGGGAAAACGATTTGTGACCGATATTGAAATTGTGGGACTTTCACAGGTGCTCGGAAAAAGCTTTGACGAGCTTTTGCTCGGTTAAAAGATTTAAATATGCAGGAACCGGCTCACTAATGTATGTGAGTCGGCTTGTTATTTTACTTAAGGACCAAATTGTAATTAATTAATAAAGACTTGCATAACGAGAGCATCGGTCTACACAAATTGGTGAAATAGTTATTATATTTATCGTACTGTAAAACACGTTTGGCAATATGGCAAAGCGGAATGGGCGGCTTGGTTTCGCTTAATGCGACAACCCATTTTTAAAATGTAAATATTAAACCAACCATCTTGACAAAAAGTCGCAAAAGTGTTATTATTATCTTAAATACATCTCATAAATTTACAGGAAGGCACAAAATGCGTCAGGAAATTTCAATTCCGCTGACGAGCGGACAAAGAATAAAAGTCAGATACGCACGCGAGGATGTTTCGCCCGAAACATATTACGATCATATGCACGACCACTCATTGCTCGAGGTATGCATCTTTCTTTCGGGCAAGATGCTGCATTTCTCGGGCGGGCACACTTACCGGCTCTCGCGCGGTGATATATTTTTCGCGCGACCCGGCGAGCTTCACTATGCCCTGGCGGCGGAGGATTCGCTTTACGAGCGGTATGCCTTCTGGATCCCCGAGGATTTCTTTTCCTTTTTTTCGTCGGGCGACAGCACCGCTCTTTCTGTGTTTTCCGATGAAAGACTCGGGGAGGGAAGAGTGTTCCGCCTTTCCGCGGGTGCGGATGAGGTGCTGTTTGAACGTCTTGAACGCCTTCGCGAGTCGCTTTCGGGCGACGAAAGTATCGTCATTTTCGCGCGGCTTTGCGAGGTCATCAGTTTTATAAATAAAAGCGCAGAGGAATCGGATTCGGTTTACGGAAGCGGCACGGGCGAGATTCCCTCGGTGATTCACGACGTTGTCCGTTATGTGCGTGAAAATTACCCCACTGTCACGGGTGTCGACGAGGTTGCCGACAGGTTTTCATCAACCGCGACTACCTCACCCGAGTTTTTGCAAAGTACACGGGCATGACTGTGCACGATTATATCCGCGTCATCCGCCTCAACCGCGCACGCGCAAGGCTTGCGGACGGATACGGCGTCACGGAGACGGCTTACGCCTGCGGATTCAACAGCACTTCCTATTTCATCCGCGTTTTCACGCGCTCTACGGGAATGACCCCGGCAAAATACCGTGCGGCAGCCGCACAAAGATCCACAAAAGGCGGGTATGCACCCGAGAATCAGCAAAAAAGTCGTAAAAGTTAAATTTTTAGTAGTATTTGTGGTATATAGTTGCAATAATTCGATATATAATTAAGTCGATAATTATATTTTCATTCGGAGGAAAGAAAAAAGACAATGGATAAGCTTACATATTCAAGCAATATTCCGTACCTCGGCGAATACGAGGTATGCGTTATCGGCGGCGGTCCTGCGGGCGTTTGCGCCGCTATCGAAGCCGCTCGCGAGGGCAAAAAGACCGTCATCGTTGAGACCACGGGTATGCTCGGCGGTATGGCTACGGCGGCGCTTGTCGGTCCCTTTATGACCTGCTATGACAGCAAGGGCGACGAGCGAGTCGTTCGCGGTCTCTTTGATGAGATCGTTGAGCGCACCATTGCTATCGGCGGCGCGATCTCGCCCGACGATACCGACGCGCCCAGCCTTTACACCTCATTCCTCAAAAAGTATCACCGTCGCGTCACCCCCTTCGATTCCTATGCACTCCAGCTCGTTCTTGACAGAATGTGCATCGAGGCGGGCGTTGAGATCTTCCTTTATACAAAATACGTTGACAGCGTGCTCAAGGACGGCGCGATCGACTCGATCGTTCTTGCCGCACCCGAGGGACTTGTTGCGCTCAAGGCAAAGCTCTATATCGACTGCACGGGCAACGCTGACGTTGCCGAAAAATCGGGCGTCGAGACCTGGTGGGGCTCGGAGGACGGTATGCTCCCTCAGCCCGGAACGCTGTTTTTTGAGGTAGACGATGCGGATGACGAAGCCTTCCTCGGCAGAGGCAAGCGCCCCACTCTTCCCACAAAATGCTATCGAAAGCCGATCCCGGGTACTTACAAGGTCAACCATTATCGTGTCTACGGCGTCAATGCCAACAGCGCGCGCAGTATGACGGATGCGCACATCGAGGCTCGCGAGCAAGTCCTTGACTCCTACCGCGATCTGCTTGAGACCGAGGGCTTTGAGCACTGCAAGATCACGCAGGTCGCTCCCGTTCTCGGCATCCGCGAGTCGCGCCACATCGTCGGCAAGTACCGCCTCACCGTAAACGACATTTCCGAGGGCGTGTTCTTCGACGATACCGTCGTTGTTTTCGGCTACGGAATGGACGTTCACAGCCGCGACGGTCAGATCTCGGGCGGATTCCACGGCAAGGTCGCGCCGAAATATACGATCCCTTACCGCTCTCTCGTTCCCGAGGGATGCTCCAATCTCCTCGTTGCGGGCAGACCAATCTCGGCGGAGTCGCAGGCGGCGGGCGCTTTCAGAGTAATTCCCGCTTGCATGGCAATGGGTCAGGCGGCAGGTCAGGCTTGCGCCATCGCGCTTGACAAAAACTGCACCGTCGGCGATATTGATACCGATCTCCTTCGCTCGAATCTCCGCGCACACGGGGCGATAGTTGATTATTGATCAAAATGCAAAATGCAAAATGCAGAATGCAAAATTAAGGAAAATTTTCGCTGAAGCGAAAATTTATATCTAAAACAAAAAAACTCGGATGTTTTGAAGCCAAAATCTTCAAAACATCCGAGTTTTCAATTTTAGGCATTGAATTATCAACACCAAAGTATTATTATATATTATTTCCAAGCAAAGCGAGGAAATATTCCTCAATTTTGCATTCTGCATTTTGCATTATGCATTTTTTGACACCACACCATCTACCATTATATCACAGTATTTGCAAGATGTCAACAACAAATTCATTATAGTACCCAATTTCTGCGTGTTGCACAAAAAAATATTGTATACTTTGTGAAATCTGCATATTGCAATACGGAAAAAGATGTGCTATAATATAGACAACAAGAAAGGAAGGTACGGGCCAATGTACAACTAAAGTACAGACTCACAAAGAATCCGCTTGAATAACTCGATGCTGTGGCGAAGGATCACAGGTCGAAAAGACGCAGAGCCGGGAGGCTTAAACAAAGATCAAGCCCGCGTGTAAAGGACACGGAGCGAAGGTCAATTAATATAAATAAGGTTCAAGCGACAATCCTTTGAAAAATTTGAGTCATAGGAAAAACCTTCGCCTTTATCCGAATCAAAGATGCGCGAAAAAAGCATACGGGTATTCTCCTTAGAGAAAAAAGAAATTGATGCTTTTGAATGTGTGATGTGAAGGAAAAGGTAGATAAAGAAAGAGAGGATAATCAAATGATGTTAGATACTAAGATCGATCACAAATGACCCTTGGCTGGCAGGTGTAAAGAAACCGCAGTCAAGGGTCATTTGTTTTTTATATCGTGGTATTAATTTGACCTTGACATAGGTCTTTTTTTATTGTATAATATAAGAAAAAATAAAAAACGGAGAATATAAATGATAAAATACATTGGTGTAAACGATAGAGAGATTGACCTTTTTGAGGGTCAGTATGACGTGCCGAACGGTATGGCATACAATTCTTACCTTATTGTTGACGAAAAGATCGCGGTCTTTGACACTGTCGACGCGCGTTTTGGTGGCGAGTGGATGGCAAATCTCAAGTCCGCGCTCGACGGAAGAACTCCCGATTACCTCATCGTTCAGCACATGGAGCCCGACCATTCCTCGAATATAAATCTTTTTGCGGACGAGTTCCCCTCGGCAACTATTCTTGCCTCCGAGCGCGCTTTCATTATGATGAAGCAGTTCTTCGGCAGAGATTATGCCGACCGCCGCATCGTCATCAAGGACGGCGACAAGCTCGAACTCGGAGCGCATACACTCAATTTCATCGCCGCGGCAATGATCCATTGGCCCGAGGTCATGATGACCTACGAATCGAGCGAGAAGGTGCTCTTTTCTGCGGACGGATTCGGCAAATTCGGCGCACTTGACGCCGATGAGGACTGGGCTTGCGAGGCGAGAAGATACTATTTCGGCATCGTCGGCAAGTACGGCGCGCAGGTGCAGAAGCTGCTGGCGAAGGCTTCGGGACTTGAAATTGCCAAGATCTGTCCCCTCCACGGCCCCGTTCTGACCGAAAACCTCGGCTACTATCTCGATCTTTACAACACCTGGTCGAGCTACGGCGTCGAGAGCGAGGGCGTGGCTATCGCGTACACCAGCGTTTACGGCAACACCAAAAAGGCGGCTCTCCTGCTTGCCGAGGAGCTCGAAAAGCTCGGTTGCCCCAAGGTTGCAGTCAGCGACCTCGCGCGCGACGATATGTCCGAGGCTCTCGAGGATGCCTTCCGCTACGGCAAGCTCGTTCTCGCCACAACCACCTATCAGGGCGACATTTTCCCATATATGAATACATTTATCCACGCCCTCGTTGAGCACGGATATCAGAAGCGTACCGTGGGTATAATAGAAAACGGAAGCTGGGCGCCAACAGCGGCAAAGAAGATGAAGACGATGCTTGCGGAGTGCAAGGACATTACCTTCACCGACACCGCCGTCACGATCCGTTCAGCGATGACCGATGCGAACCGCGAGGAGATCAAAAACCTCGCTCTCGAGCTCGCGGGCGGTTGCAATAATGATGAAAAGGAAGAAAACAGCGTGAAATACGTATGCGAGATCTGCGGCTACGAATACGACGAGTCCGCCGGCGACCCCGATAACGGCATCGCCCCCGGCACAAAGTTCGAAGACCTGCCCGAGGATTGGTCCTGCCCGCTCTGCGGAGTTGGTAAGGAGAATTTCAAGAAGGAAGAGTGATCATAAGCGACAGCTCCACCGTTATGCGAACGGAGCCGTCGCTTTTCTTAATACTATCTTAATACCGGGCGCTTTAATTCTAATATACCCTTAAAAGCTCTTAATGTATAATATAAATTGAAAAGGGAGGGATGTTGGATGCTTAAGGCGTTTGGATATATTTTATTGACTTGTGCTTCGATCGCCATTATCGTAATAGGATACCTGTTTATGGCAAAAATAGACCGTTTTATTGAGGAAAATCGAGAAGCACAGAAAGAAGAGGAGACAGATGAGGTACAGGAAGATAACGAAGGATAATATACACGATCATATACTCGTTTGCCTGTCGTCGTCGCCGTCTAACGCAAAGATCATAGGAACAGCTGCTATGATGGCAAAGGCTTTCAGAGCGGAATTTACTGCGCTGTATGTTGAAACGCCGGAAGAAGAGCTGATGGTCGAAGCGGATAAGCGGAGGCTTGCGGAAAATATCGAATACGCCAAGGAATGCGGGGCAGTTGTGACAACGGTCTGCGGAGACGATATCGCCTTGCAAATTACAGAGTTTGCAAGGATATCGGGGGTAACCAAGGTGGTTTTGGGCAGGAGTTCGGTATCTCGCGGAGGATTGATAAAAAAGCAGTCTTTGACCGAAAAGATCATTCGGCTTGCGCCCGAGTTGGATATACATATTATTCCGGACAGCAGTATCGAAGGAAAGCGAAGGAAGAAGCATATTTTCAGCCGAAAGAGCCTGATTAGCTTGATAAAAGAGCTTGCGATCAGTGCTTTGATACTTGGTGCGGCATCGGCAATAGGATTCGGATTTCATTATCTGGGATTTACCGAGGATAACGTTGTAACAATATATATTCTGGCTGTTCTCGTGACGTCTGTGTTGATCGACAGCAAGATCTGCTGGGCGCTGACTTCCGCAGCGGGTGTATTGCTCTTCAACTTCTTTTTTACACAGCCGAAATTTACTTTTCTTGCTTATGACAAGGGATATCCGCTTACATTCATTGTTATGCTCATGGCATCGCTTATAACCGGAAGCATAGCCGCACGAATGAAAAAGCAGGCAAAGCTTTCAGCACAGGTAGCGTACAGAACGCAGATATTGCTTGATACCGATCAAATGCTTGCAAAGTCAAAGAATGCCGACGAGATACTTGTTGTCGCATCAAAGCAGGTGAGGAAACTTACTTCCCGAGGGGTCATTCTTTACCCGACGTGGAACGGCACTTTCGGAGAAGCTCTGATCTTCGGAGACGAGGAGGAGCGTATTGAGGAATATATTAATGATGACGAAAGGGCTGCCGCTTTCAGAGCTTATGAAAATAATATTCAAACGGGTGCGCCGGGATCGCTCTACAGTGCGGAGTGCATGTATTTCCCCATTGGAATAAAAGATGAGGTCTACGGCGTTATCGGTGTTGTTCCCGGGAAGAAAGCCGATCCGTTTGAGCAGAGTATAATGGTGTCCATTATCGGAGAATGCGCCCTCGCGCTTGAAAACGAGAAAAATATCCGTGAAAAGGAGGAGGCGGCGGTACGGGCAGAAAACGAGCGTTTGCGCGCCGATCTTTTGCGTGCAATATCGCATGATCTGCGCACGCCTTTGACATCGATCTCGGGGAATGCCGGTAATCTTTTGTCAAATGACAGCTTTTTTGATGAAGCAACAAGAAGACAGATATATTCGGATATTCTCGATGATTCGGTCTGGCTGATCTCGCTTGTTGAGAATCTTCTGTCAATTACCCGTATGGGTGAGGGAAGAGCGAAGATCAACAAGACAGCGGAACTTATGTCCGATGTTATAGATGAAGCCCTGAAGCACGTCAATAAAAGAAAGACCGAGCATAGAATAAAGGTTTCGCTTGAAAATGAGTTGATGCTTGCCAATATGGATGCAAGGCTGATAGTTCAGGTGATCGTCAATCTTGTGGACAATGCGATCAAATATACCGACTGCGGCTCAACCATAGAAATATCCGCAAAGCAAGATAACGGTAAGGTTCTCGTATCTGTCAGCGACAACGGATATGGTATACCCGATAAAATGAAGGAACAAATTTTTGATCTGTTTTATGTAGGTGATAACAACAGATCGGACAGCAGACGAAGCCTCGGGCTCGGACTTGCGCTATGCCGTTCCATAGTAGAGGCGCACGGCGGAAGAATATGGGTCGAAGATAATTATCCGAGAGGCGCGTCTTTCTGCTTTACTTTACAGACAAAGGAGATAGAGATCAATGAATAAACCGCTTATACTTGTCGTTGAGGATGATCCTCCCGTCAGAAATCTGATAACAACAACGCTTAAAGCCCACGGTTACAGATATATCACAGCACATAACGGAAATGATGCGCTTCTTGAGGCGTCGACACATAATCCCGATATACTCCTGCTTGATCTCGGTCTTTACGATATTGACGGTATGGAGGTCATCGGTAAAGTCAGAAGCTGGTCGGAAATGCCGATAATTGTTATCAGCGCACGAAGTGAGGACAGGGATAAGATCGATGCTCTTGATGCGGGCGCCGATGATTATCTTACAAAGCCGTTTTCGGTAGAAGAGCTGCTTGCGAGGATCAGGGTAAGCCAAAGAAGACTGAATTCGAGCGGAAATCAATCCTCGGGAACAGTTTTTGTGAATGGTGAGCTTAAGATTGATTATGCCGCCGGTTGCGCTTACATACGCGGAGAGGAGCTGCATCTGACACCGATAGAATATAAGCTCTTGTGCCTTTTGTCGAAGAATATCGGCAAGGTACTGACACATACTTATATTACGCAAAAGATATGGGGAAGCACTTGGGAGAAGGATGTCGCATCATTGCGCGTATTTATGGCTACTCTTCGGAAAAAGCTTGAGAGAGCCGAGGGGTCGACACAGTTCATACAAACACATATCGGTATTGGATATAGGATGATAAAGGTGGAATAAATGAAAAACTATTCTGTAATAACAGATTATATCAAAGATCTGGCAGATCTTTCCGACAGGAATAACGGGATCAAGCCCGAAATGTACGGAACTTATGACGTTAAGCGAGGACTGCGTGATATAAACGGCAACGGTGTTGTTGCCGGGCTTACCGAGGTCTCCCGTATCAAAGCGAAGGAGAAGGACGCAGACGGAAATGAGATCCCCTGCCGCGGAGAACTTTATTACCGAGGCATCGATCTCAAGGACATTGTATCCGGATTCCTTGATGAGGGCCGCATGGGATTTGAGGAGACGGTATTTTTGCTTCTGACATCAAAGCTACCAAACCGCAAGGAGCTTGCGGATTTTAATGCGCAGCTTTCCGCATACCGTGATCTGCCGAAATTCTTCGTATCCGATATGATCCTTAAGGCTCCCGGCAAGGATATGATGAATATGCTTTCGCGCGGCGTGTTGGCACTTTATGCCTATGATGAAAGACCCGATGATATTTCAACGCCCAACGTGCTCAGGCAGTGTTTGCAGCTCATAGCCGAATTTCCGTTGCTTGCGGTCTATGGGTATCATTCCTTTATGCACTACCATAACGGAAGCAGTCTCTTTATCCACTATCCGAAAAAGGAGCTTTCAACTGCAGAAAACCTGCTCTATATCCTCCGTGAGGACGGTGAATACACTCCGCTTGAAGCCAAGCTTCTTGATCTTGCGCTCGTTTTGCACGCCGAGCACGGCGGAGGAAACAATTCGACCTTTACAACGCATGTTGTGACTTCTTCGGGTACGGATACCTATTCAGCGATATCTGCGGCTCTTGGCTCGCTCAAGGGCCCCCGCCACGGAGGCGCGAATATCAAGGTCGTTCAGATGTTTGACGATATCAAGGCAAACGTCGATTACCGTGACGAGGGCGCGCTGAAGGATCATCTTGTAAAGCTTCTTGACAAGCAGGCATTTGACCGCTCGGGTCTGATCTACGGCATGGGACATGCCGTATATTCACTTTCCGACCCGAGAGCCGAGATACTTCATAAATATGCGCAAAAGCTCTCGGCTGAGAAGGGGCTGGAGGAGGATTTCGCTCTTTACGAGACAGTTGCCCGCCTCGCCCCGGAGATCATAGCCGAAAAGCGACGGATGTATAAGGGTGTCAGCGCAAACGTGGACTTTTATTCGGGAATGGTATACAGAATGCTCGGCCTGCCCGAGGAGCTGTTTACCCCGATCTTTGCCGTTTCAAGGATAGCAGGCTGGAGCGCGCACCGCCTTGAGGAGATACAGAACGCGGGTAAGATCATCCGACCTGCATATACGAACGTCAAGAAAGAGATAGCGTATCTCCCTATAGGAGAAAGGAAATAATCACGACGATCGGCGTTCCCCGCTCTGTGGAGTTGGCAAGGAGAATTTTAAGGCTGAATAAAAAAGAGTTATGAGTTTAGAGTTATGCTTTGCCTTCGGCAAAGCTAACGCTTGCATAGCAAGTTCATAACTGCCCGCAGGGCATCATAACTCTAAACTCTAAACTCTAAACTGAAAAATCCCCCCGACAGACTTTGAATTCTGTCGGGGTGATTTTCAGTACCACATTATTCTGCGGTATGTGAGAAAATCGTCAACTTGTTCTTGGGTGAATTTATTTATATTATCTGCATTAACCAAATTATTAAGATCAGCCATCTTTTCAATCATTTTTCGAATGTTTCGTCTTTGCCACCATCTCGCCCGGTGCTTTTCATAGTAATCTCTTATCAAGTAGTCTAAGGTTTCTTTATATAGCCTTTTATATTCACGATTTTTTGTTAATTCCATATGTTCGCGAAGATAGAGAAATATTTTGTTTACATAATAAACCGGAGGCGGTGAGAATTGGTTTAGATTTATGGTATCTTCGCTGAGATAATTGAGCTTTCTGCTTGAAAAGCCAAACAGAATTATATATTTGAAATGTGAATTATTGTTCATTTTCTGTAATATTTATTACCTTTCTGTTTTGTTTTATGCTTCTTTTATAAAAACTATACGCACCGCCCCATTTACGAGCAATGTGTGTTATAACGAATTCTGCTTTATTCAACATCCATACGTTTCTGTAATTAACAGCGGATTTGGGGTGGCAGAGTTCAATTCCTTCGGGGAGAAGAGTATTCTCCTCGAGGGATTTTTCTTTTGGAAAATATGCAAGCACAACATAATACCTGATATGCGGATATATCTTTGCAAGCTCTTTCAAGGACGAAAGAGCCATCGAGTCAAATTGTCCGTGATTGCCTACATAAAAAACGCTAACACCGTGTTGTTCGATCAATTCGGTGATTTTTTCTTTAATTGCTGATTTTAAGTTTTGCGGCGCATCACTGTGCCCGAAAAAGGTGCAGGTGTTCATAATATCCTCCCTGATTATTGGATACTATAATTATAATCTAAACAGGCAGGTTTGTCAATAATCTGATTAGGCATATTTTATAATATTTTATACTAATTTGGTTATTTTACGAGGCAATTATGTATCCGCATATAAGAGACATTCGAGAAGACAGAGATAAGCTCCAACGAGAGATTGCTGATTATTTGGGAATTACCAGCACAGCCTATGGAAAATATGAAACCGGGCAAAACAAGATTCCTGTAAAAAATGTAATAGCGCTTGCTGAATATTATGATGTAAGCATAGACTTTTTGCTCGGAGAAACTCGAAGTCTTATTCGACATCCTGCAACTACGGATAAACGAGGTAACAGACTTCGTGAGATAAGAAAGAGACACAATTTTAATCAGACTCAAATCGCAGAGAAAATTAATATGTCGCAGATGGGATATTCAAAATATGAAACAGGTGAGATCTTGTTGAATACGCATACTTTGATAAAACTCGCGAGAATATATAATGTCAGCATTGATTATCTTCTTGGCTTGACAGATGTGGAAGAAAGATATGAGTGATAGAATGACATAAAAGAACCCCGTCCGTCAAGACGAGGTTCAGACTGCTGACAAACTTGTATATGGAAAAACAATATGTCAAATTGCACAATAATGGTCAAGCAACTGTGTTCGCAATTTCTAATAGGGGTGCAGGGGGCGAAGCCCCCTGCA
>JAFQGP010000143.1 GCA_017415485.1 Clostridia bacterium
GCCGTTGATTGTCTGACCGCCGTGAACTTCCTTTACAACATAGTAGTAGGTGCCTGCTGCTGTGAAGCTGAGCTTATCGAATGTGAAGCTCTTGTCTGCCGCGTTGGATGTGGTCTTGTAGGGCTTTGCACCTGCAGCAACGTTCCATGCGGAGTCGGCCTCAAAGAGCTGGAAGTCGAATGTTCCTGCGCCGAAGTCCTTATCTGTAACAGTTCCGCTTACATCGGTGGTGTAAGACTTGGTACCTTTGATGATTGCTTCGACAGCAGTGGGAACATAATGGTTGGTGAACTTGATAGCCTCAGCGCCGCTTACTGAAGCGACGAGCTGACCCTTGCCGTCATCGGTAACGGTTACTGTTACGGTGTAGCTATGTGCATCGTAAGTAATGCCGCCGAGAGATCCCTTTTCTTCACTTACGGTGTATGTATAGGTTCCTACTTCCTTAAAGGCAGGTGTTTCAAACTCGAACTTGCCGTTCTTGTTGATGGCCTTGATCTCATTACCGCCGGAATCCTTGAGAATGAAGGTGAATTCGCCGTCCTTGAGGTCTCTGCCGATAAGTTCCTTGGTACCGCGGATGATAGCGGTTACTTCCTTCGCGGAGTAAGTATTGGTGAACTTGATGCTGGTGCTGCCCGTGATCTCCTGGGTAGCGGTGAGGTGACCGTTTCCGTTGTCGGTAACTGTTACGGTTACGGTGTATACGGTATTATCGTAAGTGATACCTTCGATAGTCTGACCGCCGTTTACCTCGTGTACTGTGTAAGTGTAGGTGCCGGGAGCGGTGTAGGTGATAGCGTCAAATGCGAAGCTGCCGTCTGCTGCATTGAATGCCGAGCCGAGAACCTTGGGGTTCGCGCTGTCGGTGGTCTCGGTAAGAACGAACTCGAACTTGCCTGCCTCGAGAGCCTTGTTTTCGAGGACCTTTACGCCCGAGATAACTGCACTGTCGCTGCTTGTAAAGGTGTAGTGGTTATTGAATGTGATGGCGTCCTTGGGAACGTTGCCGCCGTCATAAAGGTGAATGGTTGCAACAAGGTTGCCTGTCTTGTTATCTTCAATAACAACTTCGATCCTGTAGACCGTGCTGTCATATACGATGCCGTTGACGGTGGTTCCGCCGTGGTACTCGTTGACAAGGTAGTAGTATGTTCCCGCCTTTGTGAAGGTGAGGGTATCAAACTTGAACGTGCCGTCAGCCTTGTTGTCTACTCTTTGAATGAGAGAACCTGTGCTCCAGTTTTCATCGGAGTTGTAGAGGCTGAAGCTGAACTGACCTGCTTCAAACACCTTGTCGGTGAGAGAGCCGGCGATGTTCTGCTGGTAGATCTTATTACCGATAATATCTCCGCTGATGGGTGCGGGAATATATTCGTTTGTAAATTTGATCTCGTCTGTAGCACCGCCCCCTGCGATATGGATGACGGGAGTTTCAACTGTGAGCTGACCGTTGAGCTCGTCCTTGACCGTGATCTTGACGATATACTTGGTAGTATCGTATTTGACTCCGGGGATAGCCGAATGATTTACTTCGGTTACAACATAGTAGTAATCGCCGACCTTGGTGTATTCGATCTCGGGGAAGCTGAATGAGCCGTTAAGTCGGTTTTCTGCTGTGAAGGACTTGCCTCCGGCAACGATATTGCCGCTTGCATCGGATTCAGCGAGAGTGAACTTGAATTCTGCGTTGAGAAGGTCTCTGCCGGTGAGGACCTTGTTACCGCCTATCGCGTGCTTAACGGATTTTGCGGTGTAGGTGTTGTTGAATACGACGTAGTTTGCTGCGGTGGATTCAACAACGTAGCTTGCGGTGAGTACGCCGTTATTGTCGGTGACGGTGACGAGAACTCTGTATTTGTTCTGGTCATATGTAATGCCGCCGAGGTCGCCCTTGATCTCGCTTATGTCGAACCTGTATGTTCCGACTTTGGTGAAGGTAAGGGTAGAGAAGGGAACGTCGCCGCTTGCGGTGTTCTTTACGGTTTCGGTGTAGCCGCCAAAGCTGCCGTCCGCGTCAACGATGGTGAAGCTGAATTCGCCATCCTTGAGATCTCTGCCTGTGAGGCTCTTTCTTACATCGAGGTTAAGAGTTGCAGATGTGGGTGCATAGGTGTTTGTGAAGGTTGCTGCGGTAGTGTTTGTGCCGGTGTCGGCAAATTTAGCTACGAGTACGCCTTCGGTTGTATCGGCTGTTACACTTACCTTGATGGTCACTTCTTTCGAGTCATAGGTCCAGCCTGCGGGGATAGTTGCGGGAACGATCTCCTTGAGGGTGTAGGTGTGCTCGCCTACTTCCTTGAAAGTGATGTTAAGTCTGGTAAATCCTCTGTCTGTGGTGGGCTCAGAGGTGGCAACGAGGGTCGTTCCCTCATAAAGCTCAAATTTGTAGCCTGAAAGGAGAGCGAGAGAGCTTCCGCTTTCATTGGTGATAAGCTTGGTAATATCAATGGATGCGGTGGTTTCCTTGAGGTCATATACGTTCTTGAAGTTCGCGGTTACGTTCCACGATCCGCCGCTGAAGGCAACCGTTACGGTGTCTCTTTCGGGCTTGACTTCAGTGATCTCAAGCTTGCCGTCCATATCAGCATCGCCGACTGTTACGGCAAATGCGTGAACTGTACGGTCATAGTTCATACCGATCACAGAACCTTCCTTTTCGGTGATTCTGTAATAGTAGGTTCCTGCTTTATCATAAGTTGCGTTTGCAAATACGTCTGTAAATGCGGCGGTCTTAGAAGCATCGGTTTCCTTAACGGAAGCGGTGCTGAGATCGGTCCAGGTGGTACCGTCGATGTTGAGCTTCTGAAGAACGAATGTGAATTCGTCATCTGCCTTCCAATCTCTTCCTTCAAGAGTCTTGGATACGTTTACGGTAATGTTAACGGGATCAACCTTGGTGGGATTGTAATCATTAATTACTGTAACAACGTCAATAACATCTCTTTGTACGATGAGTGCGCCGTCGCCGAGGACGTTGTTTTCATAGTAATTAGGTGTAAAGCCTGCGGTGGGATTAAGCTCGACCACAGTAGCTTTTGTTCCCTCGGGAAGGCCGTAGATCTCAAACTGCTCGTCGTGCTTGAGCGAGAATGTCACTTTGCCGTCCGCGCCGATTGTGACTGCCGTAACGGTTGCGTCGCCGGAATGCTTTGCGCCGAAGGTTGAGCCGATGATGCCGACGCCTTCAAGAGTTACTTCAAAATTGAAGCTCTTGTCTGCGGGGATCTGATAGCTTGCGCCGAGGTCGTGCTCGACCTCCTTTGCAATGGTAAGGTTGCCCTTGCCGCGCGCGGTGTTCACGAAAGTTGCTCTTGCAAGAGATTTGTCAACGACGGTGAGGTCGATGTCATTCTGCTTGCAGATGTAGTAAGCGGTTTCAGCTTCGGTTACGGTGAAGACGTCGCCTTCTTTCATGCCGGTGATGTAGAACTTTTCGCCGTCCTTGATGCTGAAGGAAGCCTTGCCGCCCGAGAAGGTGATGATTCCTTCGGTTACAACGCCGCCTGCGGTGACGTGATAGGTCTTGTAGGTGGCGCCGTCAGTCGCATTTGTCTTGTTGGTTACGGTGAAGTTGAAGGAGGTGGGAGCACCTGCATCGGTGTTCACTTCTTCAACGGTCTTGCCGATCTGGATACCCGTTGCGGGGGTGAGGACCAGTCGGCCGTTATTGCCGAGAACCGCGCCGACAACGTAAGAGTAGCGGCTGTCAACGAAGGGGTGGAAGGAGTAATTGATAGTACCCGTCAAGTTGTTCGTCTTGAGTACTTCTGTGTTTTCAACGTAGTTGTGAGCTGTTCCTGCCTTTACGTACCAAACGCCGTCCTTCTGAACGAGGTGGCTTGCGCTCGAAAGAGCATAGGGCATGATCTGCTCGTATACCGTGTTCTTCGAGAGGTTTGCGCCGTTCTTCTGGTAAACGGTTACCGCACGGTAATATGTGCCTGTGGAGGAGGGAGTACCGCCTGTGTAGAGCGTTCCGTTCGTATCGGAATAAATGGGGGAATCTGTGAGATAGTAATATCTTTCGTTTTCCTTGGAGGGGGTAAAGTAGGAGTAAGTATTATTAGTGCCGTATGCGGTGACGTCAGTGCCGTGGTCGAATCTGTTGGTAAAGAATTCGTATTCGCCGTTCTTGAAGTGCTCGGCGAGATACTCGGCATCGTTGACGAGAGTTTTTACGGTGACCTCGTTGATCTCGTCATCAAGTCCTGCCTCGTAAACAAGGCGGATGGGGTAGTTATCGCCGGTGACGGTCATATTGGTGGGGTTGCCGTGTTCGTCGAGTGATACGTTATAGGTGCGAGTCGGGATGAGAGAAGCGGGAACCGCGAAGGCTACCGATTCAAATCCCGTGGCGATCTCCTCGCGGACGCGAACGGTTGCATAAAGCATATCGTGCTCCTCGATGTTGTGAGAAACATCGGTGTCGCCGAAGAAGCCGTAGGAGCGGTTGATGTGGGTCGCTGCCGCGGGGATATTGGCAATGCCATCGTACCAGAAGCCGACGAAGTTGCCGTCAGCATCCGAGAACCAGCCGATATAGTTGCTGAAGGTGTTTGCGGTCGCATTGTAAGCAAGCTGTCCTTTATCAATAGCCTGCGCAACAAGAGCGAGCGCGGTTGCCTCGGAGATGTTCAGTCGCTTTTCGACCGAGTCGATGAAGGCATAGCAAACGTCATTGGGGTCTGTTGCGATATTGCCGTTCGAGTGGTGCTCGATGAGGTGCTTTGCAAAGGAGCGGCCTGTGTGGAGCTGATTGTTGATAAGAAGTCCCTTGACGTCCTTGACTTCCATATACTTGCCGAGCTTATCAACGAAGCTTACGTAACCCGAAAGGTTGGCGTCACCCTCGACAAGGGTGGGGTAGATCTTGGACTGGAGGGAGATGCTGGTGAAGATGTCAGCAAAAGTATCTGCAAGATCGTTTCTGTTATCAGCTATAAAAGCTTCATCAACATAATACTGCTGTGCGAGGGAGGCAGGGAAGGACTTGGAGCTTGAAAGAGTCTTTCCGCTTATTGTCGTTTTGGCGACGTTAAGCTTTATAGACTTTGTTTTAAACGGCGTCGTCCAGCCACCGTCCCAAACTTCTCCGGTGATATCAATTGATTTTGCCGCGGAGATCAAATTATTCCAATAGCCTTTGATCTCGTCGGTATAAGCACCGTTATTCAGATTCAAGGAGTTGCTCGGATCCATAACGTCGTAGCTTATGCCATTGCCCAAGCTCAAAGAGTAGAACAGAGGAGATGCCTCGTAGTGAGCATCCATCATCTCTTTTGCATAGGCGGCGGTAAGCTGCGTAAGGAAATCGGTCTCGGCAGGGCTTCGCATGTCTTCACGGTTGCTTCCGATAACGCCTGTTTGGTCGAGCTGATTGTAATAATTCGTTGCTGCCGTGGGTTTACCGTCCGACATCAGAACCATTACGGGGATCCTGTCAGCTCCCGGCTGGACAGATGCGTTGCTTGGAACCTTGGTGTCCGCTGCAATGAACTGCTTGAGCGCAGAGAGGATACCCTGCTGAACGTATGTACCTGCAACCGAGGGGACTGTGCGGGTGACATTGCTGACTGTTGTTCCGGCAGCATTCTTGACGTTCGTATTAACTCCGGCGGTCTTGAGATTCTGTCCGTCTTTGGTTACCTTAAGGAATGTGTTACTTGAATGAGTGTATCGGTCGAGAGGAAGCCAAAGCTGATAGGAATTAGCCGGAGCATCGCCGAGTGTGGTATGGCCGAAATAGATCGTTACACCGACTCTGTTATGCTCGTTCAAACCCTGAAGCTTCACGATCATATCGTTAACGGTCTTGAGCATGGTTTCAACAGTCGAAGCATATCCTGAGGCTTCGCTGTACATCGAGCTTGAAAGGTCGAGCACGATCATGGTATCGGTCGGGGCAGATGCCTGGCCTGTAACTGTTTTATTCGAAGCCATTGCGGAGAGGGCAACGAGGAAGTCGTCCGTCTTCTTCATACTGATACCGTTTGCGGTGAATGCGGAGGCATCGGTGAATACCGATTTATCCGTCCATACGCCGCCGGCGTATTCAGTGGTCGTTTCGTTGAAATACTTGACCCAATCGTTCATTGTCGAGGGGTCTGCCGTTTTGGTTTCGCCCATTGCGCTGAATGGGGTGGGCACGGCGCTTCCCGCACTGAGTATCGAGAAGGGGTAAAGCCCAACGATCATCAGCAGAGAAAGTATGAAACAAAGCGGTCGTTTGATGAATGTTTTGCTCATGGTTTATATCTCCTTGAAAAAATGATTTCTATATAATAATTATTTTTTGTGCTTTTTCAATGACGGACATCGGCAGATGCCGAAAAGGTCTTCGGCTTTTTCAAAATGCGCGCATTGGCTGCAATCGCATTCGGTGTCTCCGTGACCTTGGTAATGCCTGCAGGCATCCTGCATCTGGGTGACTATCGGGTGTCCGCAGTCGGTGTATTGCGGTTCGGCTGTCAGATCGGGGTAGATTATGTCGGGCTCGCCGCGTAAACGGTCGATCTCCTCGTAGAAGCCGTATCTCAGCTCAAATTTTCTTCCTTTTATATTAATGATCTTATAAAGGTCGCCCTCTTTATTCGTTTGTCTTCCGGGTGGGGACAAAGTTTTTGAAAATACTTTGGTCAGCATGGTTGCTCCTTTCGGGACAAGTGGTCTTGAACATAAAAATTATACCATAAAAACGATTTTTTCGGTACTACCGAAGGAAAATTCTTTCGGACATAATTCATTTACATATCTTGTACTTTTTTTGCAAAAAAAGTACATCTTAAAGTATCGCGGCAAAGTCTTTTCTGTCCATTCCTGTCTTTTCGGAGACGATTTTTATCGTCTGTTTTACGCCCGAAAGTGACATATTGGCGCGCTGCGCGATCTCGGCATACTGCATTCCGAAGGCGGCAAGCTTTGCCACCTCGCGCTCCTTTTGCGTGAGGGTGTGGATGATCGTTCTTCCTCGCACGTTTGAGCCGAGATATGACCATCCCGCAACGTATACGCGGTATAGCTCGCGGACCTTCTCCCATGCCTCGGGATCGACGCGGCTGAGCCTTTGCTCGATAAGGGAATCGAGCAGACGGCAATATTCCGCAAGAAGACCGTAAAGTCTGTCGGGCAGAGCAAGAGCGATCGCTCGGTCAAGGTGCCTTATTGCCTGATCGCGTTTTCCGCTGTTGTGGTAAACAGTGGCGCAGATCATTCGCAGATAGATCTCGGTGATGATGGAGTTGTCCGCCATAGCCTGCGAGATCATCGGCTCGATGGTCGCGGGCAAGATCGACATCAGGGTGAGCCCTTGAAGCCCCTCGATCTCGAGCTGCTTGGTTGCAACGCCATAAGCCGCGGCATAGAGAAATTTTGCGTAAAACACCTTTGCCGCGGGTAAAGAATCCCTGTGAAGCGGCTCGAAACAGCCGATCTTGAACCATTCGGGGAAGGATTCGGTGTCATAAAGCATACAGTCAACGGCTGTGATGGAAAAAGAAATAATATCTCTGTCCATATCGTCTTTTGCGGGCGCGCTTGCGATATGTATCTTTGCCTTGCGCCACATTTCAAGGTCGCCGCGCCAAATGGCGCAGAGAGCAAGTCTCATACCCGCCGAGATGGTGGAATAAAATCCCGAATGATGGTTCAAAAGGTAGTTCGCGCTTTCATAGACCTTGTCGATCTCGCCGCGCGAATATGCGATCTCCGCCGCAAAGAGCACCTGCGCCTCATAGTTATCCGCAAGCGCGGCAATGCTTTCTTCGGCACTTCCCGGACGGCTGTAAAGATCGCTCATATATAGGAAAGGAGTCCTTCTCGGAAAGGGAATGCTGTTCGCGCCTGCGGTCTCCTTTGTCGGATAAGCGGCATCGGCGGGGATCATCAATCTGTTGCCGAAACGAACCGTGCCGGGTATTCTTTCCTGCGAGCAAAGGATCTGCACTCGCCTTGCCGAAACGCCCCATTTTTCTGCGGCTTCTTTTACGGTGATATAATTCATTTCTCCTCCTGTTCGCGATCGCGAATAGATGCATAATCTTCGACTGTTCGCATTTGCGAACAGTGATGATCCATAAACTATTCGCAAATGCGAATAGCAAGGATAATTATACACCTTTTTCTCCTGCTTTGCAATAGTTTTTTAAAAAAACACATATATTTTATTTAGTTTATGTATATAACTTTTTCATTGTTCGTCGGTTATTTGGCAA
Organism: Clostridia bacterium; assembly: GCA_017415485.1. GTDB lineage: Bacteria > Bacillota > Clostridia > Oscillospirales > CAG-272 > CAG-390. The sequence goes on from JAFQGP010000143.1 coordinate 8,214, forward strand.
ATGCTATTGCAAATCGGCTCTTTTTGTGATATAATGGAATCGAATCAAAATCTCCGACGGAGGAAGAAAATGAAAAAGAAAAATTATGAAACTCTTGGCGTGATGCTTGATATGTCGCGCAACGCCGTTATGAGCGTCGAGTCGCTCAAGACTTATTTCGGTTATCTCAAAAAGATGGGATACAATTGCGTAATGCTCTATACCGAGGACACCTACGAGGTCGACGGTGAGCCCTATCTCGGCTATATGCGCGGAAGATATTCCAAGGCAGAGCTCATCGAGCTTGACGAATATGCATCGGGTCTCGGCATCGAGCTGATCCCCTGCATTCAGACCCTTGCACATCTTCAGGGCTTCGTTCCGTGGAAGCAGGTTCCGATCGATAACGAGGACGCAATGCTCGTTGATGATCCCCGCACCTATGAGTTCATCGAGAACGTCATCAAGTCCTGCCGCGAGTGCTTCAAGAGCAGCCGCCTCCACATCGGTATGGACGAGGCTTGGACTCTCGGCCGCGGTAAGTTTATGGATCTTCACGGCTACGAGCACCCCACCTCGATCATCAAGCGCCATCTCGCAAACGTATGCGAGATCGTCCGCAAATATGATTTCGAGCCGATGATGTGGTCGGATATGTTCTTCCGCTCGATCAATCCCGGCAATGCATACTACACCCCCAAGCGCGAGATGCCCAAGGAAGTCATCGAGGCTGTGCCCGAGGACGTCATTCCCGTTTATTGGGACTACTACCGCGACAACGAGGAAGCGTATGACAATATGCTCTACAACCACGAGCAGCTTTCAAACAAGACCTGGTTCGCGGGCGGCGCTTGGACCTGGAGAGGCTTCCTGCCGATGAATGGATTCTCCATTTTGTCGATGCACTACGCGATCGACGCTTGCCGTAAGCACAAGGTAAAGAATATCTTCGTAACTATGTGGGGCGACGACGGACATGAGTGCTCGCGCTACGCAATCATGCCCACACTCTATAACCTTGCCGAGTACGTAAGGGGCAACGACGACGAGGAAAAGATCCGCCGCGGCTTCCGCCGTATCTTCGGCGCGGATTACGATGCGTTTATGTCGCTTGACAAACTCAATGGCATCGTCAGCAAGGCAAGCAGAAACGACGCAACCGCCAAGCTCGTTCTCTTCAATGACTATTTCAACGGTTTCAACGATATCAGACTTCTTCCCAATCAGAAGGAGTATATCGAGTCTGTTGCCGACGAGTGGCACGGCTACGCGAGAAAGTACCGCCGTTGGGCATATATGTTCGAAAGCGCGGCAAAGCTTGCCGATGCACTTGCGGTTAAGTACGACCTCGGAATCCGCACCCGCGCCGCGTACCTCGCGGGCGACAAGGACGAACTCCGCGAGCTTGCAAAGAAGGACTACGTAAAGGCATATAAGCTTATCGAAAAGTTCGCTCTCGCTTTTGAGAAGCAGTGGAACATCGAGAACAAGCCCACGGGCTTCGACGTTCAGGACATCCGTCTCGGCGGTCTTCTCCGCAGAACAGATTCCTGCCGCCGCCGTCTGCTTGACTACACAAGCGGCAAGATCGACGAGATCCCCGAGCTTGCATTCGAGCTCCTCGAAGGCGTCGTCCCCTCCGGCTCGAATAACTGCTACGGCAAGATGTGTACCGCAAACAGACTTACGCATAAGATTCTTTAATATGACAAAGATACATCCCCGATCGAAAACACGGTCGGGGATATCTTATAGGATATTTTATATAATTAAGGAAAAGTTTTGTATACACAAAGTTTGTTTGCAATGTTCGCACTTGTTAAGTAGGGGTGCAGGGGGCGTAGCCCCCTGCAAGAAAAAACGATGTCATCCTGAGGCGGCGTCCGCAGACAGCCTGCCGCCGAAGGATCTCGTGCCGCCCCCCATTTACAAGGGGCGGCGCGGTGCCTGCACGTTGGAGTTTGATGTGAGTAACCGTAAGACTAAAGTCAAACCGCTTTGTTAGCTCATATTAAAGTCAACATAAACGAAATCGCTGTGTGATTTTGAAACTACACAGTGATTTTACGTTTTCATATATATTTAGTTTTTGGTGCAGTACAGACCACTTCGCCAGCACCGCGACGCGCAAAGAACAATTTGCGCGTCACGAGATCCTTCGGGCGTATATGCCTGCGGGCACGCCCTCAGGATGACATCGTAAGTGATGAAGGGGGCTGCGCCCCCTTCACCCCTGCTTGATGGTGCAAATTCTGCAATTTTACAGCTTAAGCGTTGAAAATGCTCTTTTCGAGAATAATGACTCCCTCCGGATGCAGACCTTTTCCAAGCTCATGTGTATGCATTTCTTTTATAGTCCAGCCGTTCTCAAGATATTCGTTAATCTTATTCGCACTTTCTTGCCAGCAGAACTGAAAATACAGAACTTTTTGCTTTTTTACGGTCTTTTTTATACCGAGTAATTCGTCTACCGTTGTTTCAAAATATGATGCGATTTCGGGAAGCAGCGTGATGTCGGGATAAGACGATGCATTTTCCCAACGGCTGATCGCTTGCGGCGAAACTCCGAATACTTCGGCGGCTTGCTCCTGTGTTATTTGCTTGTCCTTTCGTAAAGCCTTGAATATTTCCGAAAATGTAGCCATAATATTCCTCCGTTTGTGGTTTGACTATATTATATCATTATTCTTGTATGATTTGAAATCGGAAAATGAGAATTCGGGTCAAGCATTGGTTGAATTTGCAGTAGATATTAAAATACCAATTCAAACAAATCCCCAATATGGTCGCCGTAGATGCAACGATCACCGTAGAAATCGATAAGCTCGGCTTCGTCGGTGTATCCGGCATCGAAAAAGTCGAAGTGGAGAAGCTGACATTTTTTCTCGGTATCGATTATGCGAAGCGCGGGGTGGATCTTTTCACCGAAGCCCTCGACCGAGTAAATCTTACCTTCTCGGCAGACCGCGCCTTGCACGTAATTGTGATATGGCGTGTCGAAGTATTCCTTGATCATATCTGTCGTGAGGGTGACCTCACGAATGCCCGAAGCACCGATCTCGCCGTCCGCAAGCTTTGGAAGATCAAAGGCAAAATATCTTGTTTGCATTGCGCCGTCACGCATAACGAACGCCCAAAGCTGATCTTTGTCGGTGTCAACGACAAAGTTGCCGTAGGGACGTTTGTCCTCGACGTCACCCGATGATCTCCAAAGACTGCGATCATCGGTAAAGCCTATTTTGATAAGCAGAACGAGCTTGGTCGAAAAAGCGTTCCCGTCGCGCAAAAGGCGGTAAACGCAGCATATGCCGACGCGCTTGTCCTCGGTTTTGGCGTAATTATTGTAGACGTTGCTGTAAAGCAACGGAAATTCATCCCCGGGCGCGAAGAATTCGCCTCCGAAGGTGACGGAATTGCTGTGCGGTACGATAAGATCGATCTTGTCAAGCTTGAATTCCGAGATCGGAGTCATATTTTCTTCGATCTTTGTCAGATCATAGACCGTGCAACCGCCCTTCGAGGAAAAGCGGAATAAATAATTCTTATAAATCGCGCCGTCCTGCCCGCCGACGATGGTTGAAAGTTTTGTGATCTTCATTTTGGTATCCTTATTTTAATTTGAAGTAGTTTGCAAAAAGTGGTATTTAAGATGAATATGCAGTACAGACTTCGCCACCCCTCATCCGGCGCTCCGCGCCGCCTTCTCCCAAGGTCCGGGAGAAGGCTTACATAACAAGTGCGAACATAGGTGACGGAGATAAAATAACGTCAACTATATCGTAAAGAATTAGAACTATTGAAATTTAGAAAAATGCGGCTGTTGTTAAATTAATCTGCCTGACGATGTTTAGAAATATTGAGTGAAGCTATAAATCAGCCTTCTCCCGGATCTTGGGAGAAGGTGGCGCGGAGCGCCGGATGAGGGGTGGCGGAATTTGTGCCCAATGTTATAAAAAGGGATTACTTAACAGCCAAATAAACGTTAGCAACCGCAAGGGCAACGAGCCCGATTATTGCCAAAAGATCTCCGACAGAGCTTCGCGCGCGTCCGCAGGAGCTCTTTCTCCAAATTACGATCGGTGTGCCGAACTCTTGTTTGTTTCTGTTGATATCCGAGAATACCAATGCAGTGATCTGAACTGCGCAAAGCAGCGCGTGGATAATTGCTATCGGCAAACGCAGTATATCTATCCAAGCGAGCGAAAGAGCGACGGTAATATATGCCGCAGTTCCGAAAAGCAAAATGAGATTCAGGTTATAGATCCATCCGAGCTCCTGTTTTAGTTTCTTGTAAAACCAAAAATTAGCATAGCCTCTCGTATTTTTTCTTATAAAGGTTTTGCTGTTTTTGTTTATTCTTAAATAAGAATGTACTCCGCTTCGGAATATGACGTAGATCAGCGAGGCAAAGAGGGCGCAGAGAACGTTCATAAAATAAAAATCCATAGCAATTTAGCTCCCTTTGTTATTTCTTAATACACAAAAACAAATTGCAATATAAATCAATGTTTCTGCTGCCCAGACTCCGATAAACCACAGGTCACGCAGAAGAACAAAGTGGACTGCCGATAAGAAAAAATATATTCCGCTGACAGTCAAAACGTATCCGCGTGTCACGTGTGTTCTTCTTTTATCAATGCAGATGCTCGTTGTCAATAGGACGGAAAGAGCGATTCCGAGTAGGAAAGTTTTTATTTCGTCCGGATGAAGCGATACGAGCAAGATCATATTTCCAACGGTAATCAATGCCGCTAAAACCAACAGCACTTTCATGTTTTGCATTTCTTCCTTTGATGTTTTTTCATTCTACTGCTGTTCCTTTTCTTTGACGGTTTTGAAAAACTCAACGAATTCAAAAGCTCCGTCATATAAGTAATAAAACTTTTTTAATGTTTCGGTTTTGTTTTTACCTTTTACGTTATATGAATATCTAATTTTTAAGAACCAACGCGGATGCTTACTACTCCTGCCGTGCACCGTTTCGAGAACTATCTCGGCTGATTCTATTTGCTTCCAAGAATACCGAAAGCGTTTTCCGTTGGGAGCAAAGATTATCACTTCTTTGTCATTGTAAAGGATACGGTCGGTTTTGTTGTGAAAAATCGATAATACAAGAAACAATATCGGAATTATCAATGCACTCCAATGTCGGAGCAGAATAATAACTGCAATAGCGGTGGTGAGTGCGAAAATTTCAAGCTTTACGGTTAATTTGTTAGGTTTGACTTCATAATAATTTGAATCCATTAATTGCTCCTTCCCTTTCAAAGCTTAAAACTCAATTTCCATCCCGTCATACGCTACTATCATACCGTATTCCGCCGCTTCTGCGGTGAGTTCGTCGTGGGTGCGGTCGACGAGGTGGCCGATGTGGCTGAGGGCGAATTTTGTGTTTTCGTCGGCGTTGCCGTTTTCGCGGAGCATATTTGCCGTTTCGATGCACCAATCAAGGTCCATATGCGATTTTGTTATCTGCGCGCCGCGCTTCAGTGTGCAGTCCATTGAAACAAAATCAAATACGATTCCCGAATTCTTTATCCACTCGATCGCGTCGGAGTGGAAAAGCCCCGTGTCGTGCGCCCAGAGGATGCTTTTGCCGTCCTTTTCGATGACGAACATCATCGGATCGAGTGCGGCGACGTGGCGCGCGCGGAGGGGAGTGACCTTATAGCCAAGGATGTTGACGGTCTTGTAGTATTCAAGCGTGTGGACCTCGGCGAGAGTCCACGCCTTCGGGTCGCGCGTGCCCGCGGCAAAATCCGCCTTGTGCTTTTCAACGGTGGCGCGGACACCTTTCCCCGACTCCTCGCTGAGATAGAAATTGACGGGTTCTTCCATACCGCGCACGCGGCTGAAAAGATCGCTGGTGAAGAAGTGATCGTGGTGGTTGTGTGTGATGAGTACGTGCTTCACCTTTCGCATATCAAGCCCCGCGAATGCACAATGATGAAAGGTATCGACCGAAAGATCAATGGCAAGGCAACCGTCAAGCAGAGCCATCGAACGCGTTCTTATGTTTTTGCCGCCGTTTTCTCTTGCGTGACGGCAGATGCGACAATCGCAAAATACCTCGGGGAGCCCATAGCCCGCGCCGGTTCCGTAATATTTAAGCTTCATTTTTTAATTCCTTTCAGCGAAAAATTCTGCCGTGTGACGGCAATTGAGTATCTTTTCAACGATCTGTCCCTTTGAGAAATAATAGTGATTTGCCGCTTCGTAGCCGATGGCGGCGTTTTTGTTCATCTGCGCGAGCATCAGACGGGCGATCTGCTCCTCATCCTCTGCGATCTTCTTCGCATCTGTGAAGCGGCCTTCGTCGCGGGCGCGGATGAATCTGATCTGATTATAGGATGACTTGAAGATGCAATAAGCCGCGCGAGCCATAACGGCGACCTCGCTTTCGTCACCTTCATCGATCAAGGCAAGACCCTTTTCCCAACCCTCGCAGAGCTTGCGGAACTGATCCTCGAATATATCAACGGGATAGATCGAGCGCCACGCCTCGAGATCGTCGTAGGCAAAGCCCGTCATCGTTGCAGTATATCCCGAGGGAGTAGGGAAGAGAAGGCTCGATGGCCCCGCGTTCTGCGGACCTTTGTAGAGCGTTTGGATGTGGAAAGGAAATTCGCGGAATGCCTCGGCAAAGAGCTTTTCGGCTTCGCGGGTCGGGAAATTGACATTCGCATTCTCATAGAAGTATTTTGCGGCAGTTGCAATATTGTTGCAGGGGTAGCCGCCGAGTGTCCAGCTTAAGAGAAGATGTTCGACACCTTCATCGCGCAGAGCTCGGATGTGATCGTCTATCAAGGGCGAAACGGGAATCGCGGGGACGGTCGATGCCTCCCAGGTGGTGCTGATCTGCACCTTGGCGCCAACCTCGTGGCCACTTTCCTTGGCGACTGCCCATTCTCTTTTTGCGCGTTCACCGGGACCCGGAATGCTTATCGAATAATCAAGGACCCGTCCTTTTACTCCTCCGATCTCAAAAGGCACGTCAAGCTCGCTTTGCGAGAGAAGGATGACGTCCTTTGAAAGACTGCGGATGATCTCCTCGTTGAATCCGCGCCACGCCCAGCTCCACGCGAAGATCTTGATGTCGCGTGAAACGCGGTGAGCACCCTCGGCAATGGTGTTTATGAGTTCCGATATGACTTCGGGTGCGCTTCGCTTGCTGCATCGCGGGCAAAGGCATTCGACATTTCCGTCGCCCGAATGAGAATAGCAGTTGGTCAGGTTTTCCGAACGCGTGATCGTGAAGAAACCGCCGATCAGAGGTACCTCGCGGCAGATCTTTTCAATGGAATCGCGCAGATAATTCCGTACCTTTTCGGTTGAGGTGCAGAGCGAGGCTCCGTCGCCTCTGATATGACCGCGTATATCGGGGTGCTTTTCGAAAAACGAAAGCGGCATAAAACGCGGTTCATTTATGTAAAGATAGAGCTTGATCCCGTATTTGGCAAGCCTCTCGGTCAGCTCGCGCATACGCGCAAGACGCTCCTTGTGACCTTTTGAAAGTGAGGGCTCAAAAGGAAATTCCACGAGTCCCGAAAGCACACCTTGCGTCCAGATGCCGTTGACACCGAGATCGCGGTATGCTGCAAGCTGTTCGTCGGGCAGATAGACCTCGCTTGGCACGTCAAAAGCGTGCTGATAAAGCCCAGAAAAGGCATAGATCATTCGGGTTTTGAACACCTCTTTGCCATCGCGGTTAATATTTGGCACGCTGTATTCGAATTCAAACGATTTCTTGCCCGAAACGTCCACAGTCTGCATCAATTCCTTGATCTTCGCAGTCTGCTGTTTTTCCGTGTCGGTAAGCTCACGCCAACGGACGGGCTCGCAGATCGGTTTTTCGCGGAGCTTTTCGGCAAGGAAGTCCTCTTCTTTGAGAATGAGCGCAAGCTCGCCCTCGGTCATCCCGAGAAGCTCGAGAAGCTGTGAATAGGGCAGAATATGCCACATTCTGCGGATGATGGTGATATATCCGCGCTCGAGCCAGATGTTGCCGGGCGCATAGTCGGGCAGTCCCATATCTTCTGCCGCACGGATGACGTTTTCTTCGGTCGTGCCGAGGATCTCGGCTATTTTGTTTGCGGGAACGTATTCGTAAGCTCTGAAAATGAAAGCCTGAGCTATGGTCGGAAAATGCGGAAGTGAAAGGGCTTTTTTGCCTTCCTTCGGTAATGAAAAGATCATAATTTCACCGCCTTATTATAAAAGAGATCGATCTCCGAATATTCAATGTATTTTTCGATGGTTTCCTTCTGCCTGCCGTAAAGACCGCCCGAAGCTTTGACGATCTCTGCAATGCGGTCGGCTTCGCGCTTGGAAAAATTGTAAAGCATTTCTGTGCAAGTATCGGTTGTTTTTTTCAAAACTTCCTTTGCCTCTGCAATAGAGTCTTCTTTTATAAACTTTTTTGCCATTGATTCAGCCGATATAGCAAGCTTTTCGAAGGCTTGCTCAAGGTCGGCAAGCTCACGTCTGACGTCTTCGGCGAAGTGTTCTTCATCGACTGCGACGAGAAGTCCGAGGCGTTTTACCTGCCACCAGAGAGAGTTCTTATCGAACTTTTTCTCCGCAGTCTGCATCTTTTCGGGCAGGGAGATCATATAAACGGGGATATACGCCGAAAGACAAGCCTGCGCGGGTGCATAGCGGGCGATGACACCGAGGTCATCGTCATAGCGAGCGAGAAGGGACGCGGATGTCTCGCTGTTGCCCCAATCGCAGAAATGCATACAAAGCGACACAAAGATCGCGCTTGTTGCGCCGAAACGCGGCGCGATGAGCTCGTCCTCGTGATGATCGCGCAGAATTGTGGCGAGGGTGGGGAAGCTGTGAATCTTGTTCTGTGCGAGTAGCTTGTTCGATCTGCGATATCTCTGCGTTCCGCCCGAAAGATTCGGCACGTGACCCGTGTAAGCCTTGGCAAAGTCGAATTCTTCGCCCGGCGAGAGCCAACGCCTTTCGCGGGCGATATTCACGAGGTGTTCGGATGCTATATCAAATTCTTTCCCGATAGAGTAGCAGTTAGATACGCCTTGCATATCCTTGATTTCGCGCGCTACCCACTCACGCCCCGCGGTTTCAAGAACCCAGCATTCACTGCGGTCGGCGAGGATGAAGGAATTTTCGTAATATCTTGTTATGAGCTTACTTGCACTTGCCTTCTGACCGTATTTTTTCAAGAGCTCGGTGATGACCTCGATCGCCTCACGTGCTGTCGCGGCACGCTCAAGCCCGAGGCGGAGAAGATCCATTCCGAGAAGACCGTCCTCGGTCTCCGTTTCCATGCGCGACCATTCGGCTTCGTTGCCGATGATGAGTCCCTTTTCGTTGTATCCCATCTCGAATCCCCATATCCAATAGGGGCGCGAGCCGACAACGGCGTATGTTTTTCTGACCTGCGGAATGTCGAGGTATGTTGTGCGAAGAATTGCCCCTTCGGGGTATTCTTTCGCCTCATAGAAGCAAAGAGGCTGCGGCTCGCCCGTGGGCCTGTCGCTGTTTTTGGCAAGGATATTCTGCCCGTATTCGGAGCAGGATGCATTTATTATTAAAGTGTCACAAGATTGCATAGCTTTTCTCCTTTATTTTGCTTCAAAACAATATAGGTTTCCGTAGCTCCAATTGTAGCCGCTGCCCTTGTGGCGGTCGAAGGTGAGCCAAAAATATCTTGTTCTCGAGCCGAGCTTGATCGGCATCAGAGTGCCCCACCCGCGGAATCCGCCGTCGGGGTAGTCAAAGCTCGGTTTGCTCATTCCGTGCTTGCCGTATATGCGGTAGTCGGATGTTGCGTGAAAATCGTTGCCGCAAAGGAAATACTGTTCGCCGTTTACCTTGACGAATGAGCCTCCCGTTTCCGCGCCGTCATATCCCTTGCCGATGCATTTGTAGCCCTCAAATGGCTGCTCCGATTCAAAGAAGAAGTAGCGGTAGTTGTTTATTGCGGGATCGCGGCGGCAGATAGCCATCAGCCAACGCGAGTTTGCTTTATCATAGAAGAAATCGGGGTCTTCGTCACCCGCGAATGTGAAAAACGAATCGATCCTTGCGTCTGTGTCGGCTTTTTTCATCAATTCCACGTCAATGACATTCACACCGTATCGCACGTCGCTGTCGAACGTCGCGTGCGCGAGTATATGTCCGTGCGAAAAAGCGCAGACCCAAAGATACCACAGCTTTTCTTCGCGATGCCACAGCAGGGAAGCGGCAACGTCGCCGCACCATTTACCGTCGCCGCAATCATAAAAGAGGGCGCCCGTCAGCTCAAATTCGGCGGTGCCGGGTATCCACGAGAAGATGCCCTGGAATGCGCCTGACTGCATACGGATCGAAGCGGTTATATGGATCTTGCCGTTTTCGAGCATTACATCGCCGTTTTCGTAGCGAATGGGGCGCATATCGGCAATTGAAACACCGTTGTCGATATAAAAGCTCACCTCGCTGACCTCGGCTGCTCCCGAAAGGAGCAATGCCGCGCGGCTTTCCGAAAATTCGGCATAGGCGTTTGAATCTTTGAGTGCTTCTTCATCGAAAGTAGAGAAAAACTCCGCTTTGCCGTTTTGCTTGAAATAAACGTCAAATGCTCCCGGGCGGCAGCTTACGATCAATGTGACCTCCTCCGTTGCAAGAGAGGGGAGCGGGAGATCTTCCTTGTGTTCACCGCAAAGGTAGCGGATATGATCTGCTGAAACAGCAATTTCGGCATACTTGCCGGGAAGAATGAAGCGAAACCCCGCCTCGCCTTCCTTGACCGAGGCACTTAATTCGTATGTGGCATAAGGAAAAAACTGTCCGATCAGACGGCATACAGACCCTCTGCCCACACCGTAACGGTTGCATTCAACGTATTCAAGGCAATCGTCCGATTTTAACAAAACGGGATAAAGATCGCCCCGTTTGTCGGTCACAAAATCCTTGTAAAAGGACATCTCCCCGAGCTTCAGCTTGAGGTTTTTATACATAGAAAGCGAAAATTTGCGCTTGAATTCAGCATTCAAAAGATATTCCATAATTATATACCGCCTTTCTGTCATTATTTTAACATAAATTCTTTTAGGTGTCAATAGAAATGACCAAATCAAAAGCAGCACATCCGCGCGTACAGATGTGCTGCTTGAGCTTATTTTTGAATGTATTTCCGCATTACTCTCGTGTAATCTCGTTTTGCATTGAAAACAGCTAAAATATAAGAAATTCCTTCCTTTGGATCATAATGATAGAAGATCAGATATTCTTTATGTACCAAGAAGCGATATCCCGAGCTTAACATAACTCTGTCGCGCGGAAGAGAACCGCTTTCGGGAAAATCCTCGAGAACTTTTGTTTTTTCACGCAATTCATTAACAAATCTGATCGCGACCGATTTTTCTCCCGAAGCTTCCGCAATATAAGCGGCGATATTTCTGAGATCATCTTTAGCGGTTTCGGTGAATTTTACTTTGAAGCTCATAACTCGAGATTCTCCAGTTCCGAGATAATATCGTCAAAAGCATCGTCTGCATTCTGAACTCTGCCGAGCTTGATGTCATCCATAGCTTGCGCGAGGTGCGCATAAACGGCAAGCTTCGCCTCAAGATCAGAGATGTATTTTTGCTGATCAATATAATCTTCATGGCTGAGAAGAACGGTATCTTCCTTGCCGTTTACTGTGATTGCAACAGGATTCTGCCTTGTAAGTGCAGATATTTGCGCGTAATTTGTACGGATATCCTTTGAGGGTCTTATGGAAAGATTGTTATTCATATGAAAACCTCCTCTGATTGGTAGTATTATTATATCACAATTATGCTACCTTGTCAATGTATTGGAAGAACTTTTTCATCTACCGATCGAATTTTTGAACTCCTGCGGAGTCATACCCGTGTGTTTTTTGTAAAGCCGAAAGAAGTTTGAGTAATTCCTGAATCCCGCCGAAAAGCACGCCTCGGAGATCGGGTCGCCGCGGCGGATGAGGTCGTTGACGAGGTGGATTCGGCGCAGGGCGAGATAATCGTGCATCGTGATGCCGACCTGCTCGCGGAAAAGGTGGCAGACGTGGTATTTGCTGTGATAAAACTTGTTTGCAATGTCGGAAAGCGAAATGTCCTCTGAATAGTGCGTGTTGAGATACTGCAGGATCTCAAGGATGAGCTCGTTTTCAATGCGCGGCGATTCGTCGGTGGGCTCTTGTCCGTCGACCGCTTCGTTTATCGCGGCAAGAAGCTCGATCGCCTTGCAACGCAAAAGGATCGGATCGGCAACTCCGTTTCCCGCCGCGTGTGCGAGAATTTCCTTCATAAGCCGATCTCCGCCGATGGCTCGAAGTCTTTCGGCGTGAAGAAGATTTCCGACACCGCGTTTTCTTTCGTAAAACGCCGCAAACAGCCCGTCGATACCCTTGCCGAAGCCTTCGAAAATGTTTTCGCCGATGTGCAGCGAGATGCGCTCAAAAGTTTCGTCCTCCGCGATCGTGCAGCTGTGGAGCTCGGAGGGGTTGAGAATTATCATATCTCCTGCGCCAAATGTATAAAGGCGACCCTCGATCCTGATCTCGCCGTGTCCGCGCAGAAACAAAAGGAGGATCAGCGAGGTGTCATAGTGAAACTGCGACATCAGCGCGTATTCCTCGGCATATCCGACGGTGTGGTGCACGCGGCAAGCGGGGTCGGAATCGTAGCATATTCTTTGGGGATTTTCTGACATTTCGCGCTCCTTTCTATGATTCTTTGGATTACAGCAATATTATACAACAAATTCACAAAATTGGCAATAGCTTTTTGAAAATTGTTGATATATAATGAAGCCACTATATTATTGAGAGGTACAAGATATGAAAGAATACTTGTATGACGTTGCGATCGTCGGCGCGGGTCCTGCGGGGCTTGCGGCGGCTGTTTCCGCGAAGCAGAACGGCGCCGAGCGTGTTGTTCTGATCGAGCGTGACATCCGCGCGGGCGGAATTCTCCAACAGTGCATTCACGCGGGCTTCGGCTTGCAATATTTCGGCGAGGAGCTGACAGGTCCCGAATATGCCGAGCGTTTTGCCGACAAGGCAAAGGAGGAGGGCATTGACCTTCTCACGGAAACCACGGCTCTTGAGATCCGTGAAAAAACTCTCGTATGCGTCAATACGAGCGGTGTTGTTCACATCAATTTCGGCGCGCTGGTGCTTGCAATGGGATGCCGCGAGCGTACCCGTGCAAATCTCGTTATTCCCGGCAGCCGTCCCTCGGGTGTTTATACCGCGGGAACGGCTCAGAAGCTGATAAACATTTACGGCCACAAGGTCGGCAAAGAGGTAGTCATCCTCGGAAGCGGCGACATCGGAATGATCATGGCGCGCCGACTTACCCTTGAGGGCGCTAAGGTAAAGGCTGTCGTTGAGCTTATGCCCTTCCTTGCGGGTCTGCAGAGAAACAAGGTTCAGTGCCTTGACGACTTCGGCATTCCGCTCCTTCTGTCGCACACCGTTGTCAATATCACGGGTGTTGATCGCGTCGAGAGCGTGACCGTTGCTCCCGTTGACGAGAATAAGCGTCCCATTCTCGACAAGGCAGAGGTCATCCCCTGCGATACCCTCCTTCTCTCGGTAGGTCTTATCCCCGAAAACGAGCTGACTCTCACATCGGGACTTTCCCTTTCGGGCATCACAAAGGGCGCGTCGGTCAACCAGTTTATGCAGACCGAGATCCCCTACGTATTCGCTTGCGGAAACGTGCTTCACGTCAACGACCTTGTTGACAACGTCAGCCGCGAGAGCGAAAAGGCGGGCAAATATGCCGCAAAGTATGCCGCAGGCGAGCTTGCTTCGGGTGAGATCGCCGAGGTCAAGGCGGGCGAAGGCATTCGTTACGTCTGCCCGCAGACTATTGATAAGTCCGCTGACTCTGAAGTAGACCTTTTCTTCCGCACCATCGTTCCTGCGCGCGAGACAACTCTTGTTGCAACCTGCGGCGGCGAAGTTCTTGCACGTAAAAAGCTTGCTGCAACCACCCCCGGAGCTATGGAAAAGCTCACGATCCCCCAGGATAAGCTTGCTGGACTCGAGGGCGAGGTCGTTGTCAGCGCTTCTCACAAGGAGGTTTTGGCATGAAAAAGATCATAACCTGCACAGTTTGCCCCAACGGCTGCGAGGTCGTTGCCGAATATACGTCAAAGGATGACGTCAAACTCAGCGGCAACCGCTGCAAGCGCGGCGTTGAATATTGCATTAACGAATGCTTCGACCCGAAGCGTACATTCACCTCGTCGGTCGCCATCAAGGGTGCCGCTCGCCGCAGAATGCCCGTCCGCACCTCGGCTCCCGTGCCGAAGGATATGCTTTTTGCTTGCGCTGAAGAGGTGAAAAAGGTCACTCTCGAGGCCCCTGCAACCTGCGGACAGACCGTGATCGCCAATATTCTCGGAACGGGCGTCGACCTTGTGGCTTGTATGAGCCTTGACAAAAAGGAGGACTAAACGATGATTAAAACTGATGTACTGATTATCGGGGCAGGCGCTGTCGGCGTTGCGCTGGCGCGTGAGCTTTCAAAATATAAGATCAAGGTCATCGTTTGCGATAAAAACGACGATGTCGGCGGCGACGCATCGAAGTCGAACAGCGGTCTGACCTCGACGAGCGCAACAATGCCCGTCGGCACGCTCGAGTGCAAGATCCGCACCATTTCTCACAGTATGGTCGACAACATCTGCCGCGACCTTGATATTCCGATCATCCATTGCGGAAGCATTGCTCCTGTCCTCTATCCCGAGCAGATGGAGAACGTGCCCGGCCTTCTTGCAAGAGCTTTCCAAAACGGCGTTTACGATTATGAATTTCTTCCCAAAGAGGATATCCTCGAGATGGAGCCCACGCTCAATCCCAATATCCTCGGAGGTATTTACAGCCCCCGCGACAGCCAGATAAACCAGTTCCTCGTTGTTGTTGCAGAGGCTGAAAACGCAGCCGAAAACGGCGTTGAGTTTATGCTTGACTGCAAGGTCGAGGACATCTGCACGTCAAACGGCAGAGTAGAGAAGGTCTGCACCACCAAGGGCGACATTGAGGCTAAATGGGTAGTCAACTGCGCGGGTCTTTACTGCGACGTTATTGCAAAGATGGTTGACGAGTGCGATTTCACCGTTCACCCCCGCAAGGGCGAGTTCTTCGTTTTCAGCCACAATACTCCCGTGAAGGTTTCGCATATCATTTCTTCCGTACCGTCAGCAAAGACCCGCGGAGTTCTCGTTATTCCCACGGTTGACAACAATATGATCGTCGGTCCTACCGCCGATGACGTTGAGGACAAGACCGACAGAATGACCACCCGCGAGGGACTTGAATCGGTCCGTCAGCAGGCGCTCAAGATGGTTCCCGGACTTCGCTTCGAGGATACCATCGCGCAGTTCGTCGGCGCGCGCCCCGCTCGCGAGCCCGAGGGTTACAATATCGTTGTTTCCAAGAAGGCACTCGGTTACGTCGGTATCTCAGGTGTCCGCTCGACGGGTCTGACCGCAAGCTTTGCTCTTGCGAAATATATCGCGCACGAAATGCAGGAAGCGGGACTCGTCCTCGAGAGAAAGGTCGGCTGGATCAGAACACGCCGCGGAATCGTCCGCTTTGCGGACAAGAATGACGCCGAAAGGGATGCCCTCATCGCGAAAGATCCGCTTTACGGCAAGATCGTCTGCCGTTGTGAGCAGGTTACCGAGAGCGAGATCCTTCAGGCGATCCGCCGTCCCGTCGGCGCAAGAACACTCGATGCCGTCAAGCGCCGTGTTCGCGCGGGAATGGGACGCTGCCAGGGCGGCTTCTGCTCGCCTCTGATCATCGAGATCCTTGCCCGTGAGCTTGGAATCCCCGAAGAGGAAGTCCGCAAGCGCGGCGAAAAGGCATTTATGCTTGCTGATAACGATTGATTATAGTATAAAAAATCACATCTGCTCCGCAGATGTGATTTTTATCATATAGAAAGCTGCTTTTTGGATTGAATGAATTGAACCAATGAAATAATCAAAAGACCTAAAGCAGGCAGGAGCAAAAGTGTTTGAATGACGGAATAATCTTGTGGCGCACCAAATATGCCGTAAGGCGTCGGGTATCCTTTTTGTTGATATACCGCGTTGACGGCGACCAGATGAAAGCCGATTTCATAATCCTTCAAGCAATGGATGAGTATTTTGTTTGCTTCAGCCCACAGTATGACTGTAAAAACGATTCCGCCCGACAAAAGACAACCGTAGCTTTTTCTTTGAGTAACAAAAAATATGACGGATGCCGACACGATCCCGATAAAAACGTATACGGTAAAAGCCTTTGCGCTGCTGCTTATGATATGCATATCGGAAAGAAAGCTTTGATATTCTTGGCTGTATGAGGAAAGCAGGGAGGAGTCTTCGCTGATCTTTTGCTCGGAGAGGCTGATTTCGTAGCTCGCATCGACAGCGCAAAAGAAAGCCGGAAGCAGTGCGGACATAAGCAGAATGGCAAAAATCATCTTCAAATTTTTCATAAGAAAGCTCCCCCAAAAATAAAAAAGTGTGCATAACCGAAGCTACGCACACCGAAAAACGCAAACTCCGATTGTTGCCACACAAAACCTAACAGATTTCGAGAATACTCTACACATCAGACTGGTTGAAATTTGCATTTTTGCCAAATTCATTATAGTCTAATGTGTATAGAATTTAAGCATAGGGATAAGGCTCCCTATAAAATTATAGAGAGCATCTCGAATAATCAGTATTAAATTTTGTGTGGCAAGGTTATTATATCACACTTTGGGATCTTTTTCAATATTTTTTTGCATAATTTATGGCATTATTGCGCAGAAGCTATGATAAGTGCAGTAATTTTGGGCTTTTGCCGATGTGCTCTTAAGTCGCAGTTGTCGTTTTTATCATTTGAAAGAAGAATGAAGAGTCTTTTTCATTCAGACTGCTGACAAACGTATATTGAAAATTAACATATAGTAATATGCACAAATAATTAGTAAAATGCTATGTTCGCACTCGCAAAGCAGGGGTGAAGGGGGCGCAGCCCCCTTCAAAAGAAACGATGTCATCCTGAGGCGGCGCCCGCAGGCCGCTTTGCCGCCGAAGGATCTCGTGACGCGCAAATTGTTCTTTGCGCGTCGCGGTGCTGGCGAAGTGGTCTGTACTGCACTAAAAAACTAAATATATATGAAAATGTAAAATCACTGTGTAGTTTCAAAATTACACAGTGATTTCGTTTATGTTGGACTTTAGAATGTGCGAACAAAACGCTTTGTCAAAATTTTACGGTAATTTACTGCAGACTTCATCGTTATGGCACCGCGCCGCCCCTTGTAAATGGGGGGCGGCACGAGATCCTTCGTCGCATACGCCTGCGGGCGCTCCTCAGGATGACATCGTTTTTTTTGCAGGGGGCTTCGCCCCCTGCACCCCTATTAGAGAGTGCGAACACAGTTGCTTGACTATTATTGTGCAATTTAACATATTGTTTTTCCATATACACTTTTGTCAGCGGCCTGAATGAAAAGTCTTTTTCATTAATATCTTGCTATTTGGTACATTTTTTGCTATAATTATAATAGCATACTGTCGAGAGGAGTCAGAAATGAAACGACTTCAACGGAATATAGATGAAGCAATAACCGCGCTGACCGAAAAGCCGATGTTTGCAGCCGATGCGGAGAGGATACTGATCGCGTATGACCTGATGGGTGAGGACGGTTCCTTGCCTCAGCCCGTGCGTTTTGCGCGCGCTTTGTCGGCGATCCTCGACCGCGTGAGCGTTCCGATCGAGGAATACGATCTTATCGCGGGTCGCTCGGTGCAAAGAGAGCTGACGGACGAGGAAGAGGAAAAATTCCGCGCGCTTTGCCGCGATCCGCGCTCTCCGTATAAGAGTGCGATCTTCAGCTCGGGACATTGCTCCTATGACTGGGAAATGGTCATGGAATATGGCATTTCGGGGCTTATTGAGAAGGCTCGCGCTTCGCTTGAGGGCAAGAGCGATGAAGGCAGACGTGTTTTTCTGTCTTCAATAATCGAAGTCTACGAGGCGATAACGCGCTATATCCTTCGCTATGCCGATGCGGCGGAGGGTAAGGGAATGGCTGAGGTGGCTTCGACTCTCCGAAAAGCCGCGCTTGAGAAGCCCTCGGATTTCAGAACCGCCTTGCAGCTTTCCTGGATCATCACGCTGATCGATTGCTCATACGTCAGCCCCAATCCCACGCTTACCGTAGGCAGAATGGATAAGCTCCTTTATCCTTTTTACCGCGCCGACATCGAAAGCGGCAAGCTGACACGCGAGGAAGCGGCGGAGCTGATCACCGATTACTACTGCAAGCACAACCTCAATATGGGCAGGGGAGAGCACCAGGTCGGCGATGCCTCAAACTCCTCGACCTTTGCGCGGATATTCAATTTCGACGCACCGCAGTATCTTCTTCTCGGCGGCACGGATATCGACGGAAATTGCACGGTCAACGAGCTTACTTATCTTTTTGCGGAATGCATACAGCCCGAATTCAAAAACCCTGTCGTTGTATTTTACTATGCGCCCGGAATGGACAAGGTCTATCCCGATTTGTGGCATACGCTGACGGGCAAGGCTCTCAGATCTTCGGCGCTGATGTTCTACAACGACGAAAATATAAAAATGACATACCGCAAGCTCGGTATGCCCGAGGAGAGCTTTCAGAATTACCATCATTTCGGCTGCAACTGGCCTTCGCCCGGCTCGCACAGCTTCTGGATAAACGGCTCGCCCTCCTCGAAGCACTATGACGCTTTTGAATCAAAGGAAGAGGAAGGAATGCTCCTTCATTCCTTCACCCGCATTCCCGAGCGCGGCTGGCAGGATGTATTTATAAAGATCTTGCGCTCCTTGCGCGATGACCCCGATGCTACGATAGACGATGTCTACGAAAAGTACTTTGCCTATATGGAGGAATTCATTTCAGATAAGACCGAGCGCGGTGTTCACGAGCTTCGGATCCGCCGCCGCAAGCCCTATGCCGTTTGCTCCTTCACGGATTGCTTCACCGCCCGCCCGATCGAGCGCGGAGAGTGCTTCACCGCCTGCGCCGAGTATTTGTTTGCCATAATGAATTTTCAGATGTTCGGAACGGTCTCGGATTGCTTTACCGTGACGGATGCTCTCGTCTTCCGCGACAAAAAGCTGACTTTTGCGGAGCTCACAGACGCCGTGGATGCGAATTTTGAAGGTCACGCGCGGACGCTTGCAATGTGCCGAAAAGTTCCGAAATACGGCAGTGACGATGCTTTTTCAAACGTTCACGTAAGCCGTTTAGCGGACGGTATGGCACGTATATCCCGAAAATACGCTGAAAAGTATCTCAAATCGGATGGATTTTTGATCGTCCCTTGCATTCAAAGTGACACCTGGCACCTTAAATATGGAATGAAATACGGCGCGACTCCCGACGGACGCCTTGCGGGAACGCCCTTTTCACAGAACACGCGCCCCGCAAACGGCTCTTGCACGAACGGTCTGACGGCGATGCTCAACTCAATGCTGAATATCCCCGCCGACGGCTTTCTTTCGGGTGCGCTGAATCTCGATATCGACCCGGGGCAGTTCGAGGGCGAGAGCGGACACGAATTGTTTTCTTCGATGCTCGCGGTATATTTCAACCGCGGCGGTATGCACGCGCAGGTGACTGCCGCCGGGCTCGAAGATCTGCTTGACGCGCAGGTGAACCCCCATCTGCACCGTGATCTGCGAGTGCGCATCACGGGCTACAGCGGCATTTTCGTGGACATCACAAAGCCGCTTCAGGACGATATAATTGAAAGAATGAAATAGAGGTAAAATTATGGAATATATTACACTTAACAACGGTTTGACCGTATCACAGATCTGCCTCGGCGCGATGATGTTCGGCTCGACGGTGTCGAGGGAGGATGCCTATGCCGTGCTCGATGCTTATGTTGCGATGGGCGGCAATTTCATCGACACGTCAAATAACTATGCCCATTGGGCGGGCACGGGCGACGAAAGCGAAACTCTGCTCGGTGAGTGGCTGCGTGACCGCGGCTGCCGCGATAAGATCGTGCTTGCAACAAAGGTGGGGTTCGACCGCCACGGCGTTGGCGCGGGGCTGAAAAAGGAGCAGATCGAGTATTGGTGTGACGAGAGTCTTCGCAAGCTCGGAACCGACTATATCGATCTCTATTACGCTCACACCGACGATATGGATACCCCGATGGAAGAAACTATGGAGGCGTTTGAGTCTCTTGTCAAAAAGGGCAAGGTGCGCGTTCTCGGCGGCAGTAATTATGACACCTGGCGCTTCTCTGAGTTCAATTCCATGGCAAAAGAAAAAGGCTGCACGCCGTATACCATTATGCAGCAGCGTTTTTCCTACCTCAACTGCCGTCTTGATATGAAGCCGAATTATATTTTCAACGAAAACGTCGGCAGAGAGCGTCTTCGCTATCTTGAAAACAAGGATATTCCGCTTGTCGCCTATTCCTCGCTTATTCGCGGTGCGTATGAGGATATTTCCCGCCTGCCCGAAAACTATATCGGCGGCGCACGCTTTGAAGTCCTTGCAAATATGGCAAAGGAAAAGGGAGTCACAAACAGCGCCCTTGCCGTTGCCTGGATGTGCAACGCGCACCGAATGAAGGGCTTCCCGAGAGTGATACCGCTCTTTTCCTCCTCGAACGTCGCTCATTTCACCGCTAATTGCGCGGGTGCCGATCTCGTCCTCACCGACGAGGAAATGACGATCCTTACAAACGCATGATCCCGTATATTTTTGATATAAAGCGTTCATCGACGGTCGACGGCCCCGGAGTTCGTACTGCGGTGTTTTTCAAGGGCTGTAACCTTGATTGCAAATGGTGCCACAATCCCGAGAGCAGGTCGCCCATCCCCGAGCTTGCTCTGATGACCGAAAAATGCATCGGTTGCGGAGTGTGCAAAGAAATATGCCCGAGTCCCGATTCTTGCTCCCTCTGCGGCGAATGCGTCGATAATTGCCCCGCAGAAGCAAGAAAGCTTTATGGGCGCAAGTATACAGTCGATGAACTTTATGAGATCATTTCCACCGATATTGACTTCTACCGTGCCACGGGCGGCGGAGTGACTTTTTCGGGCGGAGAGTGTATGCTTTATCCCGATTTTCTTGCAGAAATTGCCGAAAAATGCGCCTCGGGCGGCATTTCCGTGGCTATCGACACCGCGGGCAATCTTCCTTGGAACTGTTTTGAGAAGGTATTGCCATACACTTCTTGTTTCCTCTATGACATCAAGGCACTCGATCCCGAGCTTCATCGAATTGGCACGGGAGCCGATAATCATCTGATCTTGGAAAATCTCGAAAATCTGATCGAAACGGGCAAAAGGCTAATAATCCGCACACCCGTGATCCCCGATTACAACGACGGCGATGAGCTCCAAAAGATCAAGCAATATTGCACCGCCCGCGGGCTTGAGCACGAGCTTCTGCCCTACCACGCCATCGGCGAGAGCAAAAAAGCCGCACTGAAGGCGGCAAAATAAATACAAAATGGGTTGCTTCATTGACAAAAGCTTGAAGCAACCCTTAAATAATATAAAAAGCAGATCAAATAAAGTAAGAAACTTTTGGAAGATTTTCTCGCATACGCTCGAAAAACAGTATCTTATTAAAACGCCTCATTCGGCACTGCTCGTGCCACCTTCCCCCACCGGGGAAGGCTGATAGATTGGTCGACAACTTTTAGCTTTTCAGCGAACATCGTATATTTCAATAATTTTGTTTGGGCAGATCGGAATATTTTTATTTAGAGCATTCCGCACTCGAAATGAAGT
Organism: Clostridia bacterium; assembly: GCA_017415485.1. GTDB lineage: Bacteria > Bacillota > Clostridia > Oscillospirales > CAG-272 > CAG-390. Next base: position 29,974 of record JAFQGP010000143.1, read on the forward strand.
TTTTGCAAACTTTTTCAATAAAATATTCCAATTTGATATGCAAAATTATATAGCTAAATCATCTTCGCTGAATAGTTGGCAGTTATTGCTATACTATTCAGCCTTCCCCGGTGGGGGAAGGTGGCACGCGCGAGCGTGACGAATGAGGCGTTTTAATAAGATACAGTTTTTCGCGAAGCGAAAATCTTCCAAAACGTGTATAATATAATACAATGCTGTAACTACATTTGGCAAAAATATTTATACATAGTATCAAGGCTGCCTCATTCTTAATGAAGCAGCCACTCAATTATTTATTTGACATATTCTATCCGGTACTCAACCAATTTCATTGTATTGTCTTTCGCATTATACAAAATATTGATGAATACGTAAGTTCCGCTTTCGGACGGGAGTTTGTTGAATTCTCCGGTATCTTTGTTGAAAATGATATAGTAATCGCTTGCAATAACATCGCAGTAATAGGATGAAACCCCAACCAGATCGTTCGGTATGTCGGTTATCCATTTTGCATCGTTCGGGAGATCTTTTTCAAATCCTTCAGCAACCGCATTATCAAAATAAATATCGCTGGTGTAGAAAACATAACCGCGAGGCATGGATTGGTTTCCGGTTGTCTTGTCCATCGTATTGATGCGCGAATGTTCCGGTATGTCGATTCCAAGCACTTGCTCTGCGTTTATGATCGGCTCGTCGCTGTGAGAATACAGATCGGCAAAAATAAAGGTAAATGAGCCGTAAATGCAAAGCAGTATCGCCATAATGACGCCCACGATCACATTGGATTTATATTTGTATCCTTTTTTCTTTAGGTAAAAGCCGAAAGCTATGGATACGATGGGGACGGGCAGGAACAAAAAGAATACCCACATATTTTCCGTCATTGCTTGGTTGAATGCGGACAGTATTCCCACTCCAAGAAGTCCGCCCCAAATCGTGACGATTGAAAGGATCAACAGAATAACCGAGACAACTTATAAGCGGTCGGTGGGCTTTTTATCATCATTATTTTCGCATTTGCGTTCGCCAAGTGAAAAGAAAACGGAATTTTCGACTAATATTTCCTTTTTGATGATAAAGATCTGATCGGAAATATTCAGAATTATATGATTTTTTAAGGATTCAACTTTTTTGATATCGTCGAAATAAACTTTCTGAGTTCTTGTGGTTTCTTCATTTCGGATAATACTCAGCATAAAGTGCTGATCGTATATCGAGTATGAATACGTATTCTTTGAAAATATGTTTTCGGTCGGCAGCCAAGCTTTTTTGTAAGCACGATATCCTGTTATCTGTGTAATGATGCTGATCATTAAATATCCGAGGAGAAAACCGATCAGCAAATCGGGGGCTTCAATCGCAACAAGAAAAATAAACAAGACGGCACAAGCCAAAGTTGACCTTATTGCCCGTTTTATAAACGGCGTGCGCAGTTGCTTGAAAACTTCAAAAAGATCATCTTTTGTATACTGAAACATATAAGCTTCCCGAGGCTCGTCTTTGCCTTCTTCGACGGGCTCTGCGTTGCTCAATATATCGTCAACGGATACACCGAATATTTCTTTAAGCAGTAACAAATTATCAATGGTCGGAAGTGTTTTATCCATTTCCCAAAGACTTATTGTCTGACGGCTGACGAGGATCTTTTGACCGAGTTCCTCTTGCGACAGCCCGATCTTTTTTCTGTAATACTGTATTTTTTCACCAACTGTCATAAATAGTCCTCCTTTCTTGTGCGATCATTATATCACAAAGCGGGAAATTTGTAAAGAATAATGTGCTTGACAGTGTCAAGCAGTGCTTGCGGAGGATAAATTAATACCTTCCAAGCTCGTGCGCGAGCCTTGCGATCTCCTTCATATTCTCAAAGGAAACCGAGTTGGGGATTGAGTGGTCGGAGGCGAAAACGTAGCCGCCGCCTTCCTTCATCGCGGGAATGATGCGCTGCATTTCCGCCTTGACAAGGTCGATATTATCCCAAAGCTGTGCGTTGATGCCGCCGTGGAATGCGAGGCGGTCGCCGTAAAGATTCTTCAGCTTGAATGGGTCCATTCCTGCCTTGACCTCGAGCGGATTGAGCATCTCAACGCCCGTTTCAAGCACGTCGGGGAGCAGAGGCTCTATGTAACCGCAGGAGTGCATCTCGGTCACCATTCCGCGCTCGTGTGCCCAATCGACTGCCTTTTTGTGGTAGGGCTTCAAAAGCTCACGGTATGCGGCAGGAGAGAAGAAGGGTGAGCCCTTGTAGCCCATATCGTCGTACCAGAAAATGCCGTCGAATTCGTATCCCGCATCGAGAATGCGCTGGCAGAGGCCGAGCGAGGTGTTAAGGTAAGTATCGAAAATATCCGTGACCCAATCGGGATCGTCGTACATCGAGATCAGCATATTTTCCGTGCCCGTCAGACGTGTATGGGCAACGTCGAAGCCGAACCAGACGACGAGCTGAAGAAAGCGCCCCTCGGCTTTCCATTTTGGATAGTTCGTCTCAAGCATTTTCCACGGGATCCTATCATCGTAATAGGTATACATAGCCGCTTTGGCTTCTTCCCATTTTTCGGGGGTGTCATAATAGAACTCCAACATCTCGGGGGTCGAATCAAGAACGTTGAATACCTTTTGCGTGCTGCCCCACTTCGTGGTTTCGATCCTGAAACGTTCGTTTTCTTCAAGTACTTTTTTCTTGAATCTCGGAGAATTGTCGGGACATACGCGTATTGCTCTGTCAAATCCGAAATAATCCTCCCAAGCGACGTCTTTCGGCATACCTTCTGCGTGCCAACGGTTGATAGTTCCTCTCCAGGCGCTGTCGATCATGGGGATGCGGTCGATCTCCTGACGGCGGTAGGTGCGGAGGATCCTTTCTCTTTCTGTAAGCTGTATCATAATGTGGCTCCTTTCAAAGCAGGGCGGTATAGACTTCTTTTCCGCCGTTTACAAAGACCTCAACGACGTATCCGTCGCGCAAGATCTTGAGATCGCGGATCTCACCCTCATATATAACGGGATCTCTGCCGCTTCTTTCAATAATAAATCCTTTCTCGGTTCGTCTGACGGAGTCATCTTCGTCTTTCAGCAAATGCTGTAACTCTTCGATCGGACAAGCGGTTATCTCGCCGTCACGGAGCTTTATCTCGCGCGGGACGGACATACAACCGATATCCGTGGGAGCATATCCGCGGTATTTCCAACCGGGGATCCATGAAATCAAAAGAGTTCTGCCCTTGTCATCTTTGAAGACCTGACCCGCGTATTGATCGGGACCCTTGTCGGTTTCGGATGAATACTCGGGCGTGAATTTGTCATTATCAAAATTTCCGAACATAAGCGAAAAGTAGTGAGTTGAGTCAAGAGGACAGACCGATGCCGCGAGAAGAGCACCGTCACCGGCGGACATAAAGGACGGGCATTCGGCGTATTTGCAATTTGCCCACTCGCTCATAATGCCGACGTATTTCCAATCGAAAAGATCGTCCGAGGTATAAAGCAATAGCCTACCAGTTTTGGTTTCGGGATTTCCCGACGCCATTACGCAGTAATATTTTCCGTCTATGCAGCATACGGCGGGGTCTCTGAAATCGGGACCTCCGTCGGTGGGGTAGTGGTCGATGACGGGATTGCCTTTGTATTTTTCAAAAGTTATTCCGTCGGTTGAATATGCAACGCTGACCGTCTGGATCTTTTTGTTTGAGCCTTCCGCCACGCGGATGGAGGCGTAAAAGAGATATAAGATTCCGTCCTTCACAATAGCAGTGCCCGACCAGCAGCCGCCAGCATCGTAATCTTTATCGGGATAAAGCGCGACGGGGAGTTCCTCCCAATTAAGAAAATCCTTCGTTCGCGCGTGTCCCCAATGCATCGGCTGCTTCCACGGGAGCTCAAAATCGGGTGCGTGCTGATAGAAAACGTGATAATAGCCTCCGAAGCAGACAAGACCATTCGGATCGTTGACCCAACCTTTGGCGGGTCTGTAATGATATTTTAGTTTCTGTGAGTAGTTCATTTTTATTTTATCTCTTCCAGAGCAAATTTTGCAATTCCGAGGCGGAAAAGGCAGGCTCCGTCCTCTTCGCCTCCACGGCAGTATGCGCAGAGCATCGAGCCGTCCGCGGTGAAGAACACACCGGGGTAGCAGAATCCGCGTTCGCCTTCCTCGATGATATTTAGCTCGCCGAAGGTCTTGCCGTTGTCGGTGCTTTTTCTTATCACTATCGGAGTTCTGCCCCAACCCCATTTGGTTTTTGCTTTTCCGTTATAATTCGGAACGGGATTATAGATGGCGTAAAGCGTGTCGGCATCATATCGCACGATCTGCATCGGGGAATCGGGCGAGGTGAAGATACTCGGCTCGGGAGAGGTGAAGCTATGCAGTCCGTCGACCGAGAAGCTTTGATACTGATATGAAGCTCCCGTCCGCATCCAAAGCCAGAAAACGTCCTTCGAGAGCTCAATGATGCCGGGCTCTTGCAGACCGTATTGGAGATTTATGTGATCCGAGTGGCACAGGCGCGCATTCGGATGCATACGGAAGGTCATTCCGTCGTCATCGGATATGAGCAAAACGGTTATTGCGGGATTATAAATGCCGTATTTGGTTTTGTAGGCGGGATAATAAGCCGCGGGCGCGATTATTCTGCCGTCCGAAATACGGACGAGTCGGTCGTTGTTGATAACGTAATAAGCGGAGGGAACGTCCCAAACGGTACGTTCGGGAGTAAAAGTCTTTCCCCCATCACGCGAAACCGAGCGTCCGAGAGTGGATGTGCCGTCGTTTTCTTTAATGAGGAAGTAAAAAGCAAGCGCACCGTCCGAAAGAGTCAGCGCGGAAACGCTCATCACGTTCTCCGTGCCGAAAAACGCTGCCGGAGCGATCATTTCGGGCTCGGACCAATTCTCACCTTCGTCGGATGAGCGGATCATTTTGATATTGCAGGCAGCGTGGTCGTTGCCGCTTGTGCCGTGATACGCGCTGTAAGCAAACAATATCTCGCCCGAAGGCGCGCGAAGAAACGCACCCTCGCTGTTTCGCGGGTTATCCTCACTCGGAGGCAGGTCGCAGACTAATCTTACGTTCATTTCAGGTCTCCTTTTTATGTTTTCGGAGTATTATATTGATCCAAATCGTTTAACAGCGAATTTTTCGGTGCACAGAACGGGGAATTCCTTCTTTCCCCAAGGCTTGTGCCATACAAGCGACCCGCGCAGTCTGCCTTCAGTGTCGCGAATTCCGTATTGAAGCTGCGAGACCTCGGGGCTGAGTCCTGTTCCGCATTCAAAATTTACCGTTCCGAATTCGACGTTGCAAGGACCCTTCGGCATACCGAAGATGTCGATGTCGGCGGTCGAAATTATTACGGTGTTATGCTGCGCGACGATATGGTTGATGACGGAAAGATGCGAGCAGTCGTGGAAGGTGATGCCTTCCTCGCAGTTGTGAATATACAGATAATCTGCAACCACGTGCTCGCCTGACACGATACCGTAGCGAAATCCTTGAACAGCTACGTTTCGCAGGACATTGTTGTCATTTTGGTCGCCCGAAAGGATCAGCCCTGCGGTGTGGCAAGGATTGTGCAGAAGTTCTTTTCCGAGAACGGTCTCTCCAACGTTTTCCGAAAGAGCAAATTGGCTGTCGCTGACGTGTACGCGACTGACGTTCTGAAGATTCACCGCAGACTGCGTCGGATACATTCTATCGCGGCGCATTGGAACTCTGAAATCAAGATTTGCTATTGAAAACTGTGAAACGCTGAATTTTCCCTTGCAGCTCGTTCCTTCGGGAGCGGCGATGATCGAGTATGGGCGCGCCGTTCCGTCGTGCTCTTCGGGCGCGTCCCAATCGGAAAAGATTCGTGTGTTATTTGAACCGAGAGGTTTTTCCGCAAAGCGAGTCGGCTCGAAATTATCCTTTACCGAATCAAGCTTTCGCACGATATAGGCATTCAGCATTTTGCAAGGCATTTCGCCTTCGAGCATAATGTTGGCATCCCCGGGAGGGATCATCAACTGCGCGCGGAGGGGCTTGCCGTTATACTCTTCAATGGCGGGGGAAGCGATCCTATATCCGCCCTTGGTGTAAGGAAAAAGGATCTTTCCGCCACCGCGTTCGGCGGCATAGTTGATTGCCGACTGAATAGCCGCGGTGTCATCGGCAATTCCGTCGCCTTTTGCACCGAAATCAAATACGTTTATTCCGAAACTGCTCATTTTTGCTCCTTTTTTCTTGCGAAAAGATGATATTTGGTTTTCCCCGGTTTGGTTTCACTGTGAACGGTGTTCACGTTACAATACAGATAGGGGTAGTTATCTTCGTTGACTCTGCCAAGCCTTTCGGGGATCTTGTATTTTTCTGCAGACCAAGATGGATCGAGAATGCAGAATTCCTTGCCGTCTGTCGAGATCAGAGATATGTAATGTCCGCTTTTTGTAAAAAGACCGATGCTTGCACCCTCGGGAATGCCAACGTGTGATATGACGGCACCGCCGTTTTGAAGATGCTTGATCGCCTCGTCAAGGTCGTTGGTCTTTGAGTAGGTAAGACCGAACTTCTCGGCAATGACGGGTGCCAAAACCGTCATATTAGTGCCGACGGAGTGATTGGCACCGCATTCTTCGGCAATTCGTACACATTCTTCGATCTCAAGGCTTTTATCGGTCAGCAGATCAACTGTCATACAAGCACAGCAAAGTCCGCAACCCGAGCTTCTGACGGTGGTCTTCTTCTTTTCCTCGGGGATATTCGCCATTTTGATCTTGGTGGGGTAGGGGAGATGCGCGTATTCAAGTTGGTTTATATATTTCATATCGGTTCTCCTTTTTGATCATACGTGATCCGGGTAGCGTTCCGCGGTGATAACTCCGTCCTTCACGTGCAGCTTGCACACTCTTGCCGTGCGCGCTTCGGCGAATGCTTCGCGTGCCTCGCCTCCGAGATCGCGGCCGTGGTAGATCGCGTAATACTGTCCCTTGTATTTGATCACGCTGTGGTGTCCCGAGCCCTCTTCGAATTCATTCTTTATCATAACAGGGTCGAACGCGCCGTCTTTTGTATGCTTGACAAAGTAAACCTTTGTCAGATCGGTTTCATCGGATCGTGCTGCGGCGTAGCCGATATGATAGGATTCGTTGTCAAAGCAACCGCCGCTGTACATAACGTACTGCCACTCGCCCTCGCGGAACCAGAAAGCTCCCTCGATCGTGTGCCAATCCCTGTCGTCGCCGAAGCGGTTGCGCTTGAAGATCTCTTCGTCCATAGTGGGCACGATCATCTCGCGCGGATGTCCCGCGGGTGTCAGGGGATCGATCAGCTTGTCCACGTAGATGCGCGTGCCGATTCGATCACAGTCGGTGTTGTCTTCGGCATACCACAAAAACAGCCCTTTTTCGGTTTCTACAACGTGGGAGTCTATCGAAAAACGCTTATAAAAGCAGGTCGGATTCGTGAACGGACCGAGAGGAGAGTCTGCGACCGCCGCGTGCATAAACTGGAATTCGTCATCTGTTGAGCAGGAAACGTAAAGGTAATAACGCCCCTCGATCTTTGTGACCGACGGTGCCCAATACTCATACCGCCCGTCAAACGATGCAACGATCCCTTCGAAATGCCAGACTCCGAACAGATCATCCGCGGAATATGCTTCCACACCGCGCGGAGCGGTCACGTATAAATAAAGCCGTCCGACGTCTTCGAAAATATAAGGGTCGGGCTGATGCTTGCCGACAACGTCAAATTTCAGTTTCATATTCTTTCACACCTTTTTGATTTCATTATAGCATAAAAGAGAGGGGAAGTCAATAATGTTTTTCGGAATCACGCCGAAGGCGTGTATATCATCCGCAACTTGTTGCTGCATATCATCAATGCGAATCATTGCATATCATCAAAACAAAGTTTTGTATATCATCAAGCCGCAGAAAATGCACCAAAGGTGATGCCATACCGCAACGCGGATTCCATACACGCTAAAGCGTGATTCCTTACCAAGCCTGCGGCTTGGATAAAAAAATTCCGAGAACGAAGTCCTCGGAATTTTTTGGAGCGGATTACGGGGATCGAACCCGCCACCTCAACCTTGGCAAGGTTGCGCTCTACCAAATGAGCTAAATCCGCATTAACATTAATATTATAGCATAAAAGGAAAGAAAAGTCAATAGAAAATGAAATTTTCGTGCGTGTTATTGTAAAAAAGCCGACCCGTTCGGATCGGCTTCCTCTTTTGATGTGCGTCGGCAAAAAGGTGTATAATAAAACCTTGATCTGGTGAGTTCATTATAGCAAAATCAGCTTCAAAATACCACCGCATCAACTTTACAATTCCGCAACAAGAGTTTACAAAGTGTTGGATTATTGATTTGGGGTTTCATTATAGCATATTGCAAAGGGAAAGTCAATAAGAATAATCCCCGGAATTTCGCGCTATGCGCGAATATTCGCTCGCTCTCCGCCTGGCAAGCGAGCTTGCCGATCTCCGAGCGGCGAATGCGGACCGGATTCGGCTACATTGCGATTCCCGATGCAGTCAGATGAAAAAGTGAAGAGAAGTGCGCCTGATTTTGCTTGAAACGCCGAGCGCGGTTCGATGAAGGAGTGGCGCCTCCAAAAAGAAAAGCACTGCGAATGCAGTGCTTTTCTTTTTGGAGGCGTGTTGACAAAAAAGATGCCATTCAATTTTATCTGTTGGCATTAAAAATTTCAAAATTCTCGCAGAAAAACGAAAGTTTTCCGTCTTCATAATCGTTCACAAAGAATCGTGAATCCTTTTGATAACCGCGTGAGCTGTAATCCAATATTTCAAATCCGCAAATTTGGAAGGGATATGATATGTCCGACATTTTCAACTTAGATACATTTTCAAAGACAATAAAATAGGCATTTTTATCTTCGGAAATACACGTTATTTTTATATGCAGGTTCTCATTATAGTTCTCAATTTGAAAATCACCAACAATAATTGGTTTGCCGTCTATTTTAGAAAAAAGGTTATTGCTCATATCTCCACCGCCTTTCTGTCATTTGACGCTTGCGTCAAATATATTATAGCACACTTTGGGGTGGAATGCAAGCGGTTGGACAAAATCAGTTTGCGCGAAGCGCACATCACGCCAAAGGCGTGTATATCATCCGCAACTTGTTGCGGTATATCATCAATGCGAAGCATTGTATATCATCAAGCCGCAGGAAAGATGCACGCTGGCGCGTGATGAGATACAAGGGCGGCTCGCCGCCCTTGATGATATACGCCGCACTTCGTGCGTCAATGATATGCCAAGCCTGCGGCTTGGATAAAAAAATCCTGAAAGCAGAGCTTTCAGGATTTTTTGGAGGCGCCACCCGGAATCGGACCGGGGATAGAGGTGTTGCAGACCTTTGCCTTACCGCTTGGCCATGGCGCCTAATAATAACGGGTACGTTATAACGTACCCGTGTTTTTGGAGCGGATTACGGGGATCGAACCCGCCACCTCAACCTTGGCAAGGTTGCGCTCTACCAAATGAGCTAAATCCGCA
>JAFQGP010000014.1 GCA_017415485.1 Clostridia bacterium
ACCGGCAATCTCTCATTTTTCTTCACCTTTCTCATTTTTCGCAAAAAAACAAAGCCTATCTCGCACTTGAGATAGACTTTGTCAGTGATCTGAATAAAACCGCCGCAAGGCGGTTTTATTGTTTATTGAGATACAGTATACAGCGAATAGAAATATCCCTTTTTCTCGATCAGCTCGTCGAAGGTGCCGGATTCGGCTATCTTGCCGTGTTTGAGGGTGATGATCGAGTCGTATTTTTCGAGCAGGGCAGCGTCGAGGTTGTGGGTGACTACGATGCAGGTGATGCCGTCGAGAGCGAGGATCGCGCTTGAAACGCGGAATGCGGTTTCGGCGTCGAGTGCGGCGGTAGCTTCATCAACAAGGAGCACCTGCGACTTTTTCAGCAAGCTCCGTGCGATCGATATACGCTGCTTTTCACCGCCCGAAAGACCGCTTCCGTTTTCTCCGCAGAGGTAATCCGCGCCCTTCTCGGCGATCAGTTCGGAGAGTCCCGAAAGGCGTATCGCGCTTTCGATCTCATCCTCGGGAAATTCGCGGAACATCGTTATGTTGTCGCGTATCGTTGCGTTGAAGACGAAAACGTTCTGCTGAATGATGCTTTCGACTTCGTAGAGATCCGCGCTGTTAATTTCGCGAAGCTCTCTTCCGTCATATGCTATGCTTCCGCCGTAATTCGGGTAGGATGCCATGAGGAGCGAGAGAAGGGTCGATTTTCCGCTTCCAGATGCACCGACAACGGCGTATTTCTTGCCGAGCTCGAAGTTCAGATCAATGTCGGTGAGCACCTGTTTATCTTCCTGATAACCGAACGAAAGATTGCTGATCTTAATGCCGTCGCGAAGCTCGAAGTTCTCGCTCTCGGATTCCTCACGAACGTTGGTGTTGATCGCTTCTGCGATCTTCTCAACGAGTGCGCGTGCGGCTTTTCGTTCGGCAATGCAGGTCGGTATGGTTCCGATCGGCTGAAGAACGTAGTTCATAAGCTGAACGAAGATGAGCGCAGTACCTGCGGTGATCGCTTTCCCCGACAGCGCAAGATATGCGCTGAAGATGAAGACTCCGAGCTGAGCGGTCGTTCCGGCAACCGCGGCGAAAAGCTGGACGAGGATATAGGTCTTTTGCTTTTTTTCTTCCGTGCGGGCGAGTTCGCGCACGTTCTCGCCGAATATTTTCAGCATCTGCACCTCAGCCTTAAAGGATTTAATGACTGAAAAACCGCTCAGGCAATCCTTTATGGTTGAAGTGTAGGTCTGATTTCTGTCCGATACCGTCTTTTCGGCTTCTGCCATCTTATTGCCCGTGAGGAGCGACGCGATAAGTGGGAGGAGCGACAAAAGAATTGCGATCAGCGTCAACAGCGGGCTGTACCAGAGCATCAATGCCATCGCGCCGATGAAGGTGAGGATGCTTTCAAACATCAGAAAGGTATTTGTCAGATAGCCCTTTTCGATTGCGGGAATATCGTTAGTCAGCGCGGAGATGTAGACCGAGGAATTCTCGCCCGAGAAAGCGGAGATGTTCTTCTTCGTTATTTCGGAGAAAACGTATTCCTTGTACTGCGATATTCCGCGCGTGATGAAGCGGGGTTTTGATTTATACACGATAAGGTAGCCAACGATCGCACCGAAGCAGAGTGCGATCGATATGAGTATAAGCTCACCGAGTGTAAATGTTGAGCTGCCGCCGATGAGGTCGAGTATTTCTCTGAGCAGCCACGATATTACCAGTGAAATTGCCGCAGAAAAGATTGCTTCGCTGAAGGCGACGGCAAAGCAGAGGCGGTTATTTTTATAGAATTGTTTTGTGTAGGGACGTATGTTTGTCATAATAATGCTCCACTATAAAATGATCTTGACTCCCTCGCCGTCAGCGGATACTACATCGACGAGGGTCCATTTTCTGCCTTGGATACGGCGCTGGCGGTGTATTTCCTTGACAAGAGGCATAACAAGTGAGTAGCTCAGCTTCGGGATGCCGTAATTGCGTTTGCTTTTATTAATGTAAGCAACCCCGATCGCGACGGTGAGGCGGTTGAGAAGCAGGCTTGTCGGAAACCAAAGGAAGATTCGTTTGCCCTCGTCGGTGGTTATATCTATTTTCATTCGACAAAAACCTTGACAATGTCACCATTTGCACTTTCGATGTCGACAAGGTTGCCGATGGCACCGAGCTCGACCATTTTGAGTATTTGGGCGAAATCAATGCTGCTGAGAGCATCTTCTCCGAGCTTGTCATTGATCTTTGAATTGATATTTGGCATTGCCATACCGGTTTCGATTGCAACCTTGACGAGTGCTACAGGTAGATTAACACGTACATGATCGCCGCCCGCGCTTTCAATTATTACGCGAAGCATCAGTTTGTCAATATCTTTTCTCTGTTCCTCGGGAAGAACCGAAACGATGGGTTCTTCCTTTTTGCCCTGCACGATCTCGTCAATGCTTACGCCGAGGATTCTTGAAAGTTCGGGCAGAAGCGAGATGTCGGGGCAGGAGAGGTCGTTTTCCCATTTGCTTACGGCTTGGGGCGAAACGCCGAGCATTTCGGCGAGCTCGTCTTGCTTGAGGTTCTTCTTTTTACGGTATTCCGAAATTCTTTTTCCGATTGTGTCCATTTTTGGGGACTCCTTTCTTTTTTTCTGCCCTAATTATAGCATTCGAGGGGCAAAAAATGAAGATACCAAAGGTTGTTTAGACTTAAAATCGAACAACCGTAAGTGGTTTTTTGCTCAACTTACGGTTGTTTGGGTGAAAATGCACGGATTAATGTTCAATAGGAGCACAAATTGAATTTTATCTGTAGGGACCGACGTCCCCGGCGGTCCGAGCCCAATGATATTATTGCTGTGCATTCTATTAAGGAAATATAATCATAGTTTCTGAATTTTACCAACTATATAATTTAGTGCCCACGGACCGCCGAGGACGTCGGTCCCTACAGACTCGTAATATCGATTAGCTGCAAATTGAAATCAAAACTCGTTCGAGTGATAACTTATTTATCCGGATCCAAATAACTCCAATACGCCGCAAGATAATTGATGCCCGACCAGAGTGTGAAGAAGGTCATCAGCACACAGAGGGCAATGGTTGCGGGGGGATAGGCGTCGAGGAAATCGGGGAGATCGACTCCGCTTTTTTCAATCGTGTGGTAGATCACGGGCTCGATCAGGAGCACGATGATCGAGGTCATCTGTGTTACGGTTTTGACCTTTCCGAGCCAGTTTGCCGCGATGACGACGCCAGAGGACGAGCTTACGACAAGTCTGATCGAGGTGACGGCAAATTCGCGGAAGATGACAACGAGGACTGCCCAGAAGAGCCAGGTCTTGAGGTGCTCGTAGCGGTAAAGGATGGCAAGAAAGCTGCCGAGGACGAGGAATTTATCGGCAAGGGGGTCCATGAACTTGCCGAAATCGGTGATGAGATTATATTTTCTTGCAAGCTTACCGTCGATGGCGTCGGTGATCGACGCGGTGGCGAAGATGACGAGCGCGATGATGGCGCTGATGTCGGGCGCGAGCCACGCCTCGGGGATGAGGATGGCGGCGATGCAGACGGGCACCATGATCATTCGCATCACGGTCAGCTTATTCGGAAGATTCATTTTAGATTTTGCCATTTTGTGCCTCACGCTTCGGGGAAGAGGAGCGCTCTGCCGCAAAGGTCGTAGTCGAGCACGTCCTCGATCTTGACGCTGACGATACTGCCGGGTGCGATGCGGCGGCGTGCGGAGAAGTAGATCTTGCCGTCGATCTCGGGCGCATCTGCGTCGCCGCGTCCGAAATGCATCTCGGAAACGGGGTCGAAATCTTCAACGAGGACGCGGACGGTCTTGCCAATCATTTCCTCGTTTTTCTGTTCCATGATCGAATACTGGGTCTGCATAATGATGTCGGCGCGGTCGATCTTGACCTGCTCGTCGATCTGATCTTCGAAGGTTGCCGCGGGTGTGCCCTCCTCGGGTGAGTAGGGGAATGCGCCGAGGCGGTCGAATTCGGTTTCCTTGATGAACTCGCAAAGTGCCTCGAAATCCTCCTCGGTCTCGCCGGGGAAGCCGACGATGACGGTGGAGCGGAGTGTGATGCCGGGGATGCGCTCGCGGAGTTTTTTAATTGCCGAGCGAACAGCCTCCTCGCCGCCGTGGCGGTTCATACGCTTGAGAATCTTGCCGACAACGTGCTGGATCGGGATGTCGATGTATTTGATAATTCGGTCGTTCTGCGCGATAACGTCGCAGAGCTCGTCGGTGATCTTGTCGGGGTAGCAATAGAGCAGGCGGTAGCGGACGGTCTTTGTCGCCTTCAGAAGCTCTTCAAGAAGCTTTGCGAGCGAGTATTCGCCATAGAGGTCAAGACCGTAGCGGGTGGTGTCCTGCGCGACGACGATAATCTCCTTTGCGCCGAGCTCTTCGAGTCCGACGGCTTCCTTGATGACGTCCTCCATAGGACGGCTGCGGAACTTGCCGCGGATATCGGGGATCGCGCAGTAGGTGCAGCGGTTGTCGCAGCCCTCGGCGATCTTGAGGTAGGTCCAATGGGGAGGCGTGGTCAGCACGCGGTCGCCGCCGAGCTCGACGGTGTTTTTGTCGAGGAAGGAGGAGTAGCCGCGTCCCTTTTCCTCAACGTACTTGACCGCCTCGACGATCTTGTGGATCGAGCCGACTCCGAGAACGGCATCGACCTCGGGGAATTCCTCGAGGACCGCCTCGCGGTAGCGCTCGGTCATACAACCCGTGACGATGATGCCCTTGAGGCTCTTGTTTTCTTTGAACCACGCAATATCAAGGATATTGTCGATGGCTTCCTTTTTTGCCGCCTCGATGAAGGCGCAGGTGTTGATGACGATAATATCGGCTTCGGTCTCGTCGGGCGTGATCTCATATCCCGCCTCGAGGAGATGGTGAAGCATTACCTCGGTGTCAAGCTGATTTTTCGGACAGCCGAGTGAAACAAATCCTATTTTCATAAGTTAACAAACCCAAGCTTTCTGCGGACCTTCGAGAGCGTCTTGCGTGCGTAGTAGGATGCCTCGTCCGCGCCCTTTTTCATTACTTCCTCAAGATATGCCTTGTCGGCGAGAATGCGGCGATATTCCTCCTGAACGGGGATCAGCTTGTCGCAGCAGACCTGTCCGACAGCCGCCTTGAAGTCGCCGTAGCCCTTGCCGTCAAACTCGCGTTCTGACTCCTCGATGGTCTTGCCCGAGAAGCAGGAGTAGATGGTGAGCAGATTCGATACGCCGGGCTTGTTCTCGGGATCAAAGCGTATCTCGCTGTCCGAGTCGGTGACTGCTCTCTTGAACTTGCGCATGATCGCGTCGGGAGCGTCAAGAATGCGGACAACGGCGTTTTCGTTTTCGTCCGACTTCGACATCTTCTGCGTCGGCTCTGCGAGGGACATGATCTTCGCGCCCGACTTTGCGATGATGGGCTCGGGCATGGTGAAGGTGTCGGGATAGAGCTGATTGAAACGGTCGACGATGTCGCGCGCGAGCTCGAGGTGCTGCTTCTGGTCGTGACCTATCGGAACGACGTTGGTCTGATAAAGGAGAATGTCAGCCGCCATAAGAACGGGATAGGTGAAGAGGCCGGCGTTGATGTTGTCGGCGTGCTTCTGGCTCTTATCCTTGAACTGCGTCATACGCGAAAGTTCGCCGAACATGGTGAAGCAGTTGAGCATCCAAGCCATTTCGGTGTGCGCGGGGACGTGGGACTGAACGTAAAGCGTGTTCTTTTCGGGGTCAAGACCGCAGGCGATGTAGAGCGCGAGGGTCTCGTATGTGCGGCGGCGAAGCTCCGCGGGCACCTGACGAACGGTGATCGCGTGCTGGTCGACGACGCAATAGAAGCATTTATACTGCTCGGAGTAGATGGGGAAGTTCTTGATCGCTCCGAGATAGTTTCCAATCGTAAGGTTTCCGCTCGGCTGAACGCCGGAGTAGGAAACAGGTCTGTTGTCAATCATTTTTTGTTACCTCTTCTTAATTTTATCTCTGTATGGGTGATTGTAATTTTTCGCAATTATAATAAGATTCGTTTTTTCGGGGGCTTTGCCTCCGAAAAAACACCGCTCAGGCGAGCTATGCGAGCCCGCGCGCCGAGGGGAGCTGTCAAAATCGAAGATTTTGACAAGCGGCGATAAGCGCGCGTTCTCAATTGTAAAACGCAGTTTTACAATTGGCTATCAAGCATTTCGCGAGCAACCTCGCCGAGGATCACGCAACCGCGCTCGATCTGCTCGTCTGAGGGAGTGGAGTAATTGAATCTTACGGAATTTGACGTGCCGTTCTCGTCGGGGCAGAATGCCGTGCCGGGGACGATTGCAAGCTTGTTCTTAAGACAACGCGCAACGAATTCGGTCATATCGATGCCGTCGGGGAGGGTGCACCAGACGAAGAGACCGCCCTCGGGGCGTGTGAATTTGAAGGATTTCGGGAGATTTTCGTCGAGCCCCTTCATCATAAGTCCGCACTTGCGGCGATAGATCGCGCGGATCATCTCGATGTGGCCGTCAAGATCGCGCTCGGTGACGAAGCGGTGGCAGAGCATCTGGAAGAGCTGGTTGGTGTGAACGTCCTCAACCTGCTTTGCGACGACGAGCTTCTGCATCAGCTTTTCGGGACCTGTGATATAGCCGACTCGCATTCCTGCGGAGAGGACTTTCGAGAAGGAGGAGCAGTAAAGGACGAGGCCTTCGGTGTCCATACTCTTGATGGTGGGGATCTCCTCACCTGCGAAGCGGAGCTCGCCGTAGGGGTTGTCCTCGAGGATGACGAGGCTGTATTTTACTGCGATCTCATAGATCTTCTTGCGGACCTCGAGAGATGTTGTGATTCCCGCGGGGTTGTGGAAGGTGGGGATGAGATAGAGCATCTTGATCTTGTTCTCGCCTGCACGGTCTGCGGCAAGGGTCGATTCAAGGATCTCGGTATCAATGCCATCATCGCGGAGCGGAATTCCCTTGGTGATCGCGCCGTTTGAGCGGAATGCGTTGAGCGCGCCGATGAAGGAGGGATCCTCGCAGAGGACGATGTCGCCCTCGTTGCAGAGAACCTTGCAGGAAAGCTCAATTCCCTGGTTGCCGCCGCTGACGATGAGGGTGGTGTCGTTGTATTTGTCGCCCTTTTCTACCGAGCAACCGATAGAGAACTTCTCGGCAAGGCGCTTGTTTACTGCTTCGCGGAGAGGGGGATAACCCTCGGTCTGACCGTACTGCAGAGCCTTGACGGGCTCATTGGCGAAAATATCAGCGGTGATCTCGGCGAGGACTTCGACGGGGAAGGACTCCGCCGCGGGGTTGCCCGCCGCGAAAGCGATGATCGAAGGGTCGGAAAGGGATTTGAATATTTCTCTGATAGCCGACGGCTTGAGCGCCGCGAGCTTGTTTGAAATGCGGTATTCCATAGTATAACTCCTAAATATAAATATACATAATATATGATACTACAAAATCGGGGAAAAGTCAAGAGTTTTTTGGTGATTCGTATTTAGTACTCCACCAGCTTGAAAGTTTTCGTCCACCTTTTTCAAAAGGTGGCGAATTCTTAAGGCGGAGCCTTAAGTCGCCCTCCGCAGAGGGCGAAACACCCTTTGCGCTTCAAACGGGCGGCGCCCCGCCGACCGTTTGGAAGGAGTAAAACCTCCGCTTGTCGGAGGTTTTCGCTCCTTCACCCCGCGCCCGAAGGGCGCACGATATGCCTTCGGCGCGATATATCCTGCGGATACGATATATCACTTCGTGATGCGATATGTTCCGCCTTGCGGAACGTAAAGGAAAAAATCCGCGGTGCGGATTTTCACATCTTTATTATATTTTGCTCCGGATTTCGTTCCAGCGGTAAAACTCCGCGCGCCGCTGACTCCCCTCCCAACCCTCCCGCAAGCGGGAGGGCTTTATTTATGAGTGCGAACAGCAAAAAATCAATCAATAATTGATACCTAAACAACTATTTGATAATTGCCTTCTGTCCGAATGTGTGATATAATATACTCACACCGGTGAAAAACCTTTCAAGGAGAAATAAAATGCAACTCAATTTAGGAATAAAGATACGCGAACTGCGCCGCCGCGACGGGCGAACGCAGGATAATCTTGCAGAATCGCTCGGAGTAACCGCGCAAGCTGTTTCGCGTTGGGAGGCGGGCAGGAGCTATCCCGATATGGAAATGATCCCTGCTATCGCAAATTACTTCCACGTTTCGATCGACGAACTGTTCGGATACCACGACGAAAGAGAAGAAAAGATCAGAACTATTCTTGAAAAGGCTTCGGGGATACTTACAAAACAGGGATTTACAATGTATCAGGGCAGCCTGTCGGAAGATGTCCTGGAATGCGTCAATATGCTTCGCGCCGCTTCCGAAGAGTTCCCGAATGAACCGAAAATTCTTTTGAAGCTCGCACAGGCGCTTCATATGTGGGGTTGGAATAAATACGGGGCAAAAGGGTATCTTTCCGATTCGTCCGGCATCATAGAAGATGATATTGAATATAACTCACAAAATGTTTATTGGCAGGAAGCTGTACGTGCCTATGAAAAGCTTTTGAAATGCGCTCCATCTCCCGAAGACCGTGAAATGGCCATTCGTCATATAACACCGCTCTATTGCCGCATGGGTGAATACGAAAAGGCAAAAGCGCTTGTCAACGATCAAAACGCACTTGTAGTTTGCAAAGAAGTCTTATTGCCTTTGGCAACCGTCGGAGAAGAAAAAGCAAGATATCAAGGCGAAAGAATTATGGCTCTTCTGGGAAATCTTCAATTTGCTATTTTCGAATCTGTAGCCTTAAGACCTTGGGTGTCATCCTCTGAATACGGAAGACAGATACTTTGGGCGGTTATTCAGTTTTACGACACCGTATTTATTGACGGCAGATGCGGAAGATGGCATTGGGATATTGGTGATTTGTATTTGACTTTGGTGCACTACGAAACAGACAATGGTGGCAGCATGGAAAATATACTCCATTATTTTGATAAATGTTTTGATCATTGCAAGGCGTATGAACGCATTTACAATGAAGGTGAATATCAATATTCCGCGCCGTTGGTTTCGGCGTTGCCGAAGATAGATAAGGGAGATCTTGCTCCCCTCGGAGATGATTTTTGGAAAAGGCAATTACGAACATTTCATAAAAATGTTGTTGATGAAATTCGCAAGAACCCCAAATACGCTGAGTGTTTTGAGTAAAAATATAAAAAGACGAGATCGCTCTCGTCTTTTTATATGGAATAGTTAATTCGATTTTGGTTCTGTCATACTTACACCATTAAACTGTAAGGTATATTCCGGCTGTTTTTCGGATTTTTTACTTATGAAAACTCCAAGAGTTCCCAAAATCAGACAAACGACAAAAAGAATGGGCGACAAGATCATTGAGAAAGCGTTGTGAGTCAAAAACACCGACAAAGCGACAGGAGCGGCGAACAAAAATGCGTTATACAGGATAAATGGGAGTTTGCAGTTTGCATCAGCCAAACAGTTGAATCCGTAGAAAAATGAGAAAATTGCGGGAAAGATAAGACAAAGGTTTGAAATAATAACCGTGATAATTGCTTCGGCGGTGATGCTTTCGATGAGTGAGAGCATCAAACCGAACAACAAAAACAACGCGATACCGAACACGATCGTCGCGGGCGGTAAGAGCCATCTTTTGAGTTTCATATTTCCTCCTTTTGGCTGAAAAGGGCGAAAAGTTCCTACAACATTAATATATCATATTTTTAGCGGGATGTCAAGTTTTTTGTTAAATTAAAATTATATACTGTAGGGGCCGATGTCCTCGGCGGTCCGTGGGCATAAAAATATATATTTGGTCAAATCCAGAGACTATAGCAGTATTTTCTTAATTTTATGCACAGCGATAATATGATTGGGCTCGGACCGCCGGGGACGTCGGTCCCTACAATCTCGAAATAAAAATAGATGTATAAACTTATTTAACTGCCTCCGTGAAAATCATTTTTATCAATTTTTCAAAATCATTGACAAATATACTGTAAATATGATACAATAAATATATATCATCAAAAATCCGGAGGTCAAAAATGATCAGACATATAGTAATGTGGAAATTCCTGCCCGAGGCGGGTGGGAAGACGAAGGACGAGAATCTCGAGGACGTAAAGGCACGGCTTTTGGCGCTTTATGCAAGCGGCAAGATCGAGGGGTTGTGCCGTATGGAGATCGGGCGCGATGTTTCGGGCACCGATATGTCTTATGATATGGTGCTTCTGACCGAATTTGATTCGCTTGAGGCGCTTCATAACTACAAGGTACACCCCGATCACGTTGTCATTTCGAATTTTGTAAAGACAGTCCGCTCGGCGCGCGCCGTGGTCGATCACGAAATTTAAGGAGAATTAGTATGAGCTACGCAGACAGAGTTTATATTGAAAATTGCCGCGATATTCTTGAAAACGGCTTTTATGATACCGATCTCGACGTCCGCCCCCGCTGGGAGGACGGCACACCCGCGCATACCGTAAAGAAATTCTGCATTACCAACCGCTATGACCTCCGTAAGGAGTTCCCGATCATGACCCTCCGCAAAACGGGTGTCAAGAACTGCATCGATGAGATCCTTTGGATCTGGCAGAAGAAGTCTAACAAGATCTCGGAGCTTAATTCCCACATCTGGGATTCCTGGGCAGGCGAGGACGGCACCATCGGCAAGGCTTACGGCTATCAGCTCGGCATCAAGCACAAGTACCGCGAGGGCGAGTTTGACCAGGTCGACCGCGTGCTTTATGATCTCAAGCACAACCCCGCATCGCGCCGTATTATGACCAATATTTACAATCACGCAGACCTCAATGAGATGAATCTTTATCCCTGCGCTTACTCGATGACTTTCAACGTCACGGGCAAGTACCTCAACGGCATTCTCAATCAGCGCTCGCAGGATATGCTCACCGCGAACAACTGGAACGTCGTTCAGTATGCGACTCTGCTTTGTATGTTCGCGCAGGTTTCGGGACTCATCCCCGGCGAGTTCGTTCACGTGATCGCAGACGCGCATATCTATGACCGCCACATTCCGCTCGTCAAGGAAATGCTTGAGCGCGAGCAGTTCGAGGCGCCGAAATTCAGCCTCAATCCCGAGATCACGAATTTCTATGATTTCAAGGTCGAGGACGTAGTTTTTGAGAATTATCAGGCTAACCCGACGGGATTCAAGATCCCCGTTGCGATTTAAGAGGTAGCGCGATGGATCTTATCGTAGCAGCGGACAGAAATTGGGCGATCGGCAAGGGCGGAGACCTTATCTACTCGATCCCCGAGGATATGAAATATTTCCGCAGAATGACCACGGGCAAGACCGTTGTTATGGGCAGAAAAACGCTTGAATCTTTTCCCGGAGGCAAGCCGCTCCCGAAAAGGGTGAATGTGGTGCTTTCGTCAAACCGCGATTATGCGCCCGAGGATACCGTTTCGGTACATGATTACGAGGAGCTTTTCGCCGAGATCGCGAAATACCCCGAGGATGACGTTATGCTCATCGGTGGCGGCAGGCTTTATACCGATCTTGCAAAATATTGCCACCGTGCGTATATCACCCTCATCGACGCCGAGACCGAGGGAGTAGATACCTTCATCCCAAACTTCGACGCGCTCGAAGGTTGGTCGATGGAATCGGTATCTGAGCCCATCGAAACGGGCGGATATACAATCAGATTTGCGACTTATCTTAATGAAAATCCGATGAAATTTGAGGAATAAAAAGGGGTAATGAAAATGAATAACAAGGTTAAAAAGAAGCACACCGTCACTCGTATTATTGTAATTGCAGCATCGTTATTGTTGGCATTGGCTATTATTGGGTTGCTTCTTCCTCTGATCTTCCTACCGATCGTTGATTACGGTGATTCTCAACTTTATTCAAAGACCGAAATGGATGAGGTCATTGATATGTTTTCGAATGGACTAGGCGTAGTTACAATAAAATACTTAGGGGATGAACGCTGTGAAAAGGAATTAGAACGCTACCAAGCTAAAGACGGTAAAGAATATACAGATTGTATGGTTTTTTATTACACATTTATCAGAGGGACCTTTCGGGATTTTCCTTTTTATGATTGGGCTGATATTGTTTTTCTCAAAGAAGGCAATAATGACTGGTTTCAAAGAAACGGCGGAAAGTGTTGATAGTGCATGGAACTTAATCTTATAAACAAGATCCTCGCCGACACCGCATATGTGCGTATGGGCGGCAGAGAAGAGGAGAAAAAGGCAGCCGAATATCTTGTCGGCCTGTGCAATCAGTTCACGGCAGGTGCGTATCTCGAGGAATTTGCCGTTGATCTCGGCGACATCAAGCGCGCGAAGCTTTATGCCGACGGCAAGGAGATCGCGTGCAAGGCTTATATGTGCTGCGGCTCGGGAATTGCCGAAGGCGAGCTTTACTATCTCCGCGCGACCGATAAATATTCGCTTTCGCAATGCCGCGGAAAGATTGTTATGATCGATACATATCTCGGCTACTGGAGATACCGCGACCTGATCGAAAACGGCGCGATCGCGTTCATCAGCTTCGACGGAAATATCAACTATGCCGACCGCGACATCGACCAGCGCGAGCTTCGTTCCTATATCAGCAAAGGCGAGAAGCTTCTCGGTGTCAACATCAATGCCAAGGACGCGGTCAAGATGGTCGAGGAAGGTGTCAAGGACATCCGTATCGAGGTCGAGCAGGATGAATATGAGGGCAGATCGCAGAACGTGGTCCTTGAGATGAAGGGCTATCGCGAGGAATATATCGTGTTTACCGCGCATTACGATTCGACATCGCTTTCCACGGGTGCCTACGACAATATGTCGGGCTGCCTCGGACTTCTCCACATGATCGAGTATTTTTCGAAGAATCCGCATAGCTACAGCCTGCGTTTCGTCTTCTGCGGAAGCGAGGAGAGAGGACTTCTCGGCTCGAAGGCATATTGCGAGACCCACGGCGAGGAGCTTGACAAGTGTGTCCTCTGCATAAATCTTGATATGATCGGCTGCATCATGGGCAAGTTTGCCTCTTGCTGTACTTCCGAGAAGGAGCTTGTAAGCTATATTACCTATATGGGACTCGAGTGCGGTTTCCCCGTCAGCGTTTATCAGGGCGTTTATTCGAGCGATTCCACGCCTTTCTCGGATAAGGGTGTGCCTTCGGTCTCCTTTGCGCGCCACGCGCCCGGCAACACGGGAACGATCCATAACAGCTACGACACAAAGGCTCTTCTCACTGCAGAGCAGATCGAAAAGGACAGCGAATTTATCACCAAATTCGCCGACAGAATGGCAAACGCCGTCTGGTGCCCCGTTGCCCGCAAGATCCCCGATAATATGAAGCAGAAGCTTGATGAATATCTGCTTCGCAAGAAGCCGGAATAAGCTGTGAGAGAAAACTGCTGAACATATTTGATAAAATAAATAGCGGAAAAGCTTCTTTAGTCGCCCTCCCACGATGGCGAAATTATCCTAATATGATTCAAACCGGTTGTACCTTGCAGACGCTTCGGAACAAAACTCGCCTCACCATTGCGGTGAGGCGAGTTTTGTTCATATTATGATAGATATTATTCGTATTTCAACCTCTCATAAATCCCAAGCTCTTCATACGAGAACGCAACGTGTCCGTCGATGAATCTGCGGTCGAGATAGCACAGATCGGACGAAAGATTTCCGCGGTAGCCTTCGATCGGAGGTTGATTCGAAAGGATAAATCTGCCCTCGCTGTCGGAGGCGTAGAAGATGAAGCCGTAATCTGTGTTGGCGTCGTTCAGCGCCCAGAGCTCCTCTTTAGTGCATTGAACAAGGAAATTCATAGTGCCGTTGATCGCACCTATCGAAGAATGCGCGGTCTTTATCACCTGCAGATGATAGCGCCATTCCTCGGTGCTCGGGTCACAGTAAAGCTCGATGCCGAAGCCCTCAAGATATTCCGCAACTGCGGGTTTTTGTTCGTATGGTGCAATCTCGCACAGAAAAGCCGCATAGGCTCTGTAGTATGCCTCCCAATAATCAAAATGCAATTTGGAAACTTTTGCGTAGTTTTCTTCTTTAAGAGCTTCCTCCGGGGTCATACCGGCGTAAAGATTTGCCGAAAGAATATCCCACGAAGCGTAGAAAGTAAAGGTCGAATTATCTTTGCAGTAGGTGTGATATTCAAACGAGGAAAGATATTCTTCGACGGTCTTGCCGTTGTAAACGAACGACATAAAATCTTCATTTGTCCATCCCTTTGGAGTCCCCGATGAGTTTTTTGAATCGGTTACACCCACGAGAAAATACATTTCCTCGCCGTCTTTGGCAGTGTTGGCGAGATATGCGGCAAGAGGTGTGAGCTGAAGTGAACCCACGGGCGGAATATCGCGCGCTCCGCTGTATATGTTACGGTATGCTCCGGGGTCAACGCACCATCCGGCAGGCGAGGTGGGTGTGAGGTTGAAGAATCTTTCCTCTGTTTGTTCATTAGTATCTTCGTTCAAGGTTTCTTCAATTTCAATACAGGTACCGCCGGGTTCGCAGGCGGTTAAAATACATAGAATAAATGCTATTAACGGTAAAACAAAGTGTTTTTTCATTTCTATTACCTCCCTTTACTGTATAAGACGAAAAAGTGCGCAAAAAGTTCCCATAGATAACAAATTAATTATAACATTTTTTTCGTGCTTGTCAAGATATATCTTGACTTTCCTACCAAAATGTAGTATCATTATATCAACAATCAAGAAAGGCAAGGTCAAATCATGACTAAACGCATTATCAGTCTTATTATGGCAATCATATTCATCGTTTGCCTCGTCCCCACAAGCGCATTCTCGGCTTTTGCTGAGGCGACCGTTATTGAAACAAAGTGGTCGAACGGCGCGGTGGGCGGACCCACAAATAACAACAAGTACAAGTTTATCAGCAATGATAACTACCGCACTTCCGATATTATCACTATCGAAAAAGCGGGCACCAAGGTCTATTACACCGCTCCCACCAAGGCGGGTATCGGACACACTCTCCTTGCTGTTTCCGTATGGGTACAGCAGAACGGCGAGTGGGTGATCGACAAGGCTGCAGCCAACGTTGACGGCACTTTTGCTTACGGCAAGAGCATCGGTCAGACTGTGGTTGACGGCGGCATCAGATATGAGTTCATCACCGACAAGGATAACCAGTTCATCCGTTTCTCCTATGCCGCTGACGGTGACGGAAGCACTCCCGTGATCTACGCAGAGCCTACCACCGAGCCCTCGACTCTCGCTCAGCTCAATGCGCGTAACTTCACCGCTACCTTTGACGCAAACGGCACCATCGGCAATCTGCAGTGGTTCTGCGGATATGCTTCCTCGGCGTCCAACACCAACGGCTCAGCAAAGGAAGTCCGCCACGCATCCGCGGCTTATGCTTTCTCGGGTCTGATCAATGTTCCCAAGAAGGGCACGAAGATCACATATTCTTCTGGCTCTTACAACACCGCGTTCAACGCCTTCACCCGCTATAAGCTTGAGGGCGGAAGATACGTTTACGATGTCGGCTTCGATGCAGGCAACACCATCGTTAAGAACGGTTCGACCTATACTTACGTTACCGAATACGATAACGAGATCATCCGTCTCTGCGTTAAGGCAGACAAGGGATACAAGGACATCGCAGTTGACGCTCCCGTGACCGTTAAGTGGGAGCAGACCAATGAGGCAGGAACCGCTTCCGGAAACAAGGAGCTCAAGACCGAATGGCCCGATCCCGAGCTTCTCAGCCTGGTGACCGGCGCGCCCCTCATCGCTACCTCCGAGGTCAAGGGTCTTGAGTGGCACGACGGCTACGTTGGCTCGCAGTACCACGATTCCAAGGCGTTCATTATTTCCGACGGTAACGCAGTTTACGATAACTCCGACGTTTTCACCGTTCCGAAGGCAGGCACTACCGTTTACTTCTTCGACCAGACCTTTGAGGACCACGATGCAAGTAAGTATGCTTCCACAAGCGTTATGACCATCTCGCATTGGAAGAAGGAAGGCTCGAACTGGGTATTCGACAAGTCGAAGGAATACCTCAACGGCTGCGACGTTTATAACGTCCTTATGACCGAAAAGTACCGCCTCTATTCTTACACCACCACCGAGGATAACGAGAATCTCCGCATCTGTATGCGTTATGCTCCCGTTTACTCGACCGAGGAAGAGCTCATTCCTCCCGTTTATCTCGTTGAGCCCACCGATTTCAAGACCGTTGACAAGACCGGCGAGGCTTCCTACACCGATCAGTCGGGCGAAAAGGTGACATACAACATCTATCTCCCCGCTGATTACACCGCAGATAAGCAGTATACTCTCGTTTTCGATAACTCCGCGGATTCCGCTATCGCGAATGCGCTCATCAAGAAGAATTACAAGGGCATCGTCCTCTCTTACGCGGGCGATCTTGACAAGTCCCTCCGTCTCTTCGACGAGGTAGTCAAGCACTATCCCATCAAGGTTTCCGATTTCCTCTTTGTCGGCGACGAAAAGCTTGCAAAGCACGCAGTCGAGTTCGAGGTCATCAGACTTTGCCAGGCTATGGTAGTCACCTCCAACAATGTTCCCTCCGCAAAGTATGCAACACTGAAGGCAATGTCCGAGTTCAAGGATGCCGAGGAAGCGGCTCTCTGGCTCGTGGGCGAGACCGAAGATTACTATGACGTTCTCGAGGGCGTTAAGATGTACGCGATCGGCGACAGCTATTTTGGCGGCTCGCAGCTCGGTCAGCATCAGACCTGGGTCAACCTTCTCGGCTACAAGTACGGCATGACCTTCCACAACTACGGTATCGGCGGCAACACCGTTGCAACCGCGCGCGGTCAGTCGGGCAACCAGCCTCCCATGCACACACGTTACGATCAGATGCCTACAGACGGCGACATCTACATCATCGAGGGCGGACGTAACGACCGTCATTACAGCGTTCCCTTTGGTCAGAATGACGGCAAGACTGTCACCTCCTTCAAGGGCGCGCTCAACGTTATCATTCAGGGTATCCGTGCGAAGAATCCCGATGCATTGATCGTTCTTGTCACCGCTTGGAGCAATCTTGGCGAGTCGGGCTATCTTGGCACCAACAATGACTATGCTGATGCTATGAAGGAGCTTGCTGAATACTATAACGATCCCCACGTCGTTTGTATGTACGCGGCAGACACCGAGTACACCGGCGTTGATATGGCAGACGCGAAGTTCCGCGCAAAGTATTGCCAGACCGCAAGCGACGTCAGCCACCTCAATGCTGACGGTATGTACCTCGTCGCTCCCAAATTCGACCAGTGGCTTGCAGAGACTTATGCGAAGTTCAAGGGTGCCGCACTCACCAACTCCGCAGACGCAGAGCAGTTCATCGAAGTTATCGAAGAGCCCGAAACCACCGTGGCTATCGAGACCGAAGCTCCCACCGCTACCGAGCCCACTCCCGAGAAGGGCTGCGGAGGCTTCTCGACCTACGCGATCATCACCGTTATCGTTTGTGGCGCGTGCCTTACTGTACGCAGAAGAAAGTGAACAGTGGTTAGTGGACAGTGGACAGAAAGATGCGAATTTATAATTCAATTTTACCTTTTAGTCCATTATTAGGCTAAACAATTCAAAACAAACTTAAAACACGGATATTGCAAATTGCAATATCCGTGTTATTTATTATTAGATTATTTATCCGATCAATGTCCAAAGATACGAACCGGAATTATCTGCCCGCATCTTTCTGTCCACTGTCCACTAACCACTGATCACTTCTGCACCTGCTCGGGCATCTGTCCTTCTTCAAGTGTACCGGGGGTGGGGGTGACTTGAGTCTTGCTTACAACCGCGGTGGCAGTGTAGTTGGTGGGGTAATTGAAGAGGATAGACTTATCTGCGGCTACGTCCTTTGCGCCCTCCCAGTTGAACCAGCAACGGGTGAGGACCTTTCCTCCGGTCATCAGCTCAAGCTGAACGGGGTTGGTGTCGGGAAGGGGATTTCCGACGATCATAACGATATCCTTACCTCCGACGAGAGAAGTGCCGTAGCGGTTGTTGAAGTCGGCAACGCTGAGTTTATTGTTTGTTGTAACGAACCAGAGAACGAGAGTCGAGTGCGGTGCGATCGTACCGGTCAGCTTCCAGGTGTTTTCCGCGAGAGAATCTGCGTTTGCACCGGGCTTTGCGTAGTAACGGATGGTGTAGTTCGAGAGGTTTACGGTATGGTTGGTGTTGTTATAAAGCTCGATGAACTCGTAAGCAGCAACGCCGCCCTTAGCGCAAAGGGGAACTATCTCGGTAAAGTAGAGATTTGAGATCTCACAGTACCTGACAGCGCCGAATTGCTTGCCGCCTGCCTCGCCCGAAGCGATGGCGTAGATACGGGGAGTTGCGGAGGAGTAGGGCAGGTCTGCGAAAACTTCAACACTTTCGCCCGCGCGGATGGTGCCCACCTCGACTGTCGCCGAGGGCTTAACGGTGGTAAGGTTAAAGCCTGCGGTGGAGGAAAGGTAGAAATCAACCTTCACGTTTGTCATATCGGTGCTTGCCGAGTTCTTGACGGTGGCGATAATGCGCTGCTCCTTGTTATCGACGGTGTTGGTCACGAGAGCCTGCTCAATCGAAGTGACGGTCAGTTCCTCGCGGTTTTCGATCCAGATAGGAGCGGTTACGCACCAGGTGGTATCAGCGTGTACCTTAACGTAGTAGTAATCATACTTGGGATCGATCTCGAATTCCCATGTGAATTTCTTGTCTCTTCCAACATTCTGCTGAGCGACAACGATGTTGTCCTCTGCCATAAGAGAAACGACGCCAAGACCGATAGCCTTATCGGTGGAAAGATCAACGCTTACTTTGAGCTTATCGGGGTTGTTGAGGCGCGAGCCCATCCATTCGTCGTTGATCTTGTAGTATATCTTGAGGGATTTGTCGGTGGTGGTATAAGTACGGTTCTTCTGGAATGCCTCGACGATGTTTTGGCGTGTGAGAGAGGGCGCGAGGGCGTATCCGCAATATTCGTATGCGGCGCCCCAGTTTGCCGAGTGGTTATCCTCGTTGTAAAGAGGAGAAACGTGCCAGCCCTTGGTAAGGCAAAGGGCGTATTCGATGTCGTAGCCCTTGCCCTTGATCTCGGCGAGGTTGACGACCTTGTCGAATGACTCGGACCAGAATTCGTATTCGCAGAAGTTACCCCATTTGTATCCGGGGTGGTTGAACATTACGATGGAATCGTCTCTCTTCGCCATTATTGCGTAATAATTCTTGAGGAGAGTCGATCTTGTGGTAAGGGAGGTGTAGTTGATGGTGTTAAGGTGTCCGTAATAGGTTGCCGCGTTGTAGGTCTGCTCATATCCGAAGAGGGCAACGAACGTGCCGGGATCGTTGTAGTTATCGGCGTTGGTCTGATGTTTACTCTGATATACGGAATTTGAGAAGGAGTTGGAGTGGTCGGTGACCGAGAAGAAGTCGAGCTTTGCGACGTCGCGCGCGTATTTGTAAGCTTCTTTTACGGTCTCCTTACCGTCCGAGTCACCCGTGTGGGCGTGGAGCTCGCCCGAGTAAAGGTTCATTTCGGAAGCGTCGCCGCAGGAGAAAAGGGTCTCGATGACCTTGCAGCCTCCGTTTGTTCCTGCGAGACAGAGGATAGCGGTGTGATCTCCGGGCTCAACGGTTACGCTGTTGAGAAGGAGCTCGCCAAATCCCCAGGTTGCCTTGTCGATGACATCCACTCCGTCGATAACAAGGCGGCTGTTTTCTTTGTTTACGTGAGTTTCCGCAAAGTCATAGAAAAGAACGGGGGTGTAGACGTCTTCGTAATAATAAAGATTTTCGGGTGAATACTCAAAAACTGTCGGTGCCTTGTTGATCTTTTGGTCAAGATCTTCGGGGATAGCAAAATAACCGTTTTGGAATGCGGTCAGCTTGAGGTAGGAAAGACCCTCAAGCGTGTACTTTGCTTCCTTTCCGGTCACGGTGACGGTCTTTCCGTCAAGCTTGATCGAATAGAAGTCTTCAAGAGTGGAATCGTTTTTGAGAACGATGCTGTATTCCTCAGATATTGTTTCGTTTGCCGTGTATGCGGTGAATGTGGAGCCGGGAATGAGGGTCATAAAGTATTCCGCAAAGTTTTCTGCCGCGGTTTTGATCGCCTTGGAGCCGGAGGGATAGACGATAGCGCAGGAGCTGGTGATCTCGGGACCTGCAACAAGTATGCCTTCGGGAATCGAGGGGTCAAAGACAACGGCGGTCGATCCCTCGCCGGGCGCGGTTGTTTCGGTATCACCGGGAATCTCGACGGGAGTTGTCGGACCGCAGGATACGACAGAGAGCAGAGCGAGCATGAGTGCCAGAGCGGAGATGATTTTCTTTTTGATCATTTCTTGTTACCTCACGGTTTATTTGA
Source organism: Clostridia bacterium (assembly GCA_017415485.1). Lineage (GTDB taxonomy): Bacteria > Bacillota > Clostridia > Oscillospirales > CAG-272 > CAG-390. Next base: position 20,371 of record JAFQGP010000014.1, read on the forward strand.
TTTATTCTATTATACCATTTATTGAGCGATATGTCAACAGTAAATGGGAAACACCGCCCGGAATATCCGAACGGTGTTTTCGTTAAATTAAAATGGATTTATTTTTTGACCTGCTCGGGCATCTGACCGTCTTCAAGCTTGCCGGGTGTAGCACCGACACGTGCTTTTTCAACGACCTGAGTGCAGGTATAATTGGTGGGATACTTGAATACGATCGCCTTATCGGGGAGAACGTCCTTTGCGCCTTCCCAGTTGTACCAGCAACGGGCAATGACCTTTGAGCCGTTCAGCATTTCGAGCTGCACGGGGTTGTTCTCGGGAAGGGTGTTGCCGACGATCATAATGATGTCCTTGCCGCCGACGAGCGAGGTGCCGAAGCGGCGGTTGAAATCTGCAACGCTGAGTTTGCTGCTTTCGGGAACGAACCAGAGGATGACAGTCGAGTGAGGCGCGATGGTGCCCGTCAGCTTCCAGGTGTTTTCGGCAATCGATTGGGAGTTTGCACCCGGCTTTGCATAGTATCGGATGGTGTAATTGAAGAGATTGACGGTCTGGTTGCTGTTGTTATAGAGCTCGATGTAGTCGTAAAGAGCTCCGCCGCCCTGTCGCGACATGGGGTATACCTCGGTGAAGTAGAGGTTCGAGATCTCGCAGTATCTGACTGCGCCGCAAGCCTTGCCCGCCGTCTCGCCGGATGCAACTGCGTAAATGCGGTTGTTGTTCAGATCATAGTTCAGATCGGCATATACTTCCGTGCTTTCTCCCGCGCGGATGGTTCCTATCTCAACGGTAGCGGCGGGCTTGAGCGAGGTGATGTCGAAGCCCGAGGTGGAGGAGAGATAGTAATCGACCTTGACGTTGGTCATATCGGTTGTTGCAGAGTTCTTGACGGTTGCGAGAATTCGCTGCTCTTTGTTGTTGACCGCATTGGTCACGAGCTGCTGCTCGATGGAAGTAACGGAAAGCTCCTCGCGGTTTTCGATCCAGATGGGAGCGGTCACGCACCAGGTGGAGTCGCAGTGGACTTTGACATAGTAGTAATCGTAATCGGGGTCGATCTCGAATTCCCAGGTGTATTTTTTGGTTCTGCCAAGGTTTTGCTTTGCAACGACGATGTTATCCTCACCGATGAGGGAAACGGTGCCGAGACCGATCGGCTTTTCGGTGGAAAGCGTGATGCTTACCTTGAGCTTATCGGGATTCTGCAGGCGCGAGCCCATCCATTCGTCGTTGATCTTGTAGTAGATCTTGAGTGTCTTATCGGTGGTGGTATAGGTACGGTTCTTCTGGAATGCCTCAACGATGTTCTGTCGGGTAAGCGCGGGGGCGAGAACGTATCCGCAGTATTCGCTGACGTTACCCCAGCCCTTCTGGTGGTTATCCTCGTTGTAAACGGGGGAAAGGTGCCAGCCCTTGGTGAGCGAGAGGGCATATTCGATGTCGTAGCCCTTGCCCTTGATCTCGGAAAGGTTTACGACCTTGTCGAATTCCTCGGTCCAGAATTCGTATTCGCAGAAGTTACCCCACTTGTATCCGGGGTGGTTGAACATGACGATGGCGCTGTCGCCCTCGGTCATAGCGGTGTAGTAGTCCTCAAGAAGTGTGGATCTTGTGGTGAATTTACCATAGTTGATGGTGTTGAGGTGACCGTAGTAGGTAGCGGCAGAGTAGGTCTGCTCGAAGCCGTAAAGAGCGACGAATTCGCCGGGCTCATTGAAGCTTTCGGCGTTATTGACGTGAGTGACCTGATAAGTATCGCCCTTGAAGTAGTTCGAATGGTCGGTGATCGAGAAGTAGTCGAGCTTTGCGACGTCGCGGGCGTATGCATATGCCTCCTCGATAGTGCCCTGACCGTCGGAGTCGAGGGTGTGACCGTGGAGCTCGCCTGTATAAAGATTCATCTCGTTTGCTTCTCCGCAGGAGAAGAGGGTCTCAAGAACCTCTGCGTTGCCGTTTTTGTCCTCAAGGTAGAGAAGAACGGTGTGGTCACCTGCCGGGAAGTTCATATTGTTGAGGGTGACCTTGTCGCTGAGCCAGGTCGCCTTATTTGTGACGTCAACACCGCCGACAACAAGGCGGGATGCCTCGGCATTGAGGGTGGAATTGTCAAAGGTATACTCGAGCTCGGGGGTGTATACGTCCTCATAGTAGTAGTACTTTTCGGGGTACTGGGTGAGAATTGCGGGGCCTTCTCCCGAAGAAAAATTGAGATCTTCGGGGATCGCAAAATATCCGTTCTGAAGAGCGGTCAGCTTGAGGTAGGAAAGAGCCTCGAGTGTGTTTGCGGTGTCCTTGCCCGTAACGTTGAGAGTCTTGCCGTCGAGCTTGACGGAATAGGAGGCCGAGATAGAGGAGTCATTTTCGATCACTATCGAATATTCCTCAGCCACGGTTTCGCTGTGGTTGCGGGCTACGAAAGTTGAGCCGGGGATGACGGATTTGAAATAATCCGCAAAATTCTCGGCTTCGGTTTTGATCTTGGTCGATCCCGAGGGATAGATGACCGCACAGCTTGAGCTGATCTCGGGGCCTGCAATAAGTATGCCGTCGGGAATCGTGGGTGTGAAGATTACGGAGCCACCCGATTCGTCACCCGAGACGGAGTCGGTGATGCCGGGGATCTCGATGGCTGTCGTCGGTCCGCAGGAAACAACGGAGATGAGAGCAAGTAAAAGCGCGATTGCGGAGAATAATTTCTTCTTGATCATTTTTAGTACCTCTTGTGGGGTAGAATTTAGTTTATTATATCATTTATTTTCCAATATGTCAATAAAAAATGAAAAAACACCGCCCGGAAATTCCGAGCGGTGTATATTCACTTCTGAGTAAACTGAAATTAGTTGAGCTCTGCGAAGTACTTGATGGTGCGAACCATCTGGCTGGTGTAGGAGTTCTCGTTGTCGTACCAAGAAACGACCTGTACCTGGTAGGTATCCTCGTCGATCTTTGCAACCATGGTCTGGGTAGCATCGAAGAGAGAACCGTAACGCATACCGATAACGTCGGAGGATACGAGCTCTTCCTCGGTGTAACCGAAGGACTCGGTAGCAGCAGCCTTCATAGCAGCGTTGATGCCTTCCTTGGTGATGTTCTGTCCCTTAACGACAGCAACAAGGATGGTGGTGGAACCGGTGCAGGTGGGAACACGCTGAGCGGAGCCGATGAGCTTCTTGTTCAGTTCGGGGATAACGAGGCCGATAGCCTTGGCAGCGCC
>JAFQGP010000144.1 GCA_017415485.1 Clostridia bacterium
AACAGTTCAACCTTCTGCCAGCGATCCTTTGTCATGAGATTGGAGTGCCCCGTGCGAATCTCGCCGAGGAGCGACACTTCGATTCCCTCGGTCTTGCGCTGATATACGAATCCCAGTTTTTCCTGCACGCGTCGGCTTTTCTCGTTGCCGTCGTAATAGCCGCACCAGATGCGGCTCATGCCGAAATCCTCAAACGCGTAGCGAAGCATCTCGCGAGAGGCTTCGGGAATGAGCCCCTGCCCCCAAAAGGGCTTGCCGATCCAGTAGCCAAGCTCATATTCATCGTCCGCTTCGGCAAGGTCGTTGCGGTGAAAACCGATGCTACCAATGGGCTTGCCATTCTCCTTGAGGCAAACGGCATAGGTCTCGGGTGCGGACAGCACCGTGCGAATGATCTCGCGGCTGTTCTCCACGCTCGTGTGGGGCGGCCACCCGGCAGGTGGGCCTACCTCGGGGTCGCCGGCGTATGTATATAAATCCTCTGCGTCATCCTCGCGCCACGGGCGCAGAATGAGGCGGTTTGTTTCTAAAATCATAGCAATATCCTCTGTACCTGAATCAAATGAAATCATTTAACCGCCTTGATCGTATACGTCGTGCCCCAAGATTTCAGCACTTGAACCGATGCAAATCCAGCCTCAAGCAGTGCTTCGGTTTCGTGCTGTACGGTGAGCGGCGTATCATAGTGATAAAACTCGTCATCGCGGATTCCCTGCTCTGCTTTCAATGCGTTCAGGTTATTTCGGTGCGTCTGTTCCTCATCATCGGTGGCAGCAAAATAATCGGTCAGAATCAAGTAGCCGTTCGCCCTCAGCGCGGTGTGCAGTTTCTTATAAAGTGGGATCTTTTCGTCCTTTGTGAAGTGGTGCAAGCTTTCCACGGAAACGGCGGCGTCAAAGACGTTCTCACCCAGCGGAACGTCGAAATATGAGCCGACGATCAACGTGATGTCCTTATCCGTGAATTTCTTTTTCAGCGCATTCAGCATTGCCTCGGACAGGTCAATGCCGGTCACCCTTGCTGACGGACAGAGCGGAAAGTATTTTTCCAGCTCCAAACCCGTACCACAGCCTAAATCAAGAACACGGCTACCTTTAGCTGTCGGCAGCAGACTTGCGGTGAACGGATAGAACTCGTCTGCCGCTTCAATGCCCGTCATCATGTGTTCATCGTATCCGTTTAATCTATTTTCAAAAAATTCAGCCATCTTTTCAAGCATGGCGATACTCCTTCAAATCGTAATTTTCATCTTATCCGTAATACTTATCGATTCCACCGTAGCCAACAATCAATTTCCCTTCGCGCGTCTTTTTGATAAAGCTTTCAAGTCGCTTTTTGAACTCGTCGGGGCGTTTTCTTGCCGCATCGATATAAGCGACACGAATGCGCTTGTAAGGCTCAGACAATTTCTCATAGTTTTCAAACGCAACGGCATTGTTCTTTATGGCATCGATGATATCCGTTGGGAAAACATACGGCGCACGAATCAAGGGGAGCACACCATCCCGTATGCTTGGGTGAAGCAGCCCTTGTTCGTCAAGCCAAATCAGTCGTTCTATGTTCGGGCGCGAATAGGGACTTCCCTTTTTTCTCGGTGTAAATCGCTGTGCGCGGTGCGTGGGATCAATGTGCTTAATGGTGCTGTCGATCCAACCGAAGCAAAGAGCTTCTTCTACCGCATCGTTGTAGGAAAGCGCCTTGTCGCCCGACTCCTTCATCGGAAAGACAAACCAGATCTCACTCTCAGTTTCAAAGTGTTCTGCAAGCCACTCGCGCCATACTTCTCGTTCACTTGTGTAAAATGTTTTCATTTTTAACCTACAAATTTGTATTTAACTATAAGACCACTTTCCCTTTCGCAATAAAATAAACTTCTTGCATTACCGCAATGGTTGCAAGTACACATATTGTCGCAACGCTAAAGGTGGTTTCAACAAAAGTAAGCGTAGGCGGCAAAAGGAACAAAGCAAATCCTGTTATTTTATTTAACACGCTATGTATTGATATTAGTTTTTTCTTGCGAATAAAAACTAACGCAATATTAAATATCTTAATCAAAGCAATAATAATAATCCACACCCATAGCCATGCAGGTATGTGTATTAGGGGTAGTATTTTTACTCCGCATACGAACATAAAAACGAAGTCAGCAGCCGTATCAAGTTTTGCTCCAAAATTACTAACTGCTCCCGTCTTTCTTGCAATCGTTCCGTCAATCATATCGGTAAGTCCGCAAAACATATAGAGTACGTAAAACCAAGCCGATGTTAAAGGAATGAACAGAAGAGGCAAACTAAATGCAACTCTGCTGCCTGTAATAATGTTTGCGATATGTTTCTTCATAAATTTAAATCTGATCAACTGTTGCATTTGAAATCAATATCCGCTTTTCTTGCCTGAGCGCACAGATCCTTGGTCTGCAGTTTATACTCCTTGCCGTCCTTGATAAAATGCGTTCCGCATTGTCTGAATTCGAACGATACGTTTTTTCTTATGCACTGCTCTCTGATATCAAGTACCCAAGCGTAGTCGAGCGGTC
>JAFQGP010000145.1 GCA_017415485.1 Clostridia bacterium
TCTCTTTATTTCTTCCTTAGGAGTCTTGTTAAGCTTAAGACCGAACGCCATGTTCTCAGCAACGGTCATATGAGGATAAAGCGCGTAGTTCTGGAAAACCATCGCGATCTTTCTATCCTTAGGAGCTACGTCGTTAACGAGCTGGTCGCCGATGAAGAGCTCACCTTCGGTGATCTCCTCAAGACCTGCAACCATTCGAAGAGTGGTGGTCTTACCGCAACCGGAAGGACCTACGAGTACGAGAAACTCCTTGTCCTTGATTTCAAGATTGAAGTCCGAAACAGCGGTAACGCCGCCGGGATACTTCTTATAGATGTGCTTAAGGGATACACTTGCCATTTATAAAATTCCTCCTTGAATTAACGAGCAAACCGAGCACACGGTTTAATCTAATTTTTTCTTTATATATTGTACCAAATTTTCGCGAAAAATGGAAGATGTTTATTACCCAAAATTTCAAGGTCAAATTTGTGCAGTTTGCACAAATTGTGACTAAATATTGCGAAAATGGGGTAGTTTATGAATTTTGCGTGACTTCGCGTAGTAAATTTAAATTACTTTTCAGAAATTACTTCTCTTCCTTGAATCTCATTGTAAGTGCGATACGGTTGCGCTTTGTGTCGACCTCGAGGACCTGAACGCGGACGATATCGCCGACGGAAAGCACTTCGGAGGGGTGCTTGATGAACTTATCGCAGATGCGCGAGATGTGAACGAGTCCGTCCTGATGGACGCCGATGTCAACGAAAGCGCCGAAGTCGATAACGTTGCGGACGGTTCCCGTCATGACCATACCGGGCTTGAGAGAGTTGATGTCAAGAACGTCATCGCGGAGGATGGGAGCATCAAAACTGTCACGGACGTCGCGGCCGGGCTTTTCAAGCTCTTCGACAATATCGTTGAGAGTGGGCTCACCGATGCCGAGCTCGGCACAGATCTTCGCTTTACCTTCCTTTGCGACCTTGTTGCCGAGAAGCTTTACGCCGCCCGTGCGGATCTCGGATTCGTCATAGCCGAACATACCGAGAAGTCCACGGGCTGCAGCGTAGGACTCGGGGTGGACACCCGTGCAGTCAAGGACTTCATCGGAACCCGAAACGCGGAGGAAGCCCGCGCACTGCTCGAATGCTTTGGCACCGAGGCGCGGAACCTTCAGGAGCTCTGCACGCGATTCAAACTCGCCGTTCTCCTCGCGGTACTTGACGATGTTCTTTGCAACGGGAGTGCTGATTCCCGAAACGTAGGAAAGAAGCGAATAGGATGCGGTGTTGAGGTCAATACCAACCGAGTTTACACAGTCCTCGACAACGCCGGTAAGTGCACCGTCAAGGCGCGCCTGCTTCATATCGTGCTGATACTGACCGACGCCGACAGACTTGGGATCGATCTTTACAAGCTCTGCAAGGGGATCCTGCAGGCGGCGTGCGATCGAAACCGCGGAACGCTGGGTTACGTCGAAATCGGGGAATTCCTCAGCTCCGAGTTTTGAAGCGGAGTAAACCGATGCGCCCGCTTCGCTGACCATAATGTATTTGCAATCATAACCGCCGTCGCGGAGGAGACCCGCAATGAAGATCTCACTTTCCTTTGATGCGGTGCCGTTACCGATCGCGATAACGTTTACGCCGTACTTGCGGATAAGACCGGTTACGATCTTGGTGCTCTCGGCGATCTTCTGCTGGGGCTTGGTCGGGAAGATAACGGCGGTGTCAATGACCTTGCCGGTGCGGTCAACGACTGCGAGCTTACAACCTGTACGGTAGCCGGGGTCGAAGCCCATAACAGTCTTGCCTCGGAGAGGCGGCTGCATCAGAAGGTGCTTGAGGTTGTCCGAAAAGACCTTGATCGCGCCCTCGGATGCGTTATCGGTAAGATCGTTTCTGATCTCGCGCTCAACGGAGGGAGCGATGAGACGGTCGTAGCTGTCCTCAACTGCCTCGGCAACGTAAGCCTTTGCGGGGCTTTCATTCTGCTTGATGAACTTGCGGTAGAGATAGGTCTTGACTATATCGTTAGTCAGCTCGAGAGTGACCTTGAGGAAGCCCTCCTTCTCTCCTCTGTTGATGGCGAGGATGCGGTGCGGAAGGATCTTCTTGACCTTCTCATTGAAATCGTAATACTGCGCGTAAACCGAATCCTCTTCCTTTGCGGCTTTGGAAACTATCGCGCCGTGCTCCATTGTGAGAGTACGAACCGATTTACGGCAGGATGCGTTATCCGAAACGTTCTCGGCGATGATGTCCTTTGCGCCTGCGAGAGCGGCGGCAACATCGGGAACGCCCTTTTCTTCGTCGATATACTCTGCCGCGATCTCCTCGATGGGCTTTTCGTATTCCTCTCTCTGCTCGAAAAGGAGATCGGCAAGGGGCTCGAGTCCGCGCTCGCGTGCAACGGATGCGCGGGTCTTTCTGTGGGGACGGTAGGGACGGTAGATATCGTCGATCTCGGTGATCGTCTGCGCCGCGTCGATTGCGGCAACGAGCTCTTCGGTGAGCTTGCCCTGAGCGTCGATAAGGTTCTTTACCTCCTCGCGGCGCTTTGCGATTCCGCGAAGGTAGGTGAGTCTGTCAAAAAGGTCACGAAGAATAGTATCGTCAAGCGAGCCGGTCACCTCTTTACGGTAACGCGCGATAAAGGGGATGGTGTTACCCTCGTCGATAAGCTCGACGGTCTTGACCACCTGTTCTTCTTTCAGGTTAAATTCCTCTGCAAGGATCTGTTCGATTGTCATTTATGTTCTCCTAAAAATAATATACCTTTTTTAGCCAATTGTAAAACTGCGTTTTACAATTGAAAACCTGCGCGGCGGGGGAACGCGCGCTTATCGCCGCCGCCAAAATCAAGGATTTTGACGGCTCCCCTCGGCGCGCGGGCTCGCCCGGCTCGCCTGAGAGGTGTTTTTTCGGTCGGCAAAGCCGCCGAAAAAACGGGTTTTATATAATTCGCGTATTTTTACAATCGGCTGATAATATGCGTTTTACTTTGCGGCTTCTGCAAGAAGCGCGATCTCCGCTTCGGTCAGATAGCGCCATTCTCCGCGTCCGAGCGAGGGATCGAGAGGCAGCGGACCGAAGCTTATCCTTTCAAGATACGTGATCTTGTTGCCGACGACGCCGAACATCTGCTTGATCTGATGATACTTGCCCTCGTGGATGGTTATCACGCCCTCAAATTCGCTTTCTGAGTTGATTTCGCAAGGTTTGGTGAGATACCCTCCCTCAATATGTACGCCCTCACAGAGGCGTTTTTCGTCGCTCTCCGAAAGGGGTGACTCACAGCGGTATCTGTATGATTTCGGGACGTGGCGGGCGGGGGCGAGAAGTCTGTGCGACATTTCTCCGTCGTCGGTCAGGATCATCATTCCGAGCGTGTATTTATCAAGTCTTCCGCAAGGGTGGACGCGTGCGCCGTCAGCGGGCAAAAGCAGGTCTGTGACGACGGGAGCGTTTTTATCCTCCGTCGCGCTGACGTAGCCTTCGGGCTTGTTGAGCATGATGTAGATATGCTCGCGATAGTTGACCGTTTTACCGCAATATACGACGGTGTCCTTATCGGGTTCGACCTGAAATGCGGGTGTTTTCGCGGGAGTACCGTTGACGGTGACTCTGCCGCCGCGCACAGCCTTCGATATCTCGCTGCGGCTGGCAAGTCCCGCGTTTGCTATTAACTTGTCGAGTCGCATAGGATCCTCCGGATGGCAATGCCGTCAACATGTCAGTTGCCGTCATTGCAGTGATATATTTCGCCGATGGCGAAATGTGATATTTTGCTGCGCAAAGTGATATTCGCGCTTTGCGCGAGTGATATATTTCGCTTTCAGCGAAATGTTAAGGTAGAAATTTGCCGTGGGCAAATTTCATTTTAATTAATTGAGTTTACGGATTGAAAGCGATGATGACAGCGCAACCGAATATCAGAACGCCGAGTCCGAACGAGATCCAGAAATCACGGCGGGCGTAATAGTCCCTCATAAAACCACCTCCGCGGTTATTATGCACCCCTAGCGCTAACTTTATTATTATACCACAAAATATGGGATTTGTAAAGAACTTTTTGACGAAAAAAGACGTTCGCGCGGAACGTCTTTTTCATTAAATTATTCGTACTTCACGCCGTTCCAGATGCAATGTGCGGGAACGACCGTGGTTTCGGATACGTAGATATTAGAGTCATCAAATATGAGTTCTCCGACGTTGTCGGCAGCTACGCAGGGGTAATCAGTCTGCGTAAAGCGATTGCTTCTGATCTCGATCTTGCCGTGGTAATAGAATCCCTCGACGTTTCTGCGGCGCTTGCCGATGTCGATGACCGCTCTTCCCCACTTGCCGTACTTGCAATCATCGAAGAAGTTGCCCTCGATGAGGACGTCACGCGTGCCGCCGCACTCGTACCACTTGAAGGGGTCGGATTCGAACTGGATCGCCGCGCCGCCGCTGTTGAAGTGATTGCCTCTGACGACGGTTTTGCCCTTCGATGCGAGAAGCATACCTCTTGCACGGTTGTTGCGGATGATATTGTTCTGGATCAGCGCCTCGGCGTTATCGTCAAGGCTTTCGACGATCATACCCTCGGTGACAACTTCGGAAAGTGTGTCGAGAGTGAGGATGGTTTTGTAGTTATTCAAAACGTCAACCTCGGTGATGATCGCCTCGGCGAGAGGCATCTGCGACTCTTGCTCGAGGATCTGGATGCGGTCGCCCTTTGAGTAAATATCGACGCCGATCGTCTGCCAATGCTTGTAAGCAACCATGATCTGATTGCCCGCGACCTTTTCGATACGTGTATAAATGCCGTGGAAATTGACGGCATCGTCGAGCTGATTTTCAAAGAGGTTGTCCTCGATCAGAACCTTGCCGCGGCAGTTGACAAAATGGCTTGCGTCCTGACCCGCAGACCAGCAGTTTTCGCCTTCGGGCGTGACCTTGCAGCCGCGGATGGTTACGTTCGTGCACTTCTGCGCGATAAAAGCCATACCCCAGCAGGTATTGACTGTGATGTTTTCAAAGACGACATTCTCGCTTTTCGCGGCGAGGAACGCCTGACCGATGCGGCGGGAGATGCAGAAAACTATGACGTTTCCGACAACGGGCGGTACGGGAACGTTCGGAATGCAGAGGGTCTCGCCCTCGAATTTCAGATCAAAGGAATTGAAGAAGGGCTTGCCAAAGTTATCGTCACCGAGCCCGCGGCGAATCTTTTTTGTTGCGGGATCGTATTCGAGAGTTCTTGTGAAGGGCACTCTTTCGTGCTCGATGTCCTCAAAAAGTGCTCTTCCGTAACGGTAGAGCTTAGGATGCTCCTCACCGAGATAGACCTTGACCATTTCGGGGCTTGATTCAACGACCTTGCCTTGGAAATTGCAGATGTCGATGCACTTGACGGTGACATTTTTGATCGTTACGTTTTTCGAGCGGTTGACGATGGCGAAGTCCATGCAACCGTGAAGAATGAAGGTGGAACCGTTGCCATCGACGGTCAGACCGTCGAAATCCTCGATAACGAGAGCAGCGCTCTTGTAGCCGTTGTGACCGTGGTTGGAAACGCAGAGAACGGTATGCTCGCTGTCTTCTTTATAAACGTGGTATTCACCGAAAGGGATGTCAATAAAATTGTCGCCCGCTTCGCGTGCGGCTTTGAGTGTAAGCGCGAGGGAATGTCCGACCGAGCCAAACGTGGAGTTGATGAGTTTCATAGTTGCCTCCGTAAGCTTGAAAAGTTAAATAATATTGTAACACATTTTGCAAGGGAAATCAAGGATTTTCGACATATTTTTCATAGTCCATCGGATACCAAAGCGACTCGCCGGTTTCGGGGTTGTAGCGATAGATTCCGAGAGGAGAACTGCAGTATATTTCACCTTCATAAAGGACGATTGATGTAATTTGCACCATATACATAAAATTTTCGTCCTCAACAACTGTTTCAAGTGTTCCGTCATAATTCAATTTATATATTCCGCACTCGGTGACAAAATATATACATTCTTTCTCCTCGCAGTTGAGGTAAGCGGTACATTCGCCTCCAAGCGATGCGATCTCGTTGAATTCAAGCTTATACTTATAATCATAACCGGAGCCATCGCTGATACGTTCAAATCTACAAATAACCGTATCACAAGAATAATCGGATATCATGGAATACGTATCAAGAATTACAAATGCATAATCGGCGTGCCTGGCGGGTCTTATAATAAAACGGCAGTTTTTATCTGACAGTTGCGTCTCCGTTACAGTTGGAGTTCTGTCCTCGGGATATATCAGTTCTTCATGCAGGCACCATCTGACCCATCCGCTATATTCGCCAAAATCTGTTCCGAGAAGATAGCCATCGGGGAACATCTCACTTTTTGTGTCCGTTATATCCGCCCTTTCGTTGCTGACAAAAAGCTTGCCGTTTTCAACGGATAGCCGACAACTGTAATTATGCCATTTATAGTTTGCCAAAATATATTTCCAGCAAAGGCTTTCATCAAATTCGCCCGGTGACATTTTTGTGAGACTTGGGTAATCCATTGATGTGACTTCGATAGTATTAGGGGCGGAGCACGACGCGAGGGTGAGCAAGGAAGCAATTAATAAAACTGCAATTATTGATTTTTTCATTTCAAACTCCTTACTTATTTTGCATAATTTTCATAATCCATCGGATACCAAAGCGACTCGCCGGTTTCGAGGTTGTAACGGTAAATCCCGAGGGCGGAACCGCAATAGAGCTCGTCTTCGAACAAAACGATGGAATCGACACCGATTTGATAAAAGATATGCGATCTGACCAGAACTTTGGTTTTGCCGTCTCGGGTCATTTTTGTTATGCTTTGATCTGTGACAAAATAAAAATCGTTACCATCCTTAAAATATGCCCTCGTTTCGCCCGCAAATCTTGCAATTTCCGTGAGTACGAGTTCGTAGCCGTCTTCTTCGTCGTTCTTATCCCAGTTCACGTCAAAATCATATATTATCGTTTCGCCATCAGTGATATAGTCATCACCCACACCAATCGTTGGAAGCACCGAAACGATAATTGCGTTATCGTTATCCTCTTTGATGATATATCGGCAATTCTCCTTGGAAAGCAAGCGAATGATGGGTTCCTGTCCCTCGGGGTAATGCGAGCTTGCATGGGAGAACCAACGGAGCCATCCGTCGTGCCACAAATAGGCACCTATGAGATATCCGTGATTAAACTGAACATATTGGGTGGAGTTCAAATCTTCATTACCGTTTTTGACGGTAATAACTCCGTCTTCAAGTTTCAGAGTACACATATAACCGTGCCATTTGAAATCGGGGTTGGTCGCCTCCAAATACAGTTCTTCATCGAACTCACTCTGTGACATTTTCATCAATTTCGGGTAATCTTTCGATGTAACTTCGATCGAATGCGGCGCAGAGCATGAGGTTGTGGGGATCAGCAATGACAGAACTAATATAATTACTATTACTGATTTCTTCATTTTCAATCTCTCCTTTTTCAATGTTTATTCCGGGAGTCCAATTTCCGTCACCGCGATAGACGTAATCATTCTGCCAATTCTCCGCATTGATTATATAAATCGACGTAACACCGACATTTTCTTCATCAAAATCGTCGGTTACACACTCAAGAATGGCAATATGAAACTTTCCCGCAGTGGTTTCTACTGTAACAGAGTACTGAATCTCTTTGCGCATCTTGCCGTATTCAAATTCTTCATACGAGGAAATGCCATTGTCTGCCGGCTCGGAATAAGTAATTATTTCTCCGCCTACAAACTCGATAAAATCCTTTGAAGTATCAAGCAAATCAGACTTTTCTGTAAGTACATTATATGAAAAAAGGTAAGCCAACGCCTCTGCATCGTTATCGTTAACTGCGTGTACGGTCACCTCAAGCGTTACCACAGCTCTGCTCTCGTCGCTTAACGGGTAATCTATCACAGAGCAGGAGGATAAGGCGAGAAGCATAAGCAATGTAAAAAATAATAATATGATTCTTTTCATCATGGAACTCCTATTGCTGATTACCCAATTCCGTAGCTTCACAGATTTTTGTATTGGGATAATACCTGACGATATACTGCTTTCCCAATTCAATATCCGTGGCAAAGAGAACGATATATTGTCCCGTGCGTTCGACTAAAAATTTTGGCTTGGCGTACTGCGTTATGCCGTTGCCGTCGAGATTGTCATTAGCATAGGTGAACTCGATCGCTGTCATTTTGTCCTCAATATATGTACCGCTTACCGCGTACTCAAAATCCTTGACGCAAGGAACAAGAATATAGATTCCCAGAAATATCGCGAACGAAAGTGCTATCGAGGCACACACAAAATATTTTTTGCCGAGTTTTCCTTTTGAGAGTAAAACCGATATCAATACGATAAATGCGATCGAAGCGATTATTGCAAACAATGCTATTACGAACAAAGTCCAATATGTATTTTGCATCAAGTTTCACCTCCATATTTGCATTATACCATACCAATCAAAGCTTGTCAAGAATTTTACAACAAGTATTTTCTTGTTTTATCTTGACAATCCTCTAAAAATATGAGATAATAATACTAATAAAAAATAAACATTCAAGGAGATCACACTATGAGCTTTGAATACAAATTTCACAAGTCCCAAGAGGTTCTGCATTACGGCTGCGAAAAGCCTCGCGCTTATTTCGTTCCTTACCACAGCGAGGCATCTGCGCTGACCGATAACCGTGCGGCAAGTGCGCGCTTCTTCTCGCTTTGCGGCGATTGGGATTTCAAGTTCTATCCCGTTCCCTCGATGATCGAGGATTTCACCGCCGAAAACTTCTGCACCTGCGGATTTGACAAGATGACTGTTCCGCGCTCCTGGCAGACCGTTCTCGGCAAGGGATACGACACACCCAACTACACCAACGTAAACTACCCCTACCCCGTTGATCCTCCTCACGTTCCCGATGCGAATCCTTCGGCTCTTTATGCTCGCAGCTTTGAGCTTACCGAGGATTATCTTTCGGGCAAGGAGATCTACATCAACTTCGAGGGCGTTGACTCCTGCTTCTACCTTTACGTCAACGATGAGTTCGTAGGATACAGCCAGGTCAGCCACATGACCAGCGAATTCAAGATTACCGACAAGCTCCACGCAGGCAAGAACACCATCAAGGTTCTCGTTTTCAAGTGGTGCGACGGCTCATATCTTGAGGACCAGGACAAGTTCCGTTATTCCGGCATCTTCCGCGAGGTCTATCTCCTTGCGCGTGACAAGGCTCACATTTCCGACCTTTTCTGCCGTCAGAGCATCAATGCGAAATACACTCAGGCTGTTCTCAAGGTCGAGGCAGAGCTTACCGGTAAGGCACAGATCGACTACAAGCTCCTTGATCCCAAGGGACATGAGGAAAGCGGTGGATCTATTGTTCTTGACGGCAGCGGCGCGTTCGAAATGCTCGTTGCAAACCCCAAGCTCTGGAGTGACGAAAAACCCGAGCTTTACACTCTCGTTATCAAGTGCGGTGAGGAATACATCGTTCAGTTCATCGGATTCCGTACCATTGAGATCAAGAACCGTATCTTCTACATCAACGGTCAGAAGGTCAAGGTCCACGGCGCTAACCGCCACGACAGCCATCCCATTCTCGGCTCGGCTACTCCCACAGATCACATGCTCGAGGACCTTTATATTCTCAAGCGCTACAACTTCAATATGATCCGTACCAGCCACTACCCGAACGATCCCCGCTTCTATACCCTTTGCGACAAGCTCGGCTTCTTCGTTTGCGACGAAACCGACTACGAAACTCACGGTATGCAGCGCATCGGCGATTGGGATTACTTCTCCCGTGAGGAGGCTTGGGCAGAATCGCTTCTCGACCGCGCACAGCGTATGTTCGAGCGCGACAAGAACCATCCTTCTATCATTATGTGGTCTCTCGGAAACGAATCCGGCGTTGGCGAGAATCAGGAAAAGATGTCAAACTACATCAAATCCCGCCTTCCCGGTGCTATCGTTCACTGCGAGGACGCTTCCAGACGTCTTTGGAACCCCAACACAAAGCCCGGCGTGATCAAGGACGCGGGCAAATACACCGGTTTCCACGAGCTTGATTGGTACGATGTATCGAGCCGTATGTACCCCTCGTTCGCTGAGATGAAGGAATACCTCACCGACAAGAAATATACCAAGCCATACTTCCTTTGCGAATACTGCCACGCTATGGGTCTCGGCCCCGGTGACCTCAAGCAGTATTGGGATCTCATTTACGCGAACGACCACTTCTTCGGCGGATGCGTTTGGGAGATGATCGACCACTCGGTTGCGACCGGCGACGATATTTACCGTGATCCCCACTACGTATACGGCGGTGATTTCGGTGACTTCCCGCACGACGGCAACTTCTGCGTTGACGGTCTCGTTTACCCCGACCGCCGTCCTCACACGGGCATCAAGGAACACAAGGCGGTGCTCAAGCCCTTCGTTATCAGCGAGGTTTCGGCAGACGGATCCTTCCGCATCAAGAGCCGCCGTTACTACACTTCTCTTGAGGATCTTTATCTCTACTGGTCGGTTGAGTGCGACGGCAAGATCGTCCGCGACGGCGTGATCTCCGAGCTGAAGGTTGCTCCTCAGCGTTCGAGAAAGTATAAGCTCGATCTCGAAGGACTCAAGCTTGAAGGTATCTGCACCGTCAACTTCTCGGTACGCCAGATCAAGTCCACTCCTTGGGCTGAGGCGGGATATGAAGTCGGCTTCCATCAGGAAGAGCTCGCGGTTGCTCCCAGAGCGTGCGTTGATGCGGCTGCAAAGACTGCTCCCGTAAACGTTTGCGAGAATGATAAGGCTATCTTCGTCAAGGTCGGCGAGACATCCTATAAGATCTGCAAGACCTGCGGTCTTGTTGCTTCCATCAAGGACAATGGCAAGGAAATGCTCGCGTCTCCCATCAAGCCCACTGTCTTCCGCGCTCCTACCGATAACGACCGCCGTATCAAGAACGATTGGTTCAACAACGGATTCGACAGAACCGTTGTCAAGTGCTATTCTGTAGTTATTGAAAGTGCTGACGAAAACGGTGCCGTTATCAAGGCTTCTCTCTCGCTCGGCGCAAAGCTTCTTGCTCCCACTGCAAAGATCGAGGCTACTTATAAGATCAACGCGGCAGGTGAGCTTGCCGTTGCAATGGACGTTAAGGTTGACGCAAAGCTTCCCGCACTTCCCCGCTTCGGCGTTCAGTTCAACATGCCCGAGGGCAGCGAAAAGCTCGAATACTTCGGCAGAGGCCCCGGTGAGAGCTACATCGACCTCCGCAATTCCACCTATCTCGGCAAGTTCAGCGAGAGAGTTGTTGACCACTTCGAGCACTACGTTCGTCCCCAGGAAAATATGGCGCACGCGGATACCGAATGGGTCGCTGTTACCAACGAGAGCCGCCACGGACTTCTCTGCCTCGCAGACGGCAAGGCACTCTCCTTCAACTGCTCGCACTTCACGCCCCATATGATCGCATCTACGCCTCACGACTATGAGCTCGTTCCGCTGAAGGAAACCGTTGTAAATATCGATTACAGACACACCGGCATCGGCTCGAATTCCTGCGGTCCCGCACTCCTTCCCGAATTCAGATTCGACGAGAAGGAATTCACCTTCAAGTTCCGCATCACCCCTGCGGTAATGGGCAACGTTGATCCTTTTGCAAAACTTTGATTATTTAGGAAAACAGTTATGAAAAAAAGAATAATTGCCATTATAGCGCTTTTTGCACTTGCGCTTGTCGCGCTTTCCGCTTGCGCTGAGCAAAATTATGATTTTGTTGACAAGACTTATATCTATGAAACGCTGATTAATGAGAGTACTTTTGTAATCAAGCTCAACGCCGACCGCACAGTCACCTGCATAGACAATTCAAGCAATAGCACCGCAGAAGGCTCATGGAAGTACAAAAACGAAACCTTGACATTAACTATCCAATATGACGATAATGTCAAAAAAGTTAATCATTTTACGATTGTAGACGGCAATCTTGTATACGTTGCGGAAGGTTCGGAAGGCTTTAATTCCGTTACCTTTGATGAAGGTGCAACATTCATCTGTGTTTCTTAAACCATGCCCCCCATCAGCGTTCTTATCAAACCCGCATCATCGCTTTGCAATATGCGGTGTAAATACTGTTTCTATGCCGATATAACCGACAACCGCGAGGTTAGATCTTATGGTATTATGTCGGAAGAAACGCTCGAAAACCTTATCAAAAAAGCTTTTGAATACTCAAGCGGCTCGGCTACCTTCGCCTTTCAGGGCGGAGAGCCGACCCTTGCGGGGCTCGACTTTTACCGCAAGCTGCTCGAGTTTGAGAAAAAGTATAACGTAAATAATATTACTGTTCAGAATGCCATTCAGACCAACGGTTACATAATCGACGAGGAATGGGCAAAATTTCTCGCGGATAACAAATTCCTTGTTGGTCTTTCGATGGACGGAACGAAGGATATTCACGATTCTCTGCGCGTTGATGCGGCGGGAAAGGGGACTTTCTCGCGTGTGCAGAAAACCGCAAGATTGTTTGAGAAATTCGGCGTCGAATTCAACATTCTCTGCGTTGTCAACAACTTCATCGCACGTTCGCCGAAAAAGGTATATGACGCGCTCAAAGGTTTCGGGTTTATTCAGTTCATTCCCTGCCTTGACTCGTTTGACGGCGAAAAGAAGGTATTTTCTCTGACCCCGGAGCGATATACCGAGTTCCTTAAAACAACTTTCAACAAGTATTACAAGGACTTCTGCGCGGGTCATCCGGTCAGCGTCCGCAATTTCGACAACTACATCGGAATGCTTCTCGGCAGACCGCCCGAAAACTGCGCGATGGCGGGTGTTTGCACCTGTTACACGGTCGTCGAAGGCGACGGAAGCGTTTTCCCCTGCGACTTTTACGTTCTTGACGAATGGAAGCTTGGTAATATAAACGAGAATTCTTTCGCCGAGCTTATAACGGGCGATATGGCAAAGAAATTCGTCGGCGTTTCCACCCACTGCAACGAGGAATGCAAGGAATGCCGGTGGTATCCTCTCTGCCGCGGCGGATGCAGACGCGAGCGTGAGCCGATAATTGATGGCATCCCCTCGCTCAACCGCTTCTGCGAATGCTACAAGAAATTCTTCGACGCTTGCTATCCGAAAATGGAAGAGATGGCGATCAAGATCCAAAGGCAATACAGATAACGAAACAGCACCCTTGACGTGATACTCCGATCGGAGTATCACGACAGTTCTATTCGCCTGTGGCGAGTGATATTGCTACGCAGTGATATTCGGCTCGCACCGAGTGGTATTCGCTTCGCGAGTTTTAGGGCGAATAGAATATCACTGAAGCCGCAAGGCTTCAATATCACTATTGTGGTAGCAATAATATCACTCTTTGCGAAAGCAAAGAATATCACAAAAAAGCAGAAAAAGAGAGAGCTTCACGGAATTTTGTAACCGCGTTACTCTCTCTTCTGTTTTTATTGCAAGTTTCGCATTTGTTTAACAAATGCACAGGGCTATGCCCATACCCCCTTATAAAATTTCTCCGATAAGAACATCACGCTTTCGCGGGTGCTGTTTTGTTATTCGGGTTAATAATTTATAACTGCAATAAACATTTCCTTTGCTCGGGTATGATTGGTTTCGGAGCCCTTGCGTGTGATGGAATTCTTCATTCTCAAACAGAGTACTGTTTCCTTGGGGATAGCATCGAAAACTTCGGCATTTGCCTTTGCAAATTCGGTATCCCAGAACATAACGGCATAGGAATCTATCGCGTATTCGGGCTTTGCCCCGAGCGTGTCCTCAAGTTTGCAGAAAACGCCCTTTGCGATGTCGTCGTAAAGCCACTTTTCCATAAGGCAGAAGGAATACTCGCCTGTCTGCATCAGACGGTTAAAGGATGTATATTCCTGCGTATTTATATGCGTATTGATCGGAGCAATGGAATCATCCTTTTTTCTTTGTTCTTCTCTTTCCTCGATCTGCTCCTTTGAATAGATATTAAGTGCGGCAAATTCGACCTTTTTGTTGCCATCGCCGTCAAAATCATAGGGCATTACTTCCTCGAATTTGGCAAGGATCTCTTCGTAATTCGGTACGGTCGTGAGGTAGGACGAGCCCGCGTACATCAGCGTGACGTCATCGGCGACGTTGCCGCACATCTGAATGCACATAATGCATACAAGAAACAATGCTGCTATAACTGTGATGACCTTCCACTTATGATAAAACCAAAAGTTATCGAGCTTTTCATAAATGCCGCCCTTTATAACTATTTCCTCTGGTTGGAGCTTATCGTCCTCGCGGTTGTATTGAGGTTCTTTACCGGGTGCATATTGTTTCATTCTTACCTCGCTTTCTTGGGGTTGCAGCTCTCGCAGGGGACGCCCGTCTGGCATAGTCCGCAGACCGCGTATCCGTCGTAGCCATAGCGTTCGTGATCGAGTTTTTTAATGACATCAGCATGGTATTTCATACAGAGCACTTTGTTGTGTCCCTTTTCGGTGATAGCTCCGGCGGGGCAACGCTTGATGCACGCTCTGCAGCCATCCTTTGCCATGCAGTATTCGTTATATGTACTGTATTTGCGTTCAGTCGGTTCGAGGCGAAGTTCTACGATAACCGAACCGAATCTGCCTGCCTTGCCCTTTTCGGTTATAAGACCGTCGCAAAGCCCGAATGTACCAAGCCCCGAAATATACGCCGTGTGTCTTTCAGACCAATTCGAGATCTTCACAAATCTCTCGCTCTCCCCCCATAAAAACTCATCCGAGCACATCGGAGCAACCGCTTCAAAGCCGAAAGATCTCAAATGCTCCTCAAGAGCCTTGGCAAGACGGCGGTTGCAATCCTCGCCGTGGACGCGGTTCATCGTCCATTCGAGCGGAGGGCAATCATTTTGGGCGCGTGTCTTCTCTTTCGTGTCATCGGTCTGCGGCAAGAACCAGCTTATGACGCTTATTTTTTCGGGATCAAATGAATGGCCGAAAGCAGACTCGAGCCATTCCGCGGGAGTGCGGTAAAACTCGGGATCGATATGATCCTTATAAAAATCATACAGTGCATCGCTTCCCTTGCTGAAGCCGACAATGGGCTCGGCAAAAGCAAACCCGGGCAGTTCTTTCAGATTATTGTTCTCTTCGAGAGACATATAGTTTTTTATCCAATTTTCGATGTATGTGTTGGTGATATTCATAATTATATCCTTTGCTGAAAGAGTTTTTGCTATTAAAACAAAACCTTGACATCCCAAGCCGCAAAAGCATCGGCTGCTTCATCTGTCGGGCGTGAGTTGGTAACAATATAATCCGCAACCGATATTTCGCTGATTTTTGCAAACGCGGAGTGGCCGAATTTTGATCGGTCGGCGGCAACGATACAAACGGAGGAACGCTCTATCATAGCAATATCGACCGCGCACTCTTTGTTATAATAGGTCGTCAAGCCGTGTGTGGGATCGACACCGTCCACGGACAGGATAAGCTTATCTGCGTGATATCGGCGAAGCTGATCCGTTGCATCGTTTCCGTATGTGAACTGATATTTTGTATTGACCGAGCCGCCCACCAGAATGACGTTGTAATTCGGATTATCGGATGCTTCGAGAGCTATTGAAATGGAATTCGTTACGATATTAAGATTATAATCTACGGGAAATTTTCGAAAAGCAAGCAGTGTCGTTGTTCCTGCATTCAGCATTACTGTATCGTTTGGTTCGATAAGTGCCGCAATCTTTTCCGCTATCTCAACCTTCTCTTTTTGATTTGTTTCCAATCTTTGATTGAGATTCATGCTGTAATACGGCTTATAAGAGCTTACCGCGCCTCCATGCACTCTGGTCAACAGTCCCTTTTTTTCCATATCCTCGAGATATGCACGCACAGTCACCTCGCTTACGCCGAAAAGGTGGCTAAGATCTGTAACTCTGACCGAGCCGTCATTTTTAAGCAGATCGCTTATAGTCCGCTTCCTTTGTTCTGCTGTCATATTCTTCTCCTTAAAAGCTTTCTTATTGAAGAATAACACATTTCATAGAAAAAGTCAATAGTTTCAAATGTAAATTTTTATTTTTTGCGCTCTTATGCCTTTCGGTTTTCTTTTTTTGACAACTTAAAGGCAATAAAATCGAAATTTGTCTTGACAAAGAAAACAATATGTAGTAAAATAATAGAGTAAAATTTTATAATAATATGAAAGGATAAAAATATATGTATAAGGGATTCAAGATCAAACCTCCTTTCTTTGAGGTCGGTCCGAAGGCGATCATCTGGGGTGAGGAAATGCTGAAGCTTGCCAAGGTCATCGACCGCGTGGCAATAAAATATGACGTTGATATTATCGTGACCCCCCAGTACACCGACATAAAGCTTTTGGCTGATAACACGGAAAGAATTCTCATTTTCGCGCAGCATATGGACGCTCTCGTCCCCGGCAGAGGCCTTGGCAGTGTACTTCCCGAGGCTGTCAAGGAGGCAGGTGCAGTCGGTGTAATGCTCAATCACGCCGAAAAGCCCCTTGATATGGAGACCCTCGAAAAGACGATACGCCGCGCCGATGAAGTGGGACTCGCCACTATCGTTTGTGCCGATACGGTAGAGGACGTAAAGAAAATCGCCCATATGTCGCCCAATCTCATCGTTGCAGAGCCCACCGAACTTATCGGAACGGGAACGACAAGCGATTCAAACTACGTTCTTGAGACCATAAAGACCGTACAGGAGATCAATTCCGATATTATGGTATTACAGGGCGCAGGTATCTCCAATGGCCGTGATGTATACAACACCATAAAGCTCGGCGCTCAGGCAACGGGCTCTACCAGCGGAATACTGAAAGCCGCAGATCCCTATGCTATGGTTGAAGAAATGATCTCAAATCTTCGCCGCGCGTGGGATGAGCTTCATCCTTAAGAGGTATTGCTATGAAAAAAGAAGCTGTTGAAATGGCAAAAAAAGCCTATGTCACCGAAAGCGAATGTATTATAAAAATGCTTGACTATTTTGATGAGGAGACCTACTCAAAAGCAGTGGAGCTTCTTAAAAATGCCCCTCGCATCGCGGCTTCCGGATGCGGCCACAGCGGCATAATTTGTCAGCATTTCGCGCATCTTATGTGCTGTATAGAACGTCCCGCAAGGTTCATTTCACCCGCCGAGGCGATTCACGGCGGCACAGGATACCTCCAGGAAGGTGACGTTATGGTCCTTGCCTCCCGCGGCGGAAAGACGGGGGAGCTTATACCCATTCTTGACATCTGCAAGAAAAAGGGAGTAAAGGTGATCGCTATAACGGAAAACCTTGAATCTCCATTGGCACTTGGAGCTGACGTGGTGCTAAAACAGTACGTCAACAGAGAGACGGATAAATACAACGCGCAAGGTACAACCTCGTCAACGGCGCTTTGTATGATATTCCACGCATTACAGACAGCTCTCATTGAGGAGACCGATTACCAAAACGAGCAATTTGCTCTTATTCACCCAGGTGGAGCAGTTGGGGAGAGACTCAATAATAAGCATAACTGATTTCAAAACGGTGAATTAAATGATTGAATTTTTTACTGATGGGATTGTAATTCAAATTATCGGCTTTGTCGGAATGTTTTTGTCCATAATATCTTTTCAAAGCAAATCATACCAAAAGATAATTTGGATACGCGTAGCCAGTGAGTTCGTTTTTGCCGTTCAATACTTTCTTCTCGGCGCATATACGGGAATGGCTACCAATCTTACGAGCTGCGTGACGAATAGCATTTATAGAGAGCGAATAAAACGCGGTAAATCAGTGCTTGGATTTCAAATTGCATTTGCTATACTGTTTGCAGGCATTGGCGTATGGAGTTGGCACGGTGCGGTTAGTCTGTTGGTTATTGCCGCAAAAATACTTTCTACCGTTGCAAACGGAAATGCGAATCCCAAGGTACTTAGAATTTTGAATTTGATAATCAATCCATTATGGCTGATATATGACATCATAGTTTTTTCGTTGGCAGGCATTTTTAGTGATGCATTTACAATAATATCGATAATTGTCGCAATGGTACGATTAGATAAGAAGCGCAAAGAAGAAATAGAACTTAATTAAACAAAAATAAAAATATATTAAAAAAGGAGAATTATATTATGGAATTCAAAGTTTTTCAAAAAGAGATCGAACTGCAGTCAAGAGGTTGGATACCCACCTTCCACGACATATCCAAGGAGGTTGCCGAGATCGTTGCGGCTTCCGGTGTTAAGAACGGCACAGTATCCATCGTTTCGCATCACACCACCTGCTCTGTAATGGTTCAGGAGTGCTCTCACGATATCGACTCCTTTGACCTCGAATATCTTCAGCACGATCTTCTTGACATTATGAGAAAGATGATCCCCGATTTTGCCGAGGAGCATCAGTACCGCCATCCCGGACCCATCCACTCAAAGTTCGGCAGATACGTAAACGAGCCCGGCGACTACTCAAGCATGAACACCGACGGTCATCTGCGTTCCGTATTCTTCGGAAGAAGCGAGACTATGACCATCAAGGACGGAGCCGTTGACGGCGGTCTGTTTGCTCACATCTACTTTATTGACTGGGACCACGTCATCGCTCGCCGCAGACAGGTAAACGTTACCGTTATGGGCACCACCGAGGACGTTGAGGACAGAAAGTGGAATGACGGCAAGGTGATCGACACCCGCCACAAGTTCACCGAGGAAGAAAAGGCTTACGATATCCACTACGACCTCCAGCTTAAGAGATAAAATGAATCTGATGGGAATTGACATTGGCACTACCTCTGTAAAGACGGCAGTGTTCAATGAAGCTCTTGAGCAGCAGCTCTCGCTTTGCGCGGATTACACACTTGATTCACACGGCGATATAGTTGAATTTGACGGAGAAAAGTATTGGGAGATCGTCCGCTCGGAGATCGCCAAGATCAAGTCATCGCTCAGCGTCGATGCACTTGCAGTCGATACCCAATGCGAAACTCTTATACTTACCGATGAAAACGGCACGCCCGTTCGCCCTGCCATCGTGTGGCTCGACAACAGAGCGACGAAAGAAGCAGAGCTGATCACGGAAAAATTCGGTCACAAACGAGTTTATGAGATCACGGGTCAACCCGAAATAACCGCAACGTGGCCCGCCTGCAAGCTTCTCTGGGTAAAACAAAACGAGCCCCATATATGGAAGAAAGTAAAAAAGATCTTTCTTCTCGAGGATTGGATACTTTATAAGCTCACGGGCAGATTCATCACCGAAAAAACTCTTCAATCCTCCACCATCTATTTCGACATACATCGAGCGGAATGGTGGGATAAAATGCTTGATTTTATCGGTGTTGACAGATCAATGCTTCCCTCTCTGCATTCAAGCGCGGAAGAGGTGGGCGAGTATGAAGGGATCAAGGTCGTCACCGGTGCCATTGATCAGATCGCGGGTGCTATCGGCGCGGGCGTTGTCAAGCAAGGAGCAGTCAGTCTGATGACGGGAACTACTATGGTTCTGTTTCTCCCCTCCGATACCGTTCCCGAATACGATGAAAAAAGCATCGTCCCCTGTCATTACAATTATGACGGCAAATATTGCCTGCTTTCCTGGACTCCGACAGCGGGAATGGCGCTGAAATGGTTCAGAAACGCGCTCTGCGAGAATTACACCTTTGCCGAGCTTGATGCTTTGGCGGAGAGCGTTCCCGCCGGAAGTGCGGGGCTCACCTTTCTTCCCTACCTTTGCGGCTCAACGATGCCGAAGTACAATCCCGCGGCAAGAGGCAGTTTCACCGGACTCACCACCGAGCATACGAGAGCCCATTTTGTGCGAAGCGTTATGGAATCGGTTGCTTGTATGCTAAAATCGAATCTTGACTACCTCGGTCTTGAGGTCGAAGA
>JAFQGP010000146.1 GCA_017415485.1 Clostridia bacterium
CGATGGCGACGGCGAGCTTTGACGAGGTCGGCGTGGATGTGATAGTGGGGACGAGCAATGCAAATGGTTTCAATCTGGTCATGAACACGACAACCGCTTTGACGGACAGCTCGACGGGCGCAACGATTCCGAGCTTGGTGGCAGACAGTGAAGGTCACGCAAATGGTTATACTTGCACGGCGGCGACGGGCGCAACTTGTGATTTCACTTTGAATTCTTGGGGCTTTAAGGTGACGAGCGCAACGACGAGTAGCTATTCGGAGACAAATTATTTGCCAATTCCATCGGGCCCGACACAAATTAACAGCTATAGCGGCGTGACGGACGGCGTAACAACAACATTTTATTTTGGCTCGCGCGTGAATGCGGCGCAGACGCCAGGAACTTACACAACAACAATCAATTTTATCGCAACAGCAACCATTGAAAACATTCTTTATATGCAAGACGGCAATCTCGGGACGATTCTCGCTGGTATGGATGAGACTAAAGATATTGGTGATACGTTCTATCTTTACGATAACCGCGATAGTAAGGCTTACTTAATCGGAAAGTTGAAAGACGGGAAATATTGGATGCTAGAGAACTTGGCGCTTGACCCGAACACGACGACCGTGACGCTTTCTTCGGCAAATACCAATATGCCAGCGCAAGGGCAAACCGGCTATGATGCTGCGACAGCGTTTGCGACAACGTTCGCAAAGGGGAGTGATAGTGATGGTATTATCAAGACTTCAGGCTTTACGAGCTATACAGTGCCGATGATTAACGTGGCGTCAAAAAACCAGAAACGACAGTTGGCAATGCTTGGCGACACAACAATCACGGATGATTTGAGAACAGAGCCAGTAGGTGTGTATTATAACTACTGTGCTGCTACGGTAGGAACTTACTGCTCCGCTAGTGACCATACGGATACGGACAGTGCCGAATATGACATCTGCCCTGCGGGCTGGCGGTTGCCAACCGGTGGTGCAGTTACGGCAAGCGGAGGCGGTGAGTTCCAAAACTTAAGAAATAAATATTCTAGCAATGCAGATTTCGTTAACGCGCTTAGAACGCCCCTCTCCGGCAGCTTCGACGATAGCTCAGCCCGCTATCAGGGTAGCAACGGCTACTTCTGGTCTTCTACTTACTACAGTGCCACGATTATGTACACCCTGAGCGTCAATGCGACGAATGTCAATCCGCAGGGTAGCAACTCTCGCTACCGCGGGTTCTCGGTGCGCTGCGTGTATGATGGGTCCTAGGCTTCCGGTTTCCGGTTCCTGCCCCTCCGTTCTCTCGTGAAATGAAAAAAGCTGCGCGCGCCAAAGGCGCAAGCGCAGCGGAAAGGTGAAAAAAATAATGTTGTCACTCGACAAGATGATAACGCCAGAAGAAAAAGGCAAAAAGAAAAATAAAGATGTTGCGGCAACGCCGTTGATGAAAAGAGTGGCAGCGGCAGCGCCGAACAACAAGAAAAGCTTTGAAAAAACCTTCTCGAAACCGGAGCAGGAAGAGATTGCGCGCAAAAGAGTAGGAGGCGCGGAGCCAGAACAGGATTCGGTGCGATTGGCGAAGGCGGAAAAACGCGAAAAATATCGCGCGATCAAACGGCGGGTGAAAGAAATGGAAATCGGCAACCAAGATCGGATCATCGCCTTTCCGTCACTTTCGGACGACGATAGGTGGTACAAGCTGATGGAATTTTCGGCACTCTACTATGCTTATCGCCTTGCGCCCAGAATGGGGCGCAAGGCGCGAATTTTACAAGATTCGGATCGGTTTTTGAAGTCGCAATTTGCTACGAGCTTGTTTAATATTGAGGATTTTGTTGCTAAAATAAAAGATTATGAAGAAGGCATTAAAATAGACAAGTCGAAAGACGGGGTTTATATTTTTACTTTGCCGAGACCGATTACGGATGATGATTATGCGGCGCTTCGGCGCACGGAAGAAACGCGACGCGAGAGATTACATAACGTTTTGAAGCCGAAAGATATGGATCCGGCGATTTTCAACGCGCTTTTGATGGTGGAACGGCAGTTACTACCGCGAATCAAAAAGTTGGAACGGGGTTATTATGATGCAGTGGGAAAAACTATGGCGGAAAATGTGCATCGGATTATGATGATATACGGGATGCTGACGGACGGGTTAGTAGGAAAAGATGACGCGGGAATGGCAATTCTCGAGAATGTTAATTCGCTAGCGGCGGGGCTGATACTGCTCGCGGAACTTCGGACTTGGCCGTATGAGACGGCGGCACTAATTGGCGAGAACATCAACACACTGAAGAAGCTGGTTTTGAAAGATTTTATTGGAAAAGCTTAATGGATGATTTTTACGGGTTGCTGAGGAAAGTCGAAGACGAAGGGGTGCGCGAATGGCTAAAAGAAGACCCGAAAAACATGATGTTTTTAGAGCTATATCTGGCGGAATTACAGGCGCGCAAGGGCGGGAAACGTAAAACGCACGATACGCATACGTTTGAAGCGAATTTATTTGAAAACTTGTCGCGGCTTAGAGATGCGCTGTGGGATTTAGATTATAAACCGAGTCGCGGGACGGCGCACATTGTGTTTCGGCCGGTGCAGCGGGAGATTTTTGCAGCGCCGTATGTGGATAGGGTGGTGCATCATTATATCGTGGATGCAATTATGCCGTGGTGGGACAAGCGGCTTTGCTATGAATCGGGGAGTTGCCGAGTGGGAAAAGGCACGTCGTTTTGTATTGAGAGATTGAGACATCACACGGCTGCGGTGTCGCAAGGGTTTCAGAAAAAGACTTATGTGATCAAAATGGATATCTCGGGATATTTCATGCACATTAAACGCGATATTTTGTATAAGCGGGTGATGTGGGGATTAGATCAGCAGTTTGCTGGGAATAAAGGCAAAAGATACCAGGTTCTAAAGCACGCGATTCATGAGGTAATTTTTGATGATCCGGTGAAGGGGGTGAGTATTCAAGGTTCGTATAGCGATTGGCGGGGGTTGCCGGAAGACAAGAGTTTGTTTTGCCAGCCGCCAGGTCAAGGCATGGTGATTGGAAATTTGACATCGCAGTTTTTCTCGAACATCTATTTAGACGTTTTAGACCGGTTTATTATGTTTGATTTAGGTTATAAACATTACGGGCGGTATGTGGATGATTTTTATATTGTGGTGACGGAAGATGAACTGGAACAGGCTTTGCTAGATGTTAAAGCGATTGGATCGTTTATGCAAGGATATGGGATGGCGATGAACCCAAAAAAGACACGCGTGATTGGCACGTGGCAAGGAGTGCCGTTTCTCGGCGCGGTGGTGCGAGACGGAGCGGTGTTGCCAGGAAAAAGACTGATGCGAAACTTTTCGCGGTCGGCATATGAACTAGAAAAAGGGCGGGGAAGTTTAGAGTCGGTTACGTCGTATCTTGGGATGATGTGCCATATGGATGCGTTTAAGGCGCAAGCGAAAATTTTTGAGCGTTACGGCTGGAAACGTTAAAGATACATTCATTATGGGCCCCTCTCCTTTTTGAGCCACTATGGATATGTTTTAACCTTGATGAGAGAACGGAGGGGCAGGAACCGGAAACCGGAAGCCTAGGACCCATCATACACGCAGCGCACCGAGAACCCGTTGTTGC
>JAFQGP010000147.1 GCA_017415485.1 Clostridia bacterium
ACCCGTATCGTAGTTATGAAGGACGGTCTTATCCAGCAGGTTGACACTCCTCAGAACCTCTATGACTATCCCGTAAACATCTTCGTCGCAGGATTTATCGGCACACCTCAGATGAACTTCATCAACGGTAAGCTCGAGAAGAAGGGTGAGGACGTATACTTCAACTTCGAGAACCTCTCCATCAAGCTTCCCGCAGAGAAGGCAAACAACCCCGACCTCAAGGATTACATCGGTCAGGAAGTTGTTGCAGGTCTCCGTCCCGAGGCTATTCACGACGAGCCCAGCCAGCTTGCTAACAACCCCGACAGCCAGCTCGACGCTTACGTTGACGTAACCGAGCTTATGGGTGCTGAGATCTACCTCTACCTCAACGTTGGTGAGGAGACCAGACTCATCGCACGTGTATCCTCTCGTTCGACCTCTCGTGCAGGCGACACCATCAAGGTTGCCTTCGACATGAGCCGTCTCCACATCTTCGACAAGGATACCGAGCGTTGCATCGTTCACTAATTCTTTAATACATATACAGAGCCGTCCAAGTGGCGGCTCTGTAATTTTGTCTTGACAAAAGCTCTGCTATGGTGTATAATTTTATTATACCCGATATGAAATGAGGCGATATTTTGCAGAATATAAAATATAAAAGATTATGTACTAGAATAGCGATCGCGGTTCTTTTGAACACGATCCTCTTGCAGACGATCTCGACGGTGGCATATGGCATTGCACCGGCATTCGACCAAGTGCTTCGCACCTTCGCGCGCGAGCAAGGGATCAACGCGTCCGATCTTCTTTACGCCTTCGAGCAGACTCTTGCGCTTTTTGCGTATCTCATATCATTCCTTATTCCCGCGTTTGTATTTAAGTTTATGACTCGAAACGATGACCCCGAGCCAATGCGCCTCGGAGTAAAGCTTGAGCCGAATACTCCCATCGTTATCCTCGGATCGATAGGCATCGTTGTCGGTGCGGCGTATATCAATTCCTTTATGGTATCCTTCATCGATTTCGGCCCGCTGTTCGAGACCGATCCGCTGTCCTCGCCCGTCCGCGTTCTGATGACCTTCATATCGATCGCGATAGTCCCCGCGCTCAGCGAGGAATTCCTCTTCCGCGGATGCATCCTTTCGAATCTTCTGCCATACGGTAAGAATACCGCCATCCTCTTTTCCGCATTGCTCTTTGCCTTGATGCACGGCAATTTTGCGCAGTTCTTCTATACATTTATTGCAGGCATAGTCCTCGGCGCGGTATACGTCAAGACCGATTCGATTTGGGCACCGACCTTTATCCATCTTTTCAACAACTTTTACAGCGTGATCCAGCAAGTGGTCTACGAGCAGAACGCCAAGGACGAGCAGATCAATAAGCTCCTTTTTGTGCTCGATATGACGCTTGTCTGTTTCGGACTCGCCATCGGCGGTTGGTTCTTGTATAAGACACTTCGCCGCGCAGAGCCCGCCCCGGCAGCAGTTCCCACTCAAAAGCACACCCTCGGGAGAAAAGAGCTTGCAAAAGGGTTCTTCAATCCCGTGATGATCGTCCATATCGCCGTGTCGCTCGTCCTCGCGGGAATCCTTGTTTTCTACGCGCTGATGCTTCCACTTATGCAATGATATGACGGAAAAAGATATTGTTTTTATGAATGAAGCTCTCCGCCTGGCAGAATCGGCACGCGAAGCGGGTGAGATCCCCGTTGGCGCAGTCGTTGTCAAAAACGGTGAGATCATCGGCAGGGGTCAGAACCGCCGCGAGAGCGGAGAAGGAGCAACTGCACACGCTGAGATACTTGCCATCAACGAGGCTTGCGCCAAACTCGGCGGTTGGCGGCTTACGGGATGCGAGCTTTACGTGACACTCGAGCCCTGCCCAATGTGCGCGGGCGCGATCCTCAACGCAAGACTCGACCGCGTTGTTTTCGGCGCGTCAGACACGAAAATGGGCGCTCTCGGCGGGCTTTTCTCGCTCCTTGATTATCCTCTCGGATGCAAAACCGTTATTGAGCGTGGAGTACTCGAAAAGGAATGCAAAGAGCTTCTTGATTCCTTCTTTACCGCCCGCCGCGAGGCAAATCAGGCACAAAAGAATAGATCCAAAAGACTCGGCAGAGAGTTTTACACCGCCGATGTCCTCGATGTCGCTCCCGCACTTCTCGGAAAGCTACTTTGCAGACGAAGTGAGAGCGGGGAAGTGGTGAAATACCGGATCACCGAGACAGAAGCCTACCGCGGCGAGGACGACACCGCCTGCCACGCTTCAAAGGGCAAAACTACGCGCACTTCGGTGATGTGGGACAAGGGCGGTACGGTTTACGTCTACCTCTGCTACGGTATGCACAATATGCTCAACATCGTCACGGGCGCAAAGGGCGACCCGCAGGCGGTACTCATCCGAGGCATCGAAACCGCCAACGGCCCCGGCAAGCTGACCAAGAAGCTTGCGATCGAACGCAAGCACAACGGCTCCGACGTTGTCTTCTCGGACGAGCTGTGGCTTGAGAACGACGGATTTGTTCCAGATGAAATAAACACATCTCCTCGCATTGGCATTGATTACGCCGACGAAAAGGACCGGCTCAAGCCTTGGAGATTTACAATATGAAAACAGCACCGAAACTCGGTGCTGTTTTTCAACTATCGGTTGTTTTTTATCGGAAAAAGCGTTGTTTGACAACGATGTTCAGACGTGATATAATATAACCACAGCGCTGAATGATATTATGGAGGTACTGTTATGACATTCGCTCAAACATTCAAAAAATACAGAAAAAACATGGGATACACTCAGCAGGAAGTTGCAGAAAAATTGCTTGTTACCACTCAAGCTGTTAGCAAATGGGAAACGGGTGCGGGGAATCCCGACATATCCCTTCTTGTTCCAATCGCTGATCTTTTCGGCATTACAACCGATGCTCTTCTCGGGAATGCAAAGAAAAACAAAGAGGAATTAAGTTCAGAAATAAAAAGCATCAATTCACTATGGAATTGCGATAAAGAGAAGAGCGATAATTATGGCGAAAGATATGGAAAATTATATTGCTTGCTCAAATCAAATCCCAATTCGATAGAACTTTTGCGGTCACTTCTTAATCTTTCACTCGAATGGCTTTCTGCTTGTTCGATGGAATTGAACGACAACAAGAAGAAAGAGATAGTATGCAACGCCGAAAAATTTGCAGAAAAACTGCGCGATAATCCGGAAGATATTCATTCCTCACATTGCTTGATGTGTGAGATTTATTTTCGAGCGGGCGAATCTCAAAAAGCCGATACCGAATTGATGTATTTTTCTGCAAGTGGACAATATACAAGAAATCGCGTTAAGTATGTTCATTTGTTGATGGAAGAAAAGTATGAAGAAGCTTTACCTTATTTGGAAAAATCACTGGAGCAAACAATTCATTGGCTTCACTGGGATGTACGTAAGCTGGAGCTTATCGAAAAATACTTGACTGATGAGAAAACAAAAATGCGAATTGCTGAAATAAGGAAGAAGATTCAATAAGAATAACTTTTGTTACTGAGAATCAGCCAAAACTTAGTTCGTTTAATTCCAAGTCCAATATATGCAATAAGCCGATCCACAAGGATCGGCTTATTGCATATAGCATATATATTACTTTCTCTTTCTGCGAACGAATACGGGAACTGCAAGAATTGCGGTTGCGATGATTGCAGATCCGGAGATGACTGCGCCGCAGCCGGACTTCTTTGCGGGCTCTTCGGGCTTGGTGTCAACTGCGGGAGCCTTTGTAGCTTCGGGCTGAGCAGCCTCGGTGGGAGCGTCGGTCTCGGGAGCCGCGGTGGTTTCGGGAGCCTTTGTGGTCTCGGGCGCTGCGGTGGTAGCGGGCGCCTCGGTAGTTTCGGGAGCTGTGGTGGGCTCGGGATATACGACCTCGCCGAAGGAAAGTCCCTTAACGACGTAGCAATCGCTGATGGTTACAACGTGTCCGGAGTAGTAGGAGTAGAAGAAGAGACCGAGAACGTCTGCCATAAAGTAGGGGATCTGTCCTTCAATGCCCTGGTCAACAAGGAGATAATTGCCTGTGTTGTCCTTGATATAGGTGGCTGTGGTGCAGTTTACGCCGTTGACCTCGAGAGCGTATTCCTGAACCGAAGGTGTATCGGTGGTGGAGTAGATGGTGTCGCTGACAGCAGAGAACTGAACGTAATCGTGGCCTGTGAGCGAGCTGCCCTTGTTCATAAGCTTGATCTTGTTGGGATAGCCGTATGCGCCGTAAACCGAATCGGCATAAACGCCCACGGAGTGGTTGCCGGTGCGGGAAACGGTGTAGTAGATGGTGTAGCAAGTTCTTTCATTGAGGGGAAGTGTCTCAATGAAGCCGCCCCAATAGGAAGCAGTTTTGTTCTTGGTGGTCTGTACGGTGATGGTGTTGGGGTTGGTGGGGTCAACATCGACCTGGGGAGAACCGGAAAGAAGACCGGGCTCGTAAATGCCTGCTTCGCCGTTGAAGTTGGGAACGAATACAACTGTTCCGTCGGGCTGAAGGTCGAGGATGTTGCCGTCCGCAGCGCTTACGGATGTAAGAGGAAGGAGCGCCGCAGTGACGAAGAGGAGCGAGAGAGCGATAGAAATGATTCTTTTCATAACATTTCTCCTTTTTAATTGGATTGTCATTTGACAGATTAATCATACCACTTTTAAGAGTGTTTGTCAATAGTTATTTACTTTTTTCTATAAAAAGGGAGTCAAAATCTGACTCCCTTCTGTTTATAATTTATCCGTTATAACCGGCTTCGAATGCCTTGAGATTCATCTCAACGAACTTTGGTGCAACACTTGTTTTGATCGCTTCGAGCCAAAGCTCATCGTCGATTCCGAGATGGCGCGCGAGTCTGCCCATAAGGACAATGTTTACCGCCTTCTGCGAGCCTGCCTCAAGCGCGGGAGTGAGCGCGTCAAATGCGTCAATATCAACTCCGCGAGCCGCGAGAGTGTCAAGAATATCTGTCGGATATTCAGCCGCGCCCGAGGTTACGGGCATGGGCGAGATCTCCTGTGTATTTGTGATGAGCTTGCCGCCCGTCTTCAGGCAATGTGCCCAACGAGCCGCTTCGAGCTTTTCGAAGGAAACGATATAGTCAGCCTCACCGCTTTCGATAACGGGCGAATATACCTTCTCGCCGTATTTGACGTAGGTGGTGACGCTTCCGCCGCGCTGGCTCATTCCGTGAAGCTCGGAGACTTTGACGTCATATCCAAGCCCGATAAGGATCTTTCCAAGAAGCTTGCTTGCAAGGAGCGTGCCCTGACCGCCGACTCCCACTATCATAATATTGGTCGTTTTCATATCAGTTACCCTCCTTAATAGCGTCGAATGCACAAAGCTGAGCGCAAACGCCGCAACCGGTGCAAAGTGTAGAGTCGATCACTGCCTTGCCTTCCTTGAAGGAGAGCGAAGGGCATCCAAGACCCATGCAACGGCGGCAGGAACGGCATTTGTCGCTGTCAACGTGCATTGCGGGCGGTGTCTTGACCGACTTCAGCAGTACGCAAGGACGGCGCGAGATGATAACGGAAGGCTCGTCAGCCGCAAGCTCCTCTGTCAGAGCCGTCTTGCATTCATCAAGGTTGTAAGGATCGATAACACGCACGCGGTTGATGCCGAGAGCACGGCAGAGCGCTTCAAGGTCGATCTTCGCCGCAGGCTCGCCGCGAAGGTTGAAGCCCGTTGTGGGATTCTGCTGATGACCCGTCATACCCGTGATCGAGTTGTCGAGAATAAGAACGGTGGAATTGGTGCCGTTGTATGCAATGTTGCAAAGACCCGTCATACCCGAATGCATAAAGGTCGAGTCACCGATAACGGCAACGGTCTTCTTTTCCGATCCGGGAGTGGATTTTACAAATCCGTGAAGCCCGGATACGGACGCACCCATGCAGAGTACAGAATCAAGCGCGTCGAGCGGCTTCTGTGCGCCGAGGGTGTAACATCCGATGTCGCCGAGGACTGTCAGTTTCATCTTTGAAATAACGTAGAAAAGACCTCTGTGGGGACATCCCGAGCACATAACGGGAGGGCGCGCGGGCAGAGCCTCGGGTGCGTGAGCCTCGGGCAAAGCCTTGCCGAACGCCTTTGCGACGGTCTGCTGCGAATATTCGCCGATGGGGGAGAAGAGATTTCGTCCCTCAACCTCGAGCCCGAGAGCCTTGCAATGTTTTTCGATAATGTCGTCAAGCTCCTCAACGACAACGACTCTTTTCACCGAAGACGCAAAATCCTTGATAAGCTCGGTGGGAAGAGGATTGTGCATTCCGATCTTGAGAACCTTTGCCTCGTCCTCGGAGAAGGTCTCACGGACGTACTGATAGCAGATTCCCGAGGTGATGATTCCCAGCTCCTCGGACGTGCCGCTGATCTCGTTGATCCCCGAATTGTTGGCGTAATCCGTGAGCCTCTGAGTTCTTTCTTCAACTATGGGATGCTTCAGCTTCGCGTAGCCGGGCATCATAACGTATTTTGCTGGCTTCTTCTCATAAGGAACCGCGACGGGCTCTCTGCGATCTTCTTCGGTCACAAGGCTCTGCGAATGCGCCGCTCTTGTGCAGATGCGGAAGAGAACGGGGGTGTC
Organism: Clostridia bacterium; assembly: GCA_017415485.1. Taxonomy (GTDB): domain Bacteria; phylum Bacillota; class Clostridia; order Oscillospirales; family CAG-272; genus CAG-390. The sequence goes on from JAFQGP010000147.1 coordinate 6,594, forward strand.
GAACTTTTCGGATACCTCGTAAGCGGTATGTACCATTCTGCGCGCCTCGTCCGAATCCGAAGGCTCGAACATAGGGATCTTCGACGCGATGGCGTAGTTGCGCGAATCCTGCTCATTCTGCGAGGAGTGCATAGCGGGGTCATCGGCAACAAAGATGATAAGTCCGCCGTTGATGCCGGTGTAGGAAAGCGTAAAGAGCGGGTCTGCGGCAACGTTGAGACCGACGTGCTTCATAGCGCAAGCGGCTCTGTGTCCCGCAAGAGAAGCGCCGAATGCGGTCTCGAGAGCGACCTTTTCGTTTGGAGCCCATTCGCAATCTATCTCCGCATATTTTGCGGCAAATTCTGTGATCTCCGTGGAGGGAGTGCCGGGGTAAGAGGAAACAAGCTCGCATCCCGCTTCGTAAAGACCGCGCGCGATGCCTTCGTTTCCGAGCATTAATCTTTTCATAGTGAGTAGCCTTTCTTGGTTTTGCTTTGCTAATGAAATATATTATACCATATAACTTGCTTGAATGCAATTAATTTCGACAAATTTCTTGAATAAAAATTATTGTTTATATAACAATTTAGTTTCAAATTTATCATAAATTTTCCTTCGCGATTTGATATAATATATCATGGACGTAAATTGAGTTTTATCTTTGTTTTTCTTAACAAAAATCAACTTTTGAGGTGACTTTTGATGCTCATAAAGATCATAGAAAACGGGCTGTTCGGCATAATCACCGAAAAGCTTTCGCTGACGGCGGAATCTTTCTGGTTCTGGCTTCTGATGGCTCTCGCTGTTGTTCTTTCGATGACTGCAGGATATTTTCTCGGAAGTGTGAACGCGGCGATAATTATCTCGACCAAAAAATATAAGAGCGATATCCGCAACCACGGAAGCGGAAATGCGGGAATGACGAATATGTTCCGCACTTTCGGCAAGACGGGCGGACTGCTCACCCTTTTCGGTGACATCGCTAAGACCATTCTTCCGATCTGCTTCGGCTACCTGTTTTTCGGATACGCCGGCGCGTATATTTCGGGTCTCTTCGTTGTAATGGGACATTGCTTCCCGATCTATTACCGATTCAAGGGCGGAAAGGGCGTGCTTGCAATGTTTGCAATGATGCTCGTCTGCGACCCTCCCGTATTCCTTCTTATTCTTATCATTTTTGCCATCATTGCGATAGGTACACGTTTGGTTTCGATGGCTTCGGTAATGACGGCGGTATTTTTGCCCCTCTTTATCGACCTTTGGTACACCATCATGTACGGTGACGGCGCAACGGCGGGCTTCCGAATGCCGATAGCTTTCCTTATCACCGTTGTAATCGTTTGCAGACATATACCCAATATCAAGCGCATAATGAACCGCGAGGAACCGCGAATTAAAATGCCTTGGGAAAAGAAAAAGGACAAATGACAGAAACAAGAAATAACGCCGTCAGCCTCATCCTTGAGGCGGTATGCGCGGGAGTACTCAAAAAGGCGGTCTTCTCAAAGCCTGCATCAGCAGAAGAGCTGAAAACCGAGCTCTCTCCCGTCAAGATCGGTGAGCAGCTGATGCTCCGCCGCGTAACACTGATGAAGGACGGCAAGGCAATTCAAAAGAACATTTCGCTTGATGACGCGGAAACGATCGGCGCACTTGCGCTGTCACATTCACAGATCAATATACTGACGACTCTCGGCGATGCTGAATTCAAATGCTCGAAATCGGGTAAAGAGCTTCTTTCGGGAGATCGAAAGGTCAAAAATGCTATTTCATCCGGCGTCGAAAAGGATAAGATCATCAGCGCGGGATCGAACGACAGAAAGAAAAATCACATTCTTTCGGGCAACGAAAGCTTTCTCGTCGAGCTTGGAATTTGCGACAAAAACGGCAGGATCCACGATAAAAAGCAGCATAAATTCAGACAGATATGCAGATTCCTTGAATACGTCGAGGATATTTATCCCAACCTTCCTCGAGAAGGAAAACTCTTGATCTATGACCTTTGCTGCGGAAAGAGCTATCTTTCCTTTGCAATATATCATTATTTCACCGCGATCAAAAAGCGCGAGGTCGAAATGACCGGAGTTGACCTCAAGGCTGACGTTATCGAGTATTGCTCGGGCGTCGCTTCAAGGCTCGGATATGACGGACTTACCTTTATCTGCGGTGACATTAACGAATTTGCACCGGGCACGGAGCCGCATCTCGTGGTGTCTCTCCATGCCTGCGACGTCGCAACCGACATCGTTCTTCGCTATGCCGCATCGCACCGCGCGGGAGTGATACTCTCAACACCCTGCTGTCAGCGCGAGCTTTCAAGCAAGATCGACTGCCGCGAGCTTGAATTCGTCTCGAAATATCCCATCCTGCGCCGAAAGATGTGCGATGCGCTCACAGATTCGCTTCGCCTTTCATTCCTTGCAAGCCGCGGATATACCGTCGAAGCCTGCGAGCTCGTCGACCCCGATGACACACCGAAGAATATTCTTCTCCGCGCCGTCAGGATCAAGAATTTTGACCCCGAAAGCGCCCGCGCACAAAAGCTCAGGGAAGAATTTGACCGCACCGCCTCATTCCTTATGGGCGACGGAAATACGCTTACATTTTTGAAATAATAATCGAACACATTTACGCAACTACCTCGGAGGAACCATGAAGATCCACACAGTCAGAAAGTATCTGACACAGCTACCCACAGAACCCATCCGCAATCTTTCCGCTCACTACAAGACCCTCAGCGACGCTGTCTGCAAAAATCTCGCAGTCAGACCGATAAACGGCATCACTCTTGCCGTTGTCGGACAGGATTCCGCGTATACCGCTATGTCCGTCAGTGCCGCACTCAAGCATGCGGGCGTCAGCAGCGCAACGGTGAATTTTGACGTTACCCGTTCGCCCGAAACCGCGATCACCGTCAACGGTGAAGCGCTTCCCGCAGAGGTCATCTCCCGCATAATGACAGTAATTCGCACCGTCGAGCGTTCGCTTACTTCCAAAAGCGAAGAAGAATATGCTCGCCCCTGCGTTTACGAGGTCTTTCTTCTCGGCGCCCTTTGCGCTTGCTCAGAGATGGGGATCTCGCATATCATTATGCAGATCGACCTCGGACGTATGCCCGCCGCAGTTGCATCGATCATTCCTCAGCCGAAGATGATCCATTGCAACGAGATATTCCCCGAAGAGGCTGATATGATAAAGCTCATCGCCCGTCGTGGAGTAGAGGAGATCATAAGTGCGCCTCAGCAAAAGGAAAGCCGCCGTATGCTTTATAATCTTTGCACGGAACTCAACTGCAACCATGCCGTCGTGGCTCGCGGAGAGATCGAAACGGGTACTCCGGGTTTCCGAGGAATTCCTTTTACATACCGCAATTTCAGCGCAGTCGCGGGCACTCAGCTTCAGTCGATGGTCGCACTTTCCGCAAGCACCCTCACCACTATCCGCGAGCTTGCAAAGCTGAGGATCAAGATCACCGACGAGGATGCATATGCAGCCATCAACGGCAGAAAGATGGAGTGGCGCGGAGATATGATCTCGATCAAGCCCTACACCCTGCTTTGCGCCTTCGAGCACGCCGACGTTCAGGCTGTCGATTTCGTGATCAGCGACCTGAAGGCGATCGTTTCCGAGAGAGGAAGACGCGTCAATATCATTATTGATTCCGAAACTGCCAATAGCACGCCGATACTCGAACGTGTTGCATCCGATGAAGAGCTTGGCGGAAAGCTTGATAAGATCGTGACCGTAGGCGAGGGTGATCCTTCGACAGAACAATATGAAAACGTTGCGGCATTTTCCGCCGCGCTTGACAAATTCCCCTATCTGCGTGACGTAAAGCACACCGAAGATCTAATTATGATCGTTTGCGGACCCGGATCCTTCCTCGAAAAGAACGCTCCCGAGATCGAAAATATCGTAAGGGATGATTTTACATATTAAAATGGAAATTAGACGCGCAGAAAATAAAGATAAAGTTAGAATCGGCGAGCTGCTCTCGCAAGTTCTTGAAGTACATCACAACGCCCGCCCTGACCTGTTCAAAAGCGGAGCAAAGAAGTACACGGATCACGAGCTTGATGCCATCCTCGGGGATGATACCCGCCCGATCTTCGTTGCCGAAAGCGACGGCGAGGTGCTCGGATACGCCTTTTGCATTTTCGTTCAGCACAAGGATGACAACATTCTGACCGATGTGAAAACGCTTTATATCGACGATCTTTGCGTGGACGAAAACATCCGCGGCAAGGGCATCGGCAAAGCACTTTATAATTATGTCGTTGAATACGCCAAGGCGTGCGGTTGCTACAACGTAACGCTCAACGTATGGGCTGACAACAAGCCCGCGCTTGCCTTCTACGAATCCATCGGACTGCATAAGCAGAAGATCGGAATGGAATTGATTTTGAAATAAGAAAAAGAGCATTGGGTTGCGATCCAATGCTCTTTTTGTTCAGAATCTTCCGGGTACGTCGAGGTCGATCTTGGAGAGAATGCTTTCGGTGTGCATTTTCCATTCGGGTGCGCGAAGTATTCCGCGCGGGTCAACCGTTTGCGGACAGATAGCGAGGGAAAGCTTGAATAACCGCCCGTAACTACACTCCTCGTCGATCTCGCTCATTCGAAAAACGTAGGATATTTCATCATTCCTTGCAATATCACAAAGACGGCAATGCTCGGGAATATCGTCGATACAGCCGCCGTCGGACAATATTACTTTAGCCGAAAAAACGAGGCAGGGAAGCCCGTCTGAAAAAGTGATCTTGAAATTAAATCCGCGCAAAGCCGATATTCGACGGTACATAAGCGCGATTATCGGTAAGGAAACCGCAATGAACGCGGAATCGGGTTTGCCTTGAGCAATAGGCAGACGGGTGCTGTCATCTTCACGGTAAATGTCGGTAAGACATCCGCATCTTTCCGCAAGTCGGAGGATAATATCCTCAAATCCCTCAATACATCTCATAGAAAGCTCAATCGAATATGCAGCGCGCAGATAACCGAGAACAACTTCCATTTTATCAAAAATATCGCTTTCCTCATCTAAAGGCGCAATCAATGCAAAGCCGGAAGGGTTTCCGATGTACCTGCAAATAAGATCCTTATCCGTGCGTGAAATTTCAAACTCGCCGATCCTTTCGATCATCCTTGCTTCGGTGAACGAATAGGGCGTGATCTCGGGCACGGGCGAGCGATAAGCGAATGGCAGTCTTTCACCTTCCGCAAATAAAAGCAATTTATCGTCAAATGACGCGGTCGTTTTCTTTCTCTCTGCTGCTAATAACAATGCGATTTCTCCAAACGGTTAGTTTTATACATTTTAACATATTATAGCCCCGCAGTCAAGTTTTTTGCCCAAATAACTTGACTTTTTTCACTTTCGGCATTATAATTTATGTATATCATACTTTGGAGGACATACAAATGATCAAACCGAAAATGTTACAAAAGGGAGATACCATAGGCTTCATCGCCCCTTCATACAGAGCTAAGCGCGATCCCATTGAGCGCGCCGCAGAGAATCTGCGCCAGCTCGGATATAAGGTTAAATTCTCAAAATATCTCTTCTCGACCACCAACGATTACGCCGGCAGCATCGAGGAAAGAGCAGAGGACTTCAACACCATGATCGCAGACCCCGAGGTAAAAATGGTCTTCTTCACGGGCGGTGAGGTCGGCAACGAGATCCTGCCTTTTATTGATTACGAGAATATCAAAAAGAACCCCAAGATCCTTTGCAGCTACAGCGACAGTACCACTGTTCTCAACGCCGTAAATCATATGACGGGTCTTGTCACCTTCTATGGCTCATCCCCGAGATTCTTTGAGCAGCCTCCGATCGATTACACACTGATCAATTTTGAAAAGCGCCTTATGTCCACCGATCTCGAATACGTCAAAAACAGCGAATGGCGCGCCCTTACACCCGGAAAAGCAGAGGGTATCCTTGTCGGCGGCTATCTTATGAACTTCGCCGCTCTGCTCGGTCTTGAATGGTACAAAGAGCTCCCCGACGAGGACATCATACTCTTCATAGAGGATCACGAAAAATTCTCGAACGCATCGGTTGTTTCGAAGTGGTTCACCACTCTCGAGCATCACGGTGTGTTCAAGAAAGCAAAAGCCCTCATCTTCGGTCATTACTCCCTCGAACCTTCGCCCGTGATAGACGACATCCTTACCCGCATAGGCAAGCGTTACAATATCCCCGTTATCCGCAACGAGGATTTCGGCCACGGTGCCAACGGCGCGATCCTCCCCATCTCCACCTGTGCACGGCTCAATACAGAGGATATGAGTTTTGAGTTCCTTGAGAGTGGAGTGGAATAAAATGCAGAATGCAGAGTGCAGAATGCAGAATTGAACTGATAATTTAGTTTTTTTGTTCTAAACAAAAAAGGACTGAAAACCTTTCGGTATCAGTCCTTTTTGTTTAGAAAACAAAATGATATTTACTGATCAATTTGGCATTTTGCATTACTCTGTCCTGAGTGCTGCAACGGGGTCCTTCTTTGCTGCGCTTCTCGAGGGGATAAGTCCCGAAATGAGCGTAAGTCCCATGCTGATGAAAACGAGTATCACAGCAACAAATATGGGAAGCTGTGCGGTGAGGTTGGGGATGCCGGTAAGGTATACCAGAATCGCGTTGAGCGGGATGCAGAGCAGGTAGGTCACTCCAACACCAACGACACCCGAAGCAAAGCCGATGATAACGGTTTCGGCATTGAACATGCTCGAAACGTTCTTCTTCGAAGCGCCGATAGCGCGAAGGATACCGATCTCCTTCGTTCTTTCCTGAACCGAGATCAGAGTGATAACACCGATCATGATGGAAGAAACTATGAGAGATACCGAAACAAATCCGATAAGAACGTATGTTATCGCGTCGATAATGGTTGCGATCGAGGACATCATTATGCCGAGGTAATCGGTGTAGCTGATCTTTTCAAGCTCGTCAACGCCCTCGTTGTACTTTGCGATAGCTTCCTCGATAATGTCCTTATCCGAGAAGGTCGAGGCATAAAGGCTGATGGTTGCGGGATCGTCGAGCTCAACGTAGCCGAGAGCCATAAGATTGAGCTCGTAAGAGGTGGGAGCAAATGTCATTGCTTCTTCATAGTAGATAGCTCCGAGCTCGTCGCTGTAGGTGGGCAGTGCCATATCAAGCGCACCTGCAAGCTGTTCCTCTGTCATTGCCGCAAGCTGACCTTCAACACCGCGGCGGTACTGATCCTTGACCATCTGCGCAATGCCGTCGGAGAGAAGATCGTCGATATCCTCAACAGTCAGCTCGGTAACGTATTCTGTAACAGTCTCGGTATCCATACCCATCTGCTCGGTGAGAGCCGTGATGAGATAGTCGCGCTTGACCTCTTCGGTCATATTTCCAAGATAGACCTTGACCTGACCGTCAAGCCATGCCTTGTCGGGAATACCCATAATGGTCACGTAAGTCTCTGCCTTTTTCTTTGTATCAAGCTCAGAAACGTAATTCTTGAAGATCTCTGCCTTTTCAGCATCGGTAAGATTACCGTCACTGAGGTCGAAGGGAAGACCGGTGAAAATGTCGTTTGTGGGGTCTGCAAGCTGAGCCTTGATAGCCGCAGAGGACTTGGATTTTTCAATAACGTATTCGGTAAGCTCGCTTGTGTAGGCGATCGAGCCGGAAAGCATACCCGAAACAGCATCCTCATTGGGTCGGATTATACCAACGACCTTGAGGGGCGTGCCCTTGTCGTAAAGATATTTCAGACCGGCGCTTGAGTCGCGCATATCGGTGTAAAGTCCCGTGCGTTCGTCAAGGGTGTAGCAATCGGCGGGGAAGATGGTACGGAATTCCATATCCATGATCTCCGCATAGGTCCAGCGGTTGGTGTTGGCGGTGAGGGGAGCCTTGTTGATAGCGGCGTCGACTATAAGATCGATCTCATCTTCGGAGATAAGACCGAGTGCATAAAGAGCCATATCGGCTATCTCGTTATTCGAATCGAGAACAAGAACTACCTCGTTGTAAGCCTCGGGCCACTTGCCTTCGACGATGTCATATTGCTTCTTGACAACGGGATTGATCATCTCCCCGTCGCCCGGAAGCATCTCCTGCCAAAGTCCGCCGTAGCCCATCGAGCCCGACATCATGGATGCCATCGGATTGCTTGACGATCCTGTTCCCGCAAGCTGATCCTTGTTCGAAAGCAACTTGCCGATGAATTTGCCCATTATCTCCTGAAGCTGTGCGTTTGTGTCGGAATGAATAATGGTGCCGTCAACGTTTTCGGTGTAAAGAAGGAGATTTATGTTGTAGCCGTAATCAATACCGCTCAGCGCCTCGTGCAAACCGAGCTTGGAGTCTGTGTCGGCATACTCACGTTCAACAAATTCCTTGAAGGATTTGAGATCATTTTCCTGCGATTCGATGCTGTTCATAACGTTAACGAAATCATACATCACCGTCTTGCTGTAAACCGCATCAAGATCGTGATCCTCCTTTGATTCGGCCGTGTTAATCATAGCAAGCATAATGCTGCCAAGGTCGATATGAGTCGATTCAAGAAGAATGGGCGAGGATGAAAGGGTGTCCTCCTGAACGGTATTGATGTAAGCAGTAAGACCGTTTGAAACCGCATATATCAGCGCGATTCCGATGATACCGATGCTTCCCGCAAATGAGGTGAGCAGAGTTCTGCCCTTCTTGGTGAAAAGGTTGCGAAGCGAAAGCCCAAAGGATGTTGTGAGCGACATCGAGGATTTGCCCATATTCTTGTGCCTCGGAGCCTCAAGCGCACTCTCGTCTACCTCAAAGGGATTGGTATCGCCAATGATCTTACCGTCGCGGAGCTTGACGATCCTGTTTGCGTATTCCTCCGCAAGCTCGGGGTTGTGCGTGACCATAACGACGAGTCTGTCCTTTGCGACTTCTTTGAGAAGGTCCATTACTTGAACGCTCGTTTCGCTGTCAAGCGCGCCCGTCGGTTCGTCTGCCAGAAGAATATCGGGGTCGTTGATAAGCGCACGCGCGATCGCAACTCTCTGCATCTGACCGCCCGACATCTGGTTCGGTTTCTTGTGAAGCTGATCGCCGAGACCGACGGTTTCAAGTGCTTTTCTCGCTCTTTCGCGTCTTTCCTTGCGTCCGATGCCCGAAATGGTCAGCGCAAGTTCAACGTTCGCGAGGATCGACTGATGGGGGATTAGATTGTAACTCTGAAATACAAAACCGATGGTGTGGTTTCTGTAAGAGTCCCAATCGCGGTCTTTATATTTTTTTGTCGAAATGCCGTTGATGATAAGATCTCCGCTGTCATAACGGTCAAGACCGCCGATCATATTCAGCAGAGTAGTTTTTCCCGAGCCCGAGGGACCGAGGATCGCGACGAATTCATTATCGCGAAGATTGAGAGATACGCCGTCAAGAGCGACCTGCGTAAGCTCTCCCGTTTTGAAAGTTTTCTTCAAACCTTTGAGCTGAAGCATCGTTGCCTCCGATAAGTAATAATATGTTAATTTTATTATATACCTAAAAAATAAACTGAATATCAACAATGAAACAGAAAAATTGAACTTAATGTATTTTTTTTATTAATGTTCGCAAAATCGTCATTTTTGTGTTGTATAATAATATAAAACGAAAAAGACGGAGAAGTCACGATGGACGGATTTAAGGGCAAAACAGTATCAATTCTCGGCGACAGCATTTCCACATTCGCGGGATATATCCCCGAGGCTGACGGCAAAAATCTCGCACACCGCCCCCGCTACCCGCAGGATAATCTACTCACCGATGTAAACGACACCTGGTGGATGAAGCTCATCAATAATCTCGAAGCAAAGCTCGGAGTCAACGACAGCTGGGCAGGCTCAACGGTTTCCAACTTCCGCGATCATAACGAAAAAGATTTCGGCCCCGATGCCGCAATGGCTTCGGTAACAAGGATACGCAATCTCGGTGCGAACGGAACTCCCGATCTCATCCTGTTTTTCGGCGGAACAAACGATGCAGGCAAGATGATAGAAAAAGGAAGTTTTGATCCTTTGCGCGGACTCGATCTCTCCGCGACAAAATGGAACTCCTTTGCCGATGCATATTCCCAAACGCTCCTGCGTTTGAGGAATTTTTATCCGAAGGCGCAAATTATTGCGCTCTCTCCCTCGATAAGCGGCGGCTATTATGATAACACAAGACTATCCGAATTTGCCGATCTTGCTTTGGAGATCTGCTTACATTATAATATAAAATGCGTGGATCTTCGCTCATCGGGCCTGACCGTCGATATGTTGCCCGACACTCTCCACCCTAATGCCGAGGGTATGGAGTACATATACAGAGCGGTACTTAACAAACTGAAAGAAGACGAATAATGAAATTAATTATCACCGATATCAAGGATTTCGCCATCCACGTAACAGGCGAGCACAAAGTCATCAAACCCGACGCTATGATCAAGCATTGCATCGGCTGCTTCGGATGCTGGATAAAGACCCCCGGCGAGTGCATCATAAAGGACGGCTTCCAATGCACCGGTTGGGATATGGGCAAATGCGAGGAGCTTATTATGATCAGCGAATGCCTGTATGGCGGATTCAGCGCTTTTGTCAAAAAGGTTCAGGACAGATGCATTTCCTATGTCCGTCCCGATTTTGCCATCGTCAACGACGAGATGCGCCACAGAAGAAGATATTTCAATAAAATAAAGCTTTCCGCATATTTTTATGGCGAAGACGTCACCGAAGAAGAGAAGATCACCGCGGAGAATATCGTCAAGGCAAACGCAAAGAATTTCTATGCAGTTGTCGAAAAGGTAGTCTTCTTGAAAAATCACGAAGAGCTTGCGGAGGTGGGACTATGAAAATAGCACTAATTAACGGAAGCCCCAAGTGCAAAGAGAGCGCAAGCGGCGCGCTGATCGCTGATTTTCTCGCCTGCGCTTATGAAAAGTGCGACTGCGTCGAGATCAAAATGAACAAGCCGAAGCTGACAGATGACGTGATCGACGCTCTCACCGAATGTGAAGCGTGGGTATTTTTCTATCCGCTTTACGTCGACGGCGTCCCCGGCCATCTGCTTTCCTGCCTCAAAGAACTTGAAAAAAACAAGGATGCTTTTGGCGAGAGATATATCTACGCCGTATCCAACTGCGGATTCTACGACGGCCGCCAATGCGAATGGTCGCTTGATATTATAAAGCATTGGTCACGCAGATGCGGATTTGTCTTCGGTGGAGGCAACGGAGTCGGCGGCGGAGGTGCCCTGACCGTGCTTTTGAATCTCAAACCCGGAGCCAAACCGAAGTCGCAGATCGATAAAGGACTCAGCTTTATATTTGAAAAGATTCTGGAAGAAAATATTTTTGACAATTTTTATACTAACGTAAGCATCCCGCGTGCGATCTATAAGATGGCAGCGGAGCACGGATGGGGCAAAAGCCTTGTGAAAAACGGAAAAAAACGCAAGGATATAAGCTCAATTCCAAACTAAAAACATCTTGCTTTCCGACGATCCTAAAAAAACTCAAAAAAACTTGCATTTTTTCAAAAAAAATTGAAAAAAGGTATTGAC
>JAFQGP010000148.1 GCA_017415485.1 Clostridia bacterium
GGCAGACGGGTGTAAAAACCGAGCTTGGCAAATACTCAAGCAAATACGCCCTCACCGAATTGCTGATCTGCGGAAACTGCGGAACAGCCTACCGCAGATCGGTATGGAGCAAAAACGGAAAGAAGAAAGCTGTGTGGCGGTGCATCAGCCGAATGGAATACGGCACGAAATACTGTCCCGACTCGCCGACAATCGAGGAAACAATCCTTCATAGAGCGATAGTTGAAGCGATCCAAGAGATTGTCAACGACAACGGATGCCAACTCGCCATCAAGAACCTGCAAGCCCACATCCGAATGTATTACGGCAGCAGTGATGACAACAGTCTCGCAGCCGACGAACTCCGACTCAATCAACTTATCGCCGAGGTAATGAACCGAGCCAAGCAAAGCGATGCTGACAGTGAAGAATTCCTCGCACTCTCCCAAGAGATAGCCGAAACCAAAAAGCGGATCGCCGCAAAGAAAGAACAGCAGATTGCCGCCCATGCGAACGAGGCAAGAATGAACGAAGTCCTCGGAACACTGGACGTACTGAAGAATCATCCAATCGACTACGATGACAGCGTAACCCGAAAGCTCGTCGACTGCATCAAGGTGGTATCCAAAAACGAACTGCTCGTAATCTTCAAGGGCGGCATTGAAAAGACAGTAAGGATGGAGTAAGGAGATGGAAAAATGCTCGTGAAGACACCATTGAAATCTGAACCCTAAAGGTTTGGACACCAATGGTGTCTTTTCTTTAAAACCCAAGTATTTATGCGGGTTTTAAAGGTTTTTGAGCGCACGTTTCAATTTGGACACGAAAAGGGAAAAAGCCGAAAAACCGAAAGCAAACTGTTGAAACGGATGGATTTGAACCCACGAATCCAATTTGAAATCAATAGAAAAGCGGCTCATTTACTGAAGTAATCCTCTTCTTTTTCCATCGGTGTCTTGTATCGGTTCTTTTTGTGTGGACGTTTGAAATTATAGAATTCAATATATGCATCAACCGCTTTGATAAATTCTTTTTCAGAGCGGTATTTTATTCGGTATAGTTCCTCTCTCTTCATGTTCGAGAAGAAACTTTCTATTACGGCATTGTCATAAGGAACCCCTGAACGCGAGAACGACTGCGTAACATGAAGGGACTCCAAATATTCCCGATATGTGTAGGAAGTATAGTTTCCGCCCCGATCCGAATGAAAAGTCAAACCGTCTGGTTTTCCTCTTTTTTCAAATGCTGCTTTGAATGTGCTTTTCGTTAACTGCGTACTGCAGTTGCGACTCACTTTATACCCAACGACCGCACGGGCATATAAATCAATAATCGCACAAATATAATAGTTTATTTCTTTGAATCGGAAACAAGTGACATCACCCACCCAAACTTGGTTTGGCGCTGTTACTGAAAACTGTTGTTTCAAACGATTGTTGTAGCAGTTTTTGCCTTTTTCGTAAAACTCTTTGGCGCCTTCACGAACACTAAGCAAACCCATATCTCGCATAATCTCTCTTACCATTTCAACGCTGATATGATATCCTTGCTCTTTCATTGCGGCATGAATTTTACGTGCTCCGAAAATTTGATTGCTGTCATCATAAATTTGTTGTATTTTTACTCGGAATTCTTCGCGTCGCTTTGAATACCACGTGTTACTCTTTTTATTTCGCCAAATGTGGTTGTAAAAGGTACCTCGCGAAACTTGTAATGCATCGCACAGCATATGTACGTTATATTGACCGTAAAGATCTTCCAATGCCGCCAGTTTTACTTGTAAAGGATCACTTGCAAAACAATGCGCTTTATGTATGATCTCAATGATCCCCTCCAATCGTTTCACTTTGTTTTGAAGTAAGCGGAAATTCTTTGCGGACATTTCTGTTCTATGCCCATTGGCTGATGAAAAAGCCCGTATCCAAGAATAGACGGTGCTACGAGGAATGCCGGTGGACTTCGCGATAGAAGCAACACTTTCACCGTTTTTATATCGCTGAAAAACAGACTGCTTTTCTTCGTCTGCGTATTTGAGGTTCATGTTATATCCTCTCCTTTTTGAGAAAGTATAACATATTGAATTATCAAAAGGTTGAACGTACAGAAAATGACATTTGCTCGAGCGTTCAGTCATATACGGCAGAGGGTTCGATTTTATGCTACCCTTCCAGAAAAATGGGAACACCAATCGGTGTTCCCATTTTTCTTTTGCAGGGATAGGGATTCGAATAATCTAAATGCAGCGCGGATGAGCGCTGCCGCCGAGGGCTAGACCGAGGCGATCCTTTATCTGCGCAACGCGCAGATGCAAACGAATTCCTCATCCTCTGGGTGGTTTTTTATTGGCAAAGGATGCGTAAAGATTCGAAAGAGCGGCACGGTAGCGTGAATTGGTGGGCCGATGTGGTCATCGGCCCCTACGGTAACAATAGATCAGGAAAAAATCTGTTCTGTTTTACGGCGGGAGCAAGCCCCCGCCTACCGGATTTGGGGGAAACGGATAAATGTCCTCGCAACGACAGAAGCGGGGGAAATGACAGAGTTTTGGCGGGCCGTCGGGGACGCCGGCCCCTACATCCCGGAAGA
>JAFQGP010000149.1 GCA_017415485.1 Clostridia bacterium
CAACTGCGCCACACCCCGATGTGTGAAAAATATTCGATTTTAGGTCAATTTCCGTAAGTGGTCAAATCTGTGGTCAAAACATTTTATCGGTGTTTTTTTGAAAAGGCAAACCACCGAAAAAGTCAATGTTTACAAGGGTTTTCGAGCATTTGAAAAATCAAGAAGCGAAAACCGCCTGCATGCTCCCAAACGTCGCGCGCTACCAACTGCGCCACACCCCGTTATTATTCGTACCTATATATTATACCACGAAATTGCGCTGTTGTCTACATTATTTTGTAAAATTACTTGAATTTTTCTTTGCGGCGGCTTGTCTTTTTGGTTTTCTCTTGCTTCGCGGTGGATTTTATGCTATAATTAATTATAGATTTTGTTTTCAGGCAGGAGAAAGTTATGGGCAGACAGGATATAATCAAGACGATCGAAGACGAAAAGATCATTGTGATACTTCGCGGGTTCAGTTATGACGAGCTGAAAAATACCGTTGCGGCTATGCGCGAGGGTGGGATTCGTTGCTGTGAGGTTACTTACGACAGCCTTGGCAAGACTACGGATGAGCAAACGGCGGAGCATATCGCGCGTCTTTGCGTTGATTTCCCCGATATGCTGATCGGCGCGGGCACGGTTCTCAAGGAGAGCCAGGTCGAGCTGACGATGAAGGCGGGCGGAAAGTTCATCATCTCGCCCGACACGAATCCCGATATAATCAAAAAGACGGTCGAGCTCGGGCTTGTTTCGATCCCCGGGGCGCTGACTCCTTCCGAGGCGACGCTTGCGAACCGCTGCGGCGCGGATTTTGTCAAGCTCTTCCCGAACGGCGAGGTCAAGCCCACCTATCTCAAGGCACTTGTGGCTCCGCTTTCGCATATAAAATTCCTCGCGGTCGGCGGCATTGACGTTTCAAATATTGCCGAGACACTCAGGATGGGCGCGGTGGGAGTGGGTGTCGCGACGGGAATTGCCAATAAGGCACTCATCAAGAGCGGAAAATTCGACGAGATCACGGAGCGCGCTCGCAAATTTGTCAGCGCGGCGCGGGGTGAATGCTGATGGCTACCAAATACAGCATCAAGGAAAACAGCTTCCGCATCGGTTGCGGGCGCTATCTTCAGGGCAGCGGGATCATCTCGACGGTTGCGGACGAAGTCATTCGTCTTGGCTGCCGCAAGGCATACGTTTTGGGCGGAAAGACCGCTCTTTCGCTCACACGTGAGCAGATCGAGGAGTCGATCTCTGCGGCGGGGCTGACTGCGATCTTCCACACCTATCTCGGATTTTGCTGCCGGGATACCTGCGCGGAGATAATGGATAGCGACGAATTCAAGGCGTGCGACGTCGTCATCGGCGTTGGCGGTGGAAATCTTATGGACGCGGCGAAGTATTGCGCCGTTTTGTCTGGCAAGCCCGTCATAAATATTCCCACTTCAAGCGCAACCTGCGCGGCTTTCACACCGCTCAGCGTGTGTTACACGCGCGACGGCAGAACGGTCGGCACCACGCACCATAAGATCGAGGTGAATTGTGTCATAGCCGACACAGCGATCCTCTGCAAGCAGCCCGTTCGCTTGCTCCTTGCGGGCGTTTACGATTCGATCGCGAAGATATATGAGCTTCGTCAGCGTATGCAAGGAATCTCGGTGGATGACGGCGACATCGGGCTTTATTCGTCCTACCATATGAGCGAATTCGCTGCGGATTTCCTGAACGAGCGGCTTGAGGCTTGCGTGGAGGACACGGAGAAGGGCTTGGATTCCAAGCTGATTTCCGATGCCGCGTGGGTACTGATCGCGCTGACGGGCGTTATCAGCGGTCTGGCGCGCGGATCTAATCAGACTGCGATCGCGCACAAGGTTTACGAAAGCCTGCGCGCGCTGTTTCCCGCATCGGTCTATCCCTTCCTGCACGGCGAGATGGTCGGAATGGGGCTGATCGTGCAGATCGCGTATAACCGCGAGGGCGATCCCGAGCAGTTCCGCGCGAGAATGAAGAGGCTCGGTATGCCGGTTCGGCTTTCGGATATCGGAGTTGAGCCGACGGACGAAAATCTCACGCTGTTGCGCGAAAAGATCCTTGCCTCGACCGCAATGGCGGGTACGGATGCCGAGGAGCAAGCGCGATTTGCCGATGCTCTCAAGCTTTTGATTTAGGCGCGAATCTTGACAATTCTCGCGCCGCGTTCTATAATATTGTAGCAAAAATTCTTGATTGAGGTAAAAAATGAAAATAAAAGGCGCAATTTTTGATATGGACGGCACACTTCTCGATTCGCTTGGCGGTTGGGATGAGCTTTGGGAATGGGGCGGCAGAAAATACCTCGGCATCGAGGGCTACAAGCCCGACACCGCGGTCGACAAGGCTGTTCGCACGATGGTGCTTTACGATGCGATGGTGTATATCCATGAGCATTGCGGCTTTGGTCCCGCGGAGGAGCTGGTCAAGTACTTCAACGACACGCTTCCCGAGCTTTATGCAACAAAATTCGATCTCAAGGACGGTGTGCGGGAGTTTCTTGATCATTGTTACGAAAAGGGAATTCCGATGTGCCTTGCCTCAGCGACCGAGAAGCTTTATATCAACACGGCTCTCGACCGCCACGGCCTTCGCAAGTATTTCCGCGCGATACTGTCCTGCGCCGACATAGGAAAGGGCAAGGAAGAGCCCGACATTTTTGAGGAAGCTCTTCGCGTTCTCGGAACGCCGAAGGAGGAGACTTTTGTTTTCGAGGACTCCTACGTTGCTCTCGAGACCGCGGCAAAGGCGGGCTTCCAGACGGTCGGCATTTTCGACCGCCACGCCTTCGAGCAAGAAAGACTCGCAAGCTCCGCCACGCACTATATCGCGGAAGGCGAAACTATGATGAAGCTTGTGCCTTTTGAGGAATAACAGTAAAAAATCACCGCTTACGCTGCCTCTCATAAGGAAGTTGGGCAGTTTTATTCGCCTGCGGCGAGTTCTATTGCTTCGCAGTGATGTTCGGCTATCGCCGAGTGGTATTCGCTACGCGAGTTTGGAGGCGAATAAAATATCACTGAAGCCGTAAGGCTTCAATATCACGATCGCGCACGCGATCATATCACTCCGACGAAGTCGGAATATAACTCTTGCTTTCTCTGCTGATTTGTTACATAATGAATAGGGGTATGGGCTTTGCCCGATGCCTTTGTGTTTGTAATACAAAGGCGAAACTGGCGATAAAACAGAACGATAAATATGAATTTGACAAAAAGGAGAACAGATAGATGATTCGAATATCATACACATCAATGGTGGTGTTCATAAGTATCATTTGGTGTTTGGTAAGAGTGATATGTGCAATTAAAACCAAGAGAGCAGATTGGAAAAAAGAACTGAA
>JAFQGP010000150.1 GCA_017415485.1 Clostridia bacterium
GACGCCCTCCCCTACAAACTTGTAATGAAGTTTATCAAGAAGAAATAATTTGTGACTCGTTACAACAATTTACTTAATTCAGCCGATATTAATTCAGCCTTATCTTCGATTTCGCGACACATAGCTGTTCTCCAGGTTGCAAATTTTAGCAGTTGTTCACGGTCTTCGGAATCGGAATTCAGGTATTGCGGGTAGCCGAATTTGCTTCTTGCGAGTTGGAAAAGGTAGACATACGGCATGGCGCGCATATCCTTTTCGGTCAGCGGAGCGTGTTTCATATATTCGCGGACGTAATCGCAAAATGCTCGGACATCGATCTTTGCGGTTTTGTTGCATTCCTGCGAAGTCTGAACGAAGGAACGCATAATTTCCCATACAACGGGCAGAGTCCTTGCACCCGAAAAATCGATAACGGCTTTGATATTGTCGCCGTCAAAAATCATCTGACAGCCTTGATAGTCGCCATGGCTTGCGGTATAAGTTATGCCGTCAAAGTGTTTTTTGCAATCGGATAATCTGTAAGCAAGCTCTTTTTTATACTGTAGATCCTTGATGATCCGATCGGCATTGTTATCATTCTTCAAGTGTAGCGCAGAATCAAGGAGCGATCCATATTGCCCCGCAAGCTTTTCCGCCGAGTACTCGGATATCCAATCCTCGCCCATATCGGTTTGAAGGGAATAATCCTTGAGCGCGGCGTGTATCTTTCCGAGCATTTCGGCAACTTTGGGCATTAAGTGTTCGGGCAGATCATCATATCCGTATGCTTGACCTTCGACAAAATCTTCAAGGCAGATAACGTGTCCTTCATAAGTGAACACAAAATCATCCTGTACGGTTTTGTAAAATCTTGCAATGGGTATTCCTTTGGAAGCAAGGAAATCCCCAAGCTTCGCCTCTTCTATGATCTTATCTTCCGAAAACTTGCTTTGAAGCTCTTTGAGAAAGTAATTTTTGCTGCCGTCCGATATGCGGTAACAGTTCGCGCTTCCAAGCGGTAAGCGCTCAATATCGGTAACGGCTATGCCGTATTTTTCTTTTAACAGCTCGCGGATCGATTGGGGAGATAATACGGTTTTTTCAAGAGCCATAATGATACCTCGAAATTATATCTCGATCTCAAACCCATCATAAGCCATAATAACGCCGAATTCGCCGAGGATCCTTGCGGTTTCCTCTGCGGGGACGCCGTGGATGTGGGGGCCCATGTGGCTTGCGATGATCTTTCCGTTCTCGCTCATTACGTTGTTTTCCTTGAAGGCTTCAACAAGCAGGCGGAGCATGGGGATGGTGTTGTGCGTGCCTATGCGGAAGTTGCCGGGCTGTTCGCCGCAGGTGGTGTCGAAAACGGCGCAGTCGATGGGAAGGGCTTTTTTGTAAAGATAACTCCACTCCTTGCCCGTAAGCCAACCGCCGTCAAGACCGTAAAAGAGCTTTTGTCCGTCCTTTTCAAAAACGTAATGAACCGTCTGCTCCTCCTTGCCTGCGATGTGGTTCGAGGGGAGCGCGGTGACGGTCATTCCCGCCGCCTCAAATGTGTCCATAGCTTCAAATGTCACGATATTGACAAGCGCCATCTCCTCCTCGGTCAGACCGAGATATTGAAGCGCGCCCTTCTCGCAATAGAAATTGAGCTTTCGGCAGCCTGCTTTTGCGTAGCGGAGGAAGGTATCCTTGCAAAAATGGTCGTCGTGGCTGTGGGTCAGGAAAATATCGGTCACGCTTGCGGGCGATATTCCGTGCTTTTCAAGAAAATCGTATGTATGGATCGGCACGTCGAGCTGAACTGCTCCGTCCATAAGCATCGAGGAGCAACGGCGCGCGCCCTCGGGGATCTGATCTTCGGGAGTCCTTTTGCATTTCGCCGAGCCGGTTCCGAGAAATAAAAGCTTCATTTTTTATTCTCCTTTTTGTGTTTTCTTAAATATTATCACAAAATGGAAAAAAAGTCAAGTAAAAAACATATTGACAGCGAAAAAATTATATTGTATAATATACATAAATAATTCATTGGAGGTATTTACCATGAGCAGAACAGAACTTAAAAATCGCGCAAAGCAGTCACTTAACGGCAATTGGGGCACCGCTATTCTCGGAGTTGTCGTTTATATGGTCGTGACCTCGATCCTGAGCTCCACCGGCGTCGGCGCATTCGTCACGGGCCTTGTTGCGGTAGGTTATATTTCGCTTTATCTTGTTCTTATGAGAGGCGGAAATCCGAGCTTTGAGGGTTGTATTTCCGCTATCACCGAAAACATCGGTACAAAATTTATCGCGACCCTTCTTGTATCTCTTTACACATTCCTTTGGTCGCTCCTCTTCATCATCCCCGGCATCGTCAAGTCGTATTCCTACGCAATGACCCCCTACATACTTCTTGACCGTCCCGAGCTCAGCGCTACAGAGGCTATCAAGGAGAGCGAAAAGATGATGAACGGCCACAAGATGGATCTCTTCATCCTCGAACTTTCTTTCATCGGATGGATATTCCTTTCCGTCCTCACCTGCGGTGCGCTTATCCTTTACGTTGAGCCCTATATGGCGGCAACAAAAACCGCCTTCTACCTTGAGCTCAAGGGCCCCGATCCCGTGCCCGAAGCAGAGGCAGAGGAGCAGCAGATCTATACGCCGGAAGCGTAAAGAGTGGTCAGTGGTTAGTGGACAGTGAACAGAAAGTTGCGGAGTTAGAGCAATAATTCTGTTTGGTACTCCGGTTACTTCATAAAGCAATAAACGATAAAAAGTTAATAAAAAATCTCGGATATTATGAAGCGAAAACTTCAAAATATCCGAGATTGTTTTTGATTATTTGCTTAACAATGGAACGATGATATAAATTAAATTATCAATCGCATCTTTCTGTCCACTGTCCACTAACCACTGTCCACTTTTTACAAAGGAACGCGCGGTGTGTAAAATTATAATTCTTCCGCCAGATCGAGAATCAGTCTTTCAGTCTTCTCCCATCCCAGGCACGGGTCGGTGATGGACTGACCGCAGACGTAGCTTGCCTCGTCGGTGACTTTCTGCGCGCCGTCAATAAGGTAGCTTTCGATCATAAGACCCTTGACGAGCTTCTTGATGTCGTCGCTCTTGCGGCAGGAGTGGACGATGTCCTTGGCGATACGAGGCTGCTCTGCCCACTTCTTGCCCGAGTTTGCGTGGTTGGTGTCAACGATAACTGCGGGGTTGGCGAGGTTGGTCTTTGCATAAGCCTCGCAAAGGTCGCGCAGATCCTCGTAGTGGTAATTGGGGTAGGACTTTCCTGCACCGTCAACGTATCCGCGGAGGATGGCGTGCGCGAGGGGGTTGCCGTGGCTCTGAACTTCCCATCCGCGGTAGATGAAGGTGTGGCTGTGCTGTGCGGCGGTGATCGAGTTCATCATGATCGAAATGTCGCCCGAGGTGGGGTTCTTCATACCGACGGGAACGTCGATTCCGCTTGCGGTGAGGCGGTGCTGCTGATTTTCAACCGAACGCGCACCAACTGCGACGTAGGAGAGCAGGTCGGAGAGGTAGCGGTAGTTGTCGGGGTAGAGCATTTCGTCTGCGCAAGCCATACCGTAGTCGCGAAGCGCGCGGCTGTGGAGCTCACGGATGGCAATGATGCCCTTGAGCATATCAACGTCCTCGGTGGGGTTGGGCTGGTGGAGCATACCCTTGTAGCCGTCGCCTGTGGTTCTGGGCTTGTTGGTGTATATACGAGGGATTATAAGGATCTTGTCCTCAACCTTTTTTTGGATCTCGGCAAGCTTTTCAATATACTGAAGCACGGGCTCGGGGCGGTCTGCGGAGCAGGGGCCGATGACGAGAACGAACTTGTCGGATTCACCCTTGAAAACCTTTGCGATCTCAATATCGCGTGCTTCTTTCACTGCCTGCATTTCTTCGGTGATGGGGAACTGTGCCTTGATGTCCATCGGGATGGGCAGTTTGTGCTTGAAGGTCATATTTAACATTTTACTCATTTTGGTATTCTCCTTTGTATTTGCGAAGTAAAATTAATTCTTTGGTTTGTCGAAAAGCTTGCGCCTTTCGGTCGAGGTGCGCATCATCTGGCGCATCGTTGTTGTGTCGCCCTCTTTGAGAGCCTTGCGCATCTTCTCGAAGGTTTCGGAGAAGATGTCCATCTGCCGTGCAAGCTCGTCGCGGTTGCACATGAAGAGCTCGTTCCACATCACGTCGTCGATCTTTGCAATGCGGGTCAGATCGCGGAAGGAATCGCCTGTGTAATCGACAAGGTCGGGCGAGTCGTTGCAGCACATCAGCGTGACCGCTATCGCATGTGTCAGCTGAGAAAGGAACGCGATCATTTCGTCGTGCTTATCGACGGAAATGCGTGAGATTCGCGCAAATCCGAGCTCGCGGCCGAGGTCTTCGCAAAGGACGGTGGCTTCTTCTGTGTTCTTTTCTGTGGGAACGACGAGGTAGTTGGCTTTTTTGAATATTTCGTCGGTCGCGTTCTGCACTCCGAGGCATTCGCGTCCCGCCATCGGGTGCGCGGAGATGAATTCGGCTCCCTCGGGGATCATCGACTGAATGCGGTAGACGGTGTAGCCCTTGACGCCCGTGACGTCGGTCAGTACCGTTCCGGGCTTAATGAGATTTCGATTCTGCTCCATCCATTCGATCAGCACGCGCGGGTAGACGGAAAAGACGATCAGGTCTGCTTCGGCGATCATATCGTCGTCAACGCCCGTTTTGCCGTCTGCGATAATGCCTGCTTCAAGCGCGTAGTCGATGCTCGATTGCGAGCGGGTGAGTGCCTTGACGGTGTAGCCTTTTTTCGTCAGCGCCATGGCGTAAGAGCCGCCGAGAAGTCCGAGGCCGACGATCAGTATTTTTGTATCTTTTGTAAGTTTCATATTGTTTCTGATTTTGTGATGTGTGCGCCGAGAGCTTCGAGATTATCGAAGAAATCGGGCATACTTTTTCTGACTGCCTCCGCGCCCTCGATCTCTCCGCCGAAGCGGAGAAGGAGCACGGAAAGGCTCATTGCGATGCGGTGGTCGTTGTGTGATGAGAGGGCAGCGGTCGGAGCGTGAAGCTCGGCGGGCAGTACGTTGACCGTGCCGCCATTCAGTCCATCGATGACCTCAATGCGCGCGCCGAATTTTTCAAGCTCTTCCTTCATCGCCGAAATGCGGTCGCTTTCTTTGAGTCGGAGGCGGTCGGTGTGGGTGAAGCTTCCGCCTCCCAAAAGAGCCGCGGTAGAGAAGAGGATCGGCGCAAGATCGGGGCAATCCGAAAGATCGATATGCTCGGATGAATGGGCTTTAAGTGATTCAAAATGCTTGTTAAAGACCATATCTCCCTGTAAGCTGTCAGGATTAAGTCCATTTACTTCAACGTTCCCGCCGACGAGATTGAGTGCTTCAAAGAACGCGGCATTTGATGCGTCGCCCTCGATCTTTACGTTTGCGGGGGTGTATTTCTGGTTGCCGTTTATATAGAAAATGTTGTTTTCTCGGGTAACTTTTATGCCGAATTTTCGGAGCGAGTCGAGCGTCAGATCGACGTAGGATGCGCTTTCAAAATTACCTTCAACAATGATCTTGCTGTCGCCGCCGCAGAGGGGAAGGGCGAATAGCAGACCCGTGATGAACTGGCTGCTGACGTTGCCGGGAATGCGGTAATCGCCCGCAGCGATCGGCTCACCGGCGGCGAGAGTCAGCATTTTTCCGTCCGAGCCGCAATATCGCACCTTGAAGATGTCGGCGTATATTCCAAGCGGGCGCGAAAGGAGTTTTTCGCTTCCCGAAAGCTTGAATTCATCGGGCGAGAGAAGGCAGATGGGGATCATAAACCGAAGCGTACTTCCCGATTCGCGGCATCCGAGGACGGCAAGTGATCGGGGCTTTCCGCCGATTCCTTTGACTTTGAGCGTCGAATCGTCAAGCTTTTTAATCTTCGCTCCGATCGCGGTCAGAACGTCGATGGTCGCAAGAATATCCTGCGAAAATGCGAGATTCGAGATCACGCTCTCTCCGTCTGCAAGCGCGGCGCAGATGAGTGCGCGGTGTGAGATGCTCTTTGACGGCGGTGCCGTGACGCTTCCCGAAAGTATGGAAGGAGCGATCTTTACATTAAATTTTTCCATTTTTCTTTGCTTTTTTATGCTCGATCAGCAGGTCGATGGCTTCAAGATAGCCGTCGGTGCCGTGCCCCGCGATAGTTGCAATGCAAGCCTCGCGGACGTAGCTGATCTGTCTGAATGCCTCGCGCTTCGTCACGTCCGAGATGTGGACTTCGACCGTGGGAATGCCGACAGCCTTGAGGGCGTCGAGAAGTGCCACCGACGTGTGCGTATATGCCGCGGGATTGATGACGATGCCGTCGAATTTCTTATAAGCCTCCTGAATGGCGTCAACAAGGACTCCCTCGTGATTGCTTTGGAGCATTTTCAGCTTGACTCCGCGTTCGTCGGCGTAGTTTTGTATCTTTGCAAGTAGCGAGGCATAGTTTTCTTTGCCGTAGATCGAGGGCTCGCGGATGCCGAGCATATTGATATTCGGGCCGTTCAGTACAAGAATTTTCATAATATCATCTCCGAAAAGATCTTCAAAACTTCGTTTGCGTTATTTGTGAGTTCGTTTTTATGCGAAATTGCAACGGTTGCGTCCGCCGCCGCGGTATAGAGCGGATGGCGGGTGCGGTGCAACTCCTCGATAGCCCCGCGGCTTGATGAAAGAGGTCTGTCGGGGGTAACGGGGAGCTCGTCCGTCGGGCAATCAAGGTAAAGTATCTTGCCGTTTTGGCGGAGAAGGGGGATGTTTTCGCTTCTTTTAACAATTCCGCCGCCCGTGGCGATCACGATTCCGCTCTTCTTCGATACCTCGCGCACTGCCTGCGTTTCTATGTCGCGGAAAGTGCCTTCGCCAGATTCGCGGATGATCTCGGATGGGTGCTTGCCCGTCATTTCTTTGATTGCGGTGTCGGTGTCGATGAAGGCTCTGCCCGTCATCTCGGCGATCAGCTTACCGATGGTGGATTTGCCGCTGCCGGGCATACCGATGAGGACTATGTTTTCCTTGGCGGTGAATATCTTTTTTATGACGTCCGATACCTCTTTTTCGCCGTATTTACAGCCGAGGAATATCTCGGAAGCCTTTGCCGCCTGCAGGATGAGCATCATAAGCCCGCCCGTTGCGGGGATCCCTCTTTTTTGAGCTTCAAGAATGAGCCGAGTGCGCAGGGGATTGTAGACCGCGTCGATCACGCCCGAGAGGTTCGGAAAATGCGCGATGTCGATCGGCATTCCCTCGGTTTTCGGATACATTCCGAGAGGGGTTGTGTTGACGATGATCTCGGCATCCGAATGAAGCGCGATCGCGTTTTCGTAGGTCACGGTATTCTCGCTCGCCTTGCGCGAAACCGTGATAAGCTCTTTTGCGCCGAGGTCGGCAAGCACGGCTTTTGCGGTCTTCGAGGTTCCGCCGGTGCCGAGAATGAGAGCCTTTTTGCCGCCGACTTCAATGCCCGCGCGGAGGATCATCTCGCGCATACCGTAAAAATCCGTATTGTCGCCGATCAGCTTGCCGTCGATCTTCTTGATCGTGTTGACCGCGCCGATCTTTTTTGCGGCGTCGCTGATAGAATCGAGATGGGGAATGACCTTTTCCTTGTAAGGAATCGTCACGTTGATGCCCTCGAACTCGCGCGCTTCAAGAAAGGGCGCGACCTCGTCGGGGGTAAGCTCGCGTATTTCGTAGGTATAATCCGCGAGGGATTCGTGTATTTCTTTTGAAAAGCTGTGCGAAAGCTTTTCGCCTATAAGTCCGTATTTCATTTTGTCGTGAGTGCGTCCGAGCCGTAGCGGACGGTGAGCATATCGGCAACGACCAAGGCGGCGACGCTGTCGATGACTATTCTCGCGCGCGGAACGATGCAGGGATCGTGTCTGCCCTTGACACCCAGCACGGTCTCCTCGAGAGTTTGCATATTTACCGTAAGCTGATTCTGCGAGATCGAGGGAGTGGGCTTGATCGCAGTGCGGAAGATGACGGGCATACCGTTTGTGATACCGCCCTGAATTCCGCCCGAATTATTGGTGGCGGTGGCGATCTTGCCGTCCTTCACGATGAAGGCATCGTTTGCGCGGCTGCCGCGCATGGTTTCGATATCCTTTGCGCCGAAGGCAACCGATTTAACTGCTGGAATGCCGAAAACAGCGCTCGCGATCTGCGATTCAACACCGTCAAACCAGGGCTCGCCGAGTCCCGCGGGAAGACCGATGATGGCGGTTTCAAGAACTCCGCCGACGCTGTCGCCTTCGCTTGCGGCAAGCTCTATCGTGTCCTTCATCATTGCGATTGCGTAATCATCGGTAAGACCGTAATCGCTTTCGGCAACCGCAAGCAGACCTTCGCGGTCGGTCGGGATATCCGAAAGACCGATGCGGTCGATCCGGTTGATGCAGGTGCCGATGTAGATGCCCTTTTCGCGCAGGGCGGGGATGACTATCGCTCCCGCCGCAACGAGCGCTGCCGTCAGTCTGCCCGAAAAATGTCCGCCGCCGCGATAATCTTCAAATCCGTGGTATTTCTCGTGCGCGGTGAGATCTGCGTGGGAGGGGCGGGGAAGCCCGGGGGTGTAGTCGCGGCTTCGCGTGTCGGTGTTGGGAATAAAAATGCAAAGCGGCGCGCCCGTGGTATATCCGTTATAAACTCCGCTTTGAATGACGTATTCGTCGGGTTCGCGGCGGGCGGTCGAGATCTTGCCCGAGGGGCGGCGCAGAGTGAGCTGATGCGCGATGAAATCCTCGTCGATCTTGATGCCGGGGGCGATGCCGTCGATGAGAACACCGACTCCCGCACCGTGGCTTTCGCCGAAAAGCGTGATATTTATTGCGTTTCCGAATGAATTCTTCATTTTTTAATCCAATCTTTCAATAAGTTCTTCGGGTGTGAGCTTAACAAATTCAAAGCTTCCGATATCCTTCAGAAGGACTGCGCTGATCTTGCCGCCCGATGCGCTCTTTTTGTCGTGGGTGAGCGCCTCGAGGACGGTGTTTTTATCCGAAATATATTTTGCCGCATCGGTGTCAAGACCGATGTTTCCCAGTGTTTTTGCAAGTCTTTCTTTGAGTTCCGCGGATTCGCACATCGGGGGGATTCCGAGCGCGACGCATTCGCCGTGCAGAAGCGAGAGCCCGCAAGAGCTTTCAATGGCGTGTCCAAGCGTGTGTCCGAAGTTGAGGACCTTACGAAGTCCGCCCTCGCGCTCGTCGATCTCGACAACGTCGCGCTTTGCGGTGATCGCTTTTATGATAATTTCCTCGATCAGATCGGGTTTTGCAAGAACGTCATTACTCTCGAAAAGCTCAAAAAGCTCGGGGTCGGATGTCGCGCCCATCTTCAGAGCCTCGCAAAGACCGTTCGAGATCTGTCGGGAGGGAAGAGTGGCAAGCAGATCGGGGTCGATGAAGACCGCTCTCGGCTGCCAAAACGCGCCGATCATATTTTTGTAGCCGTCAAGATCGACAGCCGTTTTGCCGCCGACCGAGGAATCGACCTGCGAGAGGAGAGTTGTCGGAATATTGTAAAAATCGATTCCTCTCATATAAGTCGCCGCCGCGAAGCCCGCAAGATCGCCGACAACGCCGCCGCCGAGTGCGACAACGGCATCGCTTCGGGTGAATCCCGCCTCAAGCATCGTGCGGAGAACGCCTTGCAGAGTGTCGAAATTCTTGTTTGCCTCGCCCTGAGGAAAGACTTGCAGTATCGCGCCGTTGCCGAGAGAGGCGAGAAGCCTTTCTGCATATTCTGTCGGAACACCGCTGTCGGTGACGACACATACCTTGCGGTCCTTTTTCATTATCTTTTCAGCCGCGAGGTCGATCGCGCCTCGGCTGATCTCTATATCGTAGCTCGCTTCGCCGAGCCTTACGGGGATGATCATATTTTTCTCCTTACAGAGTAATATCTTTGTCAAACGATGCGATTATTTTGATCTTTCCGCAGACCTCTTCGAGATCCTCGATCATTCTTCTGCCCGATTTGTCCGCGATCGTGCCCTCGCCTTCAACGTAGAAGTAGTATTCCCAGTTGGCTTCCTTTGTGGGACGGCTCTTGAGGGCGCGGAGGTTGAAGCCGTTCTTGCCGAATGCCTCGACGGCGTGCATCAGGCTTCCCGCCTCGTTTTTGACGGTGAAGAACATGATGAAGCGGTTGTTCGCGGGTGTGGGAAGGACGGGCTCGCGGGTGAAAACTGCGAATCTTGTGACGTTGTTAGTGCCCTCGTTGATCTTTCGCTCAAGCACGTGCAAGCCGTAAAGCTCTGCGGTCTCCGCACTTGCGATGACGGCAACCGTCTTGTCGCCCGCCTCTGCTGCTTCCTTTGCTGCAACGGCGGTGTTGACCGCGCTTTTCAGCGTCCATTTGTGAGCCGAAAGGTAGGAGGAGCACTGACCGAGCGCCTGCTCGTGGCTGATGACAGTCTTGATGTCATCGAGCGACGCGCCGGGGAGAACGAGCAGACAATGCTCGACTCGGAGCTCATAGACACCGCTGATATAAAGGTTGCCCATATAAGCCATATCCATAACCTGCGTAACGTCGCCGTTTATGCTGTTTTCGATAGGAAGAACGGCGCAGTCAGAGTCGGAGGCGAGAACGGAATCGTAAGCTTCCTTGAAATTGCCGTAGGGAACGCAAACGGCATCGGGGAAGATGCGCGCCGACGCGATATGCGCGAAGGCACCGGGAACGCCGCTGTATGCAACCCGCTGACCCTCCATAAGACGGTGCTGGAACTTGCGCGAGATCGCCATACTCTCGTTTAAGAAGCTGATATAATAGCTTCGAAGCTCGTCGTCCTCGATCAGAGCGGAATTACGCTCGATGACCTGCTTTTCGCGCTCGGGGTCGAGCACCTGAAGTCCGCGCGCCATCTTGTATTCCGCAACCTTGCGGACTGCGCTCATTCTTTCCTCAAACAGACGCGCCATCTCGCGGTCAACTCGGTTTATCGTTTCTCTTGCTTCCTCGAGCAGAGTTTTTTGTTCATTCGACATTTTATACCTCAAAAAATCAAGCCCGCAAAGCTTCGCTCATAAGCGAAAGTAATTGCGGGCTGTTATGCATTTACCTTATGAACGGCAACAAAACCATATCGGTTTATGCCGCACAATTTGCAAGGCAGCCCGTATGGCTAAAGTAATAATAAAATCGAGTATTCATAAGAATACGTGCCATAGTGGGACTCCTTTCAAAGCTTGTGAATAAATATGCAATGATTATACACCCGAATCACAGTTTTGTCAAGGGTTATACATAAAAGTCACAATTTGTTAACAATTATTCTACCTCGTATGTGGTGATGTTTTTTAATACGTTTTTGTGAACGGGAATGACGAACAGCCAGCCCGACATATCCTCGGTAACACCTTGCTCGGTTTGTGAAATACCGACCGTCAAGGTGTCCCCTGCGGTAGTTATCGACGAGACTTTGAAAGCGTCGCCGCTCGAGCCTGCGGCGCGGTAGATGACGATGAAGGCGTTGCTCTCAAAGTAGCCTTGGCCTATCTGACCGAAAAGTGAATCGTAAGCCTTTTTGGTGTCATCGTCGTCAAAAGCGCCGATCCCGCTCGGATTCCTGATAAGCTCAAAGATGGCGTTCAGATCATCTTCGCTTTCTGCCTTGAATAGCCAAGGGGTATAATATGCCTGATCTTCTCCCGTATAATTCAAAGCCTTCGTCTTTATATCGGTGCCGATATATCCGTATTGGAGGGATTTAGAATAGAGAGCGAGATTAGTGTAGGCGTTCGTATATTCGGATGTTACCGCTGTGATAGTTTTGGGAAGAGAAATGAAGTAAACCCAATAAGCCATATCGCAGGTGCTGTAGTCTCTGGTCATCGCAACATTGATAGTGAGCACTCCGTCTTGAGGCGCGATGTCGATTACGTCATATCGCGCGCCGCCCGAGCCCGATTCGATAAATAGCATAAGCAGATCATTTTGGGCAAAAAAGTCATCGTTGTAGTTGGAGAGAAGCGTGAATCTGTCCGACCAGCGTTTTGCTTTTTCGACCTGCTCTTCGGTGTAAGTGCCGCGGAAGACGGGTTCGGAGAAAAAGTAGGTGTACGCGTATTCATAAAGCTCGGCGCTGCTTTTTGCCAGGATCATGGGAAGTTCGTTTGATAAATTTGCCTCGGAGGCTTTGATATTGCTGTAGCTTAAGGGCAATGATCGCAAAACGGCAACACCGTAATCAATGCCACCGTATGTGCGCGGATCGTTAACGAGTGTTATCGAATGAAGATCTTTAATAACGCCGTAGGATTCTCTTTCGTGGGCTGTGATCTCTCCTTCATAAACGATCTCAACGGTTTCACCCTCGTTTATGTTTGGGCGCAATTCACCGTTTACCAGCCTGTCGGGGAGATAGACTCCGAACCACGAATCTTTTTCCTTGGGCCATGCTACATCGGCACCTCCCGTTGCAATGAATGAATGAAGAAGAGTTGCATCGGTTTCGACTGCGGTCGTTTCGGGAATCGTCTCGGTTTCGGGTGTGCCGCCCTCGCCAGTCGACTCGTTGCAGGAGGGCAGGGCGGAAAACAGAAAAATGAACGCGAGAAAAATGGTAATTATTTTTTTGATCATCGGCGAAGCCTCCTTTTGCTTTTTAGTTATACCATTCCGGTGTTGTATAAGTTTTATACTCGGTAATTGACTTTGAGGTTCCTTTTGGAATGGAAACGAATATTATCCAGTCATCAACGGAATCTGTGGAAAGACCGGATATGTCAACATGCACGGTGCATATCCCGGATTCGATCGTTATATCGGGAACGTCATATTGCAAACCTCCGCTTCCTATATGTATGATGATCATTAAAAGGTCGTTGGCGTTGAAAAAGTCGCTGTTATAACCGTTAAGTAAAATATCCCTTCGGTTTATACGTGCGATGTTTTCTTTTGCTATATCGCTTTCTTTTTCGGGTATGGTTCTCTTAAACAGAAAATAATTATCTATCATTCCGGTAAGTTTCTCACGATTTGTGAGAAGAAGCATATCCCAACCCATATCTTCTTTTCCGGCGTTGATTTCAATTTCCTTGATTATACTGCGCGAAAAGCCTTCTCTCATAACAGCTATGCCATACTGCACACCGCCGTACTCGCGCTGATAAGGTTTGAGCTGAATAGAATGCACGTCGTTTATGTATCCGTATTCATATCCATAAACTGGATCGGTAGTCGTTTCGATCTCACCGCTGTAAACGACCTCGACTCTTTCTCCGCCATAAAGAATGGGACAGAGACTGCCGTCAATAAAGCTGCCTGCTTGCAAAATTTCCCACTTTTCAGCTTCTTTTGAACCTTCTTCGGGAATCAACTTGACATATCCGCCATAAATAGAACCTAAAGTTTTAGCGCACAACGATTTCAAAACGGGTTCTTCGATATTCTCTTTTGTTTCTTCCGGCACGGGAGCGGATGTTTCGGGTGTGCTGTCCTCACTCGGAATATCACTGCAGGAGGTCAGGGCGGAAAACAGAAAAATGAACGCGAGGAAAATGGTAATTATTTTTTTGATCATCGGCGAAGCCTCCTTTACATTACTACACTTTTATTATATCATAATAGTATATATATGTCAATAAAAATTTTTGAGCGGTATATTCCCATTTGCGTACCGAAAAAATCCAACATTTTTAAGGATTTTTAGACAATTTTTAACCAATTTTGACCTTATTCTAAAACTTTGAGGCAAAAGTGTTGACCGCACACCTGCTTTGTGGTATACTATCTCGGTTCGCAAATTTAATCGCAAATTACAGGAGAATTATGAAACTAACAGTAAAGATCGCCGCACTTTTGCTTGCGCTGACAACGATCGTTCCGATCCTCTTTGCCTGCAGAAATGACGGCGATAAAGATATAATCAACGAAAACGAGATCATCGAAAACACACTCTCCCAGCTTTCCGAGGAAAGCTATCAGCCCGAGGCAGAGAAGGGAGTCGTCACCGCTCCCGCGCCCGATGCGAAGGTATATAACGTCATCTTCGCCCTTGCCACCGTCCCGCCCGTGCTTGCCGCGCTTGATTCCATCGGCAGCGGCTACGAAACCTACGCCATCATCGAGAGGGGCAAGACTTACAACGGTATCGAAAAGATCGAGAATTTCCACAACGCGGGCTTTGATCCCGAAAGCAACGAAAGCAACGGATTCACTTCTGACGAATTTGGTGCCATGGTCGATAAGGTAAAGGAGCTCCGCGAGGCTGAAGAAAACAGCTTTTTCTATATCTACGCCCAGGACGCAACAGCTCTGCGCGCCGCCGCGGTAGTTGCAAATGCAGATATTCCAGTCGAGGACTTCCACATAATCATGTGCGAGGACGGAACGGGAGCGTATAAGACCCTGCGCGAGTATTTCTTTGACGAAAAAGGATCTCCGCTTGACAAGTTCCTGTCGCTTCTCAACGAGGTCGGCCCCGCGTTCAACACCGTAATGTCGAAGCGCGACAACAAAAACTCGGATGAGCTGCTGAAATACAGCCTCCCCACCGCATTCGCGCTCTCGGTCCTGCCCAATTTCACCTATTGGATTCAGGATGGCGAAAACGTCGCGGGCATTCTTCGCGATACCGAGCTTGCGCCCATCTTCGGCGTTGGTAACTCGGCAAATTCGACCGAATTTTCGGCAAATCTCCGCTATATGACCATCGCCGAGAAGATCAACGAGCTGACCGACGAGCAGAAAGCCGATTATCTGACTTTGATGTACGGCGATTATTACGATAATACCTATGCCGCTCTGACACGCACTACCCGTGCGGGAGAAGCCGCACCTGCCGAAAAGCTCGTCTTCATCGGTGCGCGCCACGGTTATTATCCGAAATTCGCATCGGATGAAAAATACGGCATAGGCGGTATCGGTGAGAGCGGAAGCATCCCCGAAAGCTATGCCGAGCTCGATGAAAAATACAAGACACCGCTCCTTTTCGGAAGCGAATCGGATTACGCGATCTTGCTTTCCGTCATTAATGACGCATCGAATTATCCTTCCGCTCCCGCAGATGTCATCGCGCGGATAAAGGCGGAGTGCTTTGACCTTTATCTTGACTATATCTTCACATTTAAGTTTATTTATTCGCTCTACGGTGCGGATAGCGATATCATCCTCAAGGGTCATCCCCGCGAGGTCATCGGCGCGAGTGATGAATGGAACAACAGATACACCGTCAAGCACGTTGAGGTCGAGGGTGACGGTATTAAAGAAACGAAATACTCCTACGACAAGCTGGTCGATGCCGCAATTTGCGCTTTCCACGCGAAGGATTCGACAGGCAAGCTTATCGGAATGGTGCCCTACGGCACAGCGGCGGAGAATCTTGCATATCTCGGCGTGGACATCACCGTTTGCGGTCTGCCCTCGTCAACCTACAGCGGACTCGACACGGGCGTTCCGATACTCTTCGTTATGGCAGAGACCGACGAATCCGTCTGCGGCGACGATTCGCAGGTGAAGGACCGCTTCAATGCGGGCAACCTGACCTACACCCTTGACGGCGAGCAGGTGAACAGCATATTCTACAACAACGGCAACGTGTGCAAATACACCGCACAGATACTGAAAAATGCGGGCAAGGGCACTTCGTCCGCCGAATTTGAAAAGCTCTTCGAAGCCTGGCTCGCGGCAAACCGCCCGGGCTCAAATGACATTGACGCTCAAGGATTTGGAAAATAATAAGGAACCGATCGCCGATCGGTTCCTTTGCTTTTTAGTTTTCTCTCCTGCGCGCGATGGCATCGGAGATGAATGAGATGACGATAAGTGCGAGTCCTATACCGAGGACTATGACGGATATATCCATAAGCAGAGCGCCGACAAAGCCAGCAGCGAACTCGACAGCGGAGGCTATTATTGGCATCTGAATATCCAAAACCGACAAAAGTGGTGCGATTCCGAGTCCCGCAAGGAAGAAGATCCCGCCGATCAAAAATGCGGGGAATCCGCAAGCGCGGCAAAAGCTGCCGAAGTAGCCGAGGTTTACGAAGAATATCAAAAGCGCAACAAAAGCGGTGATTCCCCATACGAAGAAGAGGGCATCTTGCGAGAATAGCTTTTGCGCGGTTTCAAGATATCGCGTAAACTCCTCTGCTTCGCCCGAATCGCCTAGAAGCGCGGTAGCGGAAATGCCATCTTCACCGATCTTTTCCTCGATGTTTTCGATTATAATTTCTTTCTTTTCCTCTATTACAGGAAGCTCACCTTCGTATCCCGCCTCGCGTGCGAGCTGCTCGATGGTTTCCTGGTTGCCTTCGATGAAGCCGTATATCCGCTCGGGTGTCCATCCGAGCGAATTGATCGACATGCCGTACTGCCTGAGTGTATCGCTTACAAATCCCTTGACAAAATCGTTAAGGAGAACGTCGTTTATCTGCTCCTCGGTGATATAGTTCAAGCCCTCAACCTCGTCGGTTATGTCAAGAATCACGTCCGCAACCGTTTTATCACCTTCCTCGGTGGAAAACTCGATCTTGTCAAGCTCTATACTTGAGATCGTGTGGTCAACAAGAACGTCGATGTTGTGATCGGTCAGAAACAGATTCAAAAATGTTATCGGAATTGCCGCGATAAGTGCTGCGGTAAGTATGATCGCCAGAAGGAAGGAAACGAACGCCGCAAGGCAGGAGCGTCTTTTCTTATTGCTCATATCGGTCTTACGCCTCAAGCATAACGTTTGCCGCGCGGAGCTTTTCGCGGAGAGCGGTCACGTCAAGCATTCGGAGATCGGTGCCCTCAAGAACGGACATTGCAACTGCGGTTCCCGCAGCCTGACCGATTCCCATGCAGGGAGGCATAACGCGGATAGCACCCGCAGCCTCGCAGTCGGCGGAGATCGATCTGCCCGCAACTGCAAGATTCGAGAATGTGGGCGGGATCATGGTGCCGTAAGGAATGCCGTAGCACTTGCCCTCGGGAATGGTGATGTATTCGTTGCTCTTGGGGCCGTATTTGCCGTGAACGTCGACAGAGTTTGCCGCGAGCATAATCGAATCCTCGGGGACCTCGCAGTTTAAGATCTGATCGACCGTGAGAGTCTTCATACCCTCGATATGGCGGGTCTCGCGGATGCCGAGAGTCGAGCCCGAGAGGATGAGGCGCGAATTTTCAAAGCCGGGAATGTATTTTTTGAGGAAGTTGAAGATGATGCGGACCTGCTGACGACCCGCTATCTCACCCTCGGTGAGGCTTTCGGATTTAGTTCCGTCGATGTTCATAACGCGCGAGGTGTTGATGCTGAATTCATCCTCCTCAACGCCGCGGAAAAGACCGATCGAAACGCGGTCAAGCGGCCAGTCGCCGTTTTCCTTCGCCTTTGCGACCCACCAGTGCAGGGAACGGTAGTTGATACCGTCCTTGCGGTAGAAATTGCCCCAGTTTTCTGCGATGTCGGCATCGACCTTTGAAACGTCGACGTCGCCGACGGTGAAGAACATCGTTGCGGGCTGCATCTTGCCTTCCTTGTTGCCGACTGTGTAAGCCGCGCCTGCCTTTGCCGCAAGGTCGCCGTCGCCCGAGCAGTCGATGAATGCCTTTGCGCGGATGGAGGCAAGTCCCTCCTTCATTGCAACGATGATGCGGGTGACGCGGTCGCCCTCGGTCTCTGCGTCAACGAGCTGGGTGTGATAAAGGATCTTTACGCCCGCTTCGGCGAGCATTTCATCGGCTACGATCTTGAGCGCCTCTGCCTTGAAGGGGGTGACGTGGACGTGTCCCTTGTCTATGTAGGAGGTGAATGCGGTCTTGGACTCGACCTTCCCGGGATGGATCGCGCCGCCGACTGCGATGAGTCTCTCAACAAGCTCCTCAAAAAGACCGCGGATGAGCATCTTGTCGCCGCCGCTGTCATAGCAGGTCATGAAGGGAGCAACCATTCCCGCAGTCGCCATACCGCCGCAAAAGGCGTTCTTTTCGACAAGGAGGACTTTTGCGCCTCCTCTTGCCGCGGCAACAGCCGCACAAAGTCCGGCGGGACCTCCGCCGACAACGACAACGTCACTTTCAAGCGTGTCGGGTATATTATTCTTGTAAATGAATTCGGACATTTTTTCTGCCTCACAAAGTTTTTCTTACATTATATCACATTTTTTCTTTGTTTTCAACCTGGTAAGAAAAAAACATAAAAAATATTAATTTTTAATAATGTGTGAAAACTGTTGATTTTTGTAGTTAAATATATTATAATATACAATGGCTTTGTACGGCTATTATAATTTGTTTGAGGCTAAAAATGATCTGCGATCTGCAAAAGGCTAATATACTCAAGCGCGTTTCCGCCTGGATTCTCGATCTGATACTGCTGACGATCGTCATCACGGGCGTTGCTTTCGCGCTTTCGGCTATACTTGATTACGACAGCTATTCGGAAACTCTTGACCGCATCTATCACGAATACGAGGCAGAATACGGCATCGACCTTGACATCACCGCCGAGGAATATGCCGCGCTCACAAGGGAAGAGCAGAAGGTTTACGAGGAAGTAAACCGCGTTATGAACGAGAACGAGGAAGCTATCGAGGCTTACAATATGACGGTCAATCTTGCGCTGATCATAACCTCGGTTTCGATACTCGCCGCATATCTTCTCCTTGAGTTTGTTGTTCCGATCCTACTGAAAAACGGGCAGACAGTCGGCAAGAAGGTGTTTGGAATCGGTCTTGTCAGACAGGATTGCGTAAAAGTATCCACCCTTGCGCTTTTTGTGCGCACAGTTCTCGGAAAGTGTACTGTTGAGACCATTCTTCCCGCGTATATTTTGATACTGATAATCTTCGGCAATCTCGGAATGACGGGCACCGTCGTTCTTGCGGGAATGGCGATACTTCAGGTAGCTCTCGTCGCAACGTCGAGAACGAATTCGGCTATCCACGATATGATGGCGGCAACGGTTGCCATCGACCTTAACTCCCAAATGATTTTTGAAAGCGAGGCGGATCTGCTCGCTTACAAGAATAAACTCCACGCGGAAAACGCCGCGCGTGAGAAATATATCCCGTAAATCTAAATTTGCAAATAAAAAGGATGCTACAAGATCATGAAAATCGTTTTGCAGAATCTGACTAAGGTTTTCCCGAGTCGAAACAAGAAATCAAACGAAGAGGTCGTTGCCGTAAGCGATCTCACCTTCACCATCCCCGACGGTAAGCTTGTCGGTCTTCTCGGTCCTTCCGGCTGCGGAAAGAGTACCACTCTTTATATGATCAGCGGACTTCAGAAGCCCACGGGCGGACAGATCTTCTTTGGTGAGGACGACGTGACCGCGCTTTCTCCCGAAAACAGAGGTGTCGGCCTGGTATTCCAGAACTATGCGCTCTATCCCCACATGACTGTCAAGCAGAATATCCTCTTCCCCCTCCAGAACCTGAAGGGCGCAGATAAGCTTGACAAGAACACGATGCTCGAACGCGCTTTCGAGGCGGCAAGACTTGTTCAGATCGACAATCTTATGGACCGCAAGCCGAGCGAGCTTTCGGGCGGTCAGCAGCAGAGAGTTGCTATCGCGCGCGCACTCGTAAAGATGCCCCGCGTTCTTCTACTTGATGAGCCTCTTTCCAACCTTGATGCGCGTCTCCGTCTGCAGACAAGAGAAGAGATCCGCCGCATTCAGCGCGAAACCGGTATCACCACCATCTTCGTTACCCATGACCAGGAGGAGGCTATGTCCATCTCCGACGTCATCGTTGTTATGAAGCTCGGCGTTGTTCAGCAGATCGGCAAGCCGCAGACTGTTTATGACAACCCCGTAAATCTCTTTGTTGCAAAGTTCCTCGGAACTCCCCCCATCAACGTTTTCAAGGCACAGGTTGCAAATGGTAAGCTCGTAATAAACGGCGAGGCTGTTCTCGACGTTCCCGGCGCTACCGATCGCGAGGTTTTCGCCGCAATCAGACCCGAGGGCTTCATCCCCGCGGAAAACGGCGCAATGACCTGCGAGCTTTCCTCCATCGAGGTAATGGGACGCGACGTAAGCATCGTTTCGAAGAATGAGGCTATGCTCACTCCCACCATCCGCTCCATCGTTGACGCGGATTACAAGATCTCCGCGACCGCGCAGAACGTCAAGTTCGATCTCAAACCCCACAAGGTATTCATTTTTGATTCCGAAACTGAGGAAAGAATCTATTTCGGCGGCCAGACCGCACCCGAAACCGGCATCTGAGGTAGACCGATATGAAAAAATTCCTTCAAAAGATCAGATTTGAGGAATGGAAGGCTTGGATATACCTTGCTCCCGCAGTTGCTCTTCTGCTCGTCTTCACCGTCTGGCCGATAATCAACACCCTTCGTATGGCATTCTGGGAAGATTACAGCATCATGAAGGAGCTTGGCGGAACGCTTGGAAATGAATTCGGTATCAAGAATTTTGAAAAGGTCATCAAGTATCAGGGCTTCATCGATTGTCTGAAGAATACTATGCTCCTGACCGTCCTCACGGTGCCGATCTCCACAATCCTCGCCCTTGTGATCGCGGTATGTCTGAACGCTATCAAGCCTTTTCAGAGATTCCTGCAGACCATCTTCTTCCTCCCCTACGTAACCAACTCGATCGCTATCGGAATGGTATTCGAGGCTATGTTCAACATCGTCGGCTTCGGAACCAACAATCCCTCATTCGGTATCATAAACAACATCCTCGGCGTTTTCGGTGCTGATCCCATCAACTGGATCAACGCTGGATCGGGATATTGGCAGAACATTGCCGTTCTCGTTATCTATATCGTATGGAATGCGCTCCCCTTCAAAATACTCATCCTTCTCGGCGGTCTGCAGAGTGTAAACAAGCAGTATTATGACGCCGCGAAGATCGACTCCACTCCCCGTCTGCGCGTGTTCACCAAGATCACCGTTCCGCTCCTTTCCCCTATGATCGCCTACGTCGTTATCACCGGCTTTATCGGCGGATTCAAGGAATATTCGAGCATAGTCGGTATCTTCGGCGACGATATGCAGGCTGTCGGCGGTGAGTCGCTGAACACCATGGTCGGCTATATCTATGACGCCCTCGGAAATCAGGAAGGCCGCGCTTCGGCTGCCGCACTCATTCTTTTTGCGATCATATTCGTCGTTACGATGATAAATATGTACGTCAGCAAAAAGAAGACTCATTATTGATGGAGGTGCGATATGGCTGATAAAAAGATTATGACCACAATGCATGAAAAGGATATGCAGAAGGTTACCGTGACCCAGAAGATCACAAAGGTCATCGTTCAGTTCCTTCTTTATGCATTCCTCTGCACAATGGCGCTTATCATCGTTTTCCCCTTCTATTGGATGATAATCTCCTCTCTCAAGAGCACGGTCGAATACCGCCTGCCCATTCCCACCCTCTTCCCGCAGGAGATCATGTGGGGCAACTACATTGAGGCATTCAC
Organism: Clostridia bacterium; assembly: GCA_017415485.1. GTDB lineage: Bacteria > Bacillota > Clostridia > Oscillospirales > CAG-272 > CAG-390. Next base: position 21,404 of record JAFQGP010000150.1, read on the forward strand.
GGCGGCAAACCTCGGCAAGCTCTTTATGAACACCGTATATGTCGGTGTCGTTTCGACTATCCTCTCGCTCGTCATCACCGTCCTTTCGGCATTTGCGTTTGCAAGGCTTGAGTTCAAGGGCAAAAACGCGCTCTTTGCGGCTCTGCTTGCAACAATGATGATCCCCGGCGAGCTCTTCACGATCACCAACTACGTAACCGTTACCAAGTTCGGATGGCTCGATTCCTATACGGTACTCATCGTGCCCTTCCTCGTCAGCGTTTTCTATATCTATCTGCTCCGTCAGAATTTCCTGCAGATACCCAATGAGCTCTATCTTGCCGCAAAGGTTGACGGCACGACCGACCTCAAGTATCTTTGGAAGGTTATGATCCCGCTGTCGCTCCCGAACCTCATTTCTATCACAATCCTCAAGATGATGGGCGCGTGGAACTCCTACGTATGGCCCCGTCTCGTTACCTCGACAGACGATTACCGACTCATCACAAACGGTCTTCGCGATGCCTTCACCGATATGTCGGGACAGGCTAACATCCCCGTTCAGATGGCGGCGGTCACCGTCGTTTCGATCCCCCTCTTCCTCGTATTCATCTTCCTTCGTAAGTACATTATGAAGGGCGTTTCGAGAAGCGGTATCAAGGGTTAAATGCAGATACGCCAACATCTGCTTAACAAAATATATTACAATTTGAAAGGATCTCAGAAAATGAAAAAGAGAATCATTTCGCTTCTTCTCGTTCTCTCCATGATCTTCATCGCAACCGCAATGGTAAGCTGTAACGGTGGCGAGGGTGCAGGAGAGGGCAACACCGGCAAGGTGGCTTACGAAGTTCCCGCAGAGGGCTACGACGGAAGTGCCGTAACGATCACCTTCTATCACTCCATGGGTCAGAAGCTTCAGGATGTTCTTAACACCTACATCCCCGAGTTCAATAAGCTCTACCCCAACATCACCGTTGAGCATTCCTCAATGGGTAACTATGACGGCGTTCGTGACCAGATCAAGACCGCCCTCACCGCGGGCAACCAGCCCAACATCGCATACTGCTACCCCGACCACGTTGCTCTTTACAACGTTGCAAAGGCAGTAGTTCCGCTTGACAGCTTTATCGAAAGCACCATTCCCGTAACCGACGCTACCGGCACCGAGAGCGTTCTCGGCTTCACCGCAGAGCAGATCGCGGACTTCATCCCCGGCTACTACCAGGAAGGCGCAGCATTCGACGAGGCAGGCACCATGTATACCCTCCCCATGTCCAAGTCCACCGAGGCTCTCTACTATAACAAGACCTTCTTTGAGAAGAACGGTCTCAGCCTTCCTACCACTTGGGAAGAGATGGGCAAGCTTTGCGAGCAGATCAAGGCTATCGACCCCGATTGCGTACCTCTCGGCTATGACTCCGAGGCTAACTGGTTCATCACCATGTGCGAGCAGTATGGCTCCGATTACACCAGCCTCAACGAGGACGAGCACTTCCTCTTCGACAACGAGACCAACCGCGGATTTGTCAAGACTTTCCGTGAGTGGTACCAGAAGGGCTATGTAACCACCGAGGAGATCTACGGCTCCTACACCTCCGGTCTGTTCACCGCAACCGAGGGTCAGAAGTGCTATATGGTTATCGGTTCCACCGGTGGCGCAAGCTATCAGCAGCCTCCCCAGGTTGACGGCAATCCCCTCTTCGAGACCGCAATGGCAACTCCTCCCCAGGTAAATCCCGCAGCTCCCAAGGTAATTTCTCAGGGTCCCTCCGTCTGCATCTTCAAGGATACCAATCCTCAGGAAGTTGTAGCATCCTGGCTCTTCGTCAAGTTCCTTACCACCAATGTTGAATTCCAGGCTTCCTTCTCGATGGCATCGGGCTATGCTCCCGTCATCAAGTCGGTTCAGTCGAACCCCGTATACCAGCAGTGGCTTGACGCCGCTAACGGCTACACCAACCTCACCGCAATGAGCGTTAAGCTTGCTCTTGCTCAGAGCGATGCATATTTCGTATCCCCCGCGTTCAACGGCTCCTCCGAGGCTCGTGACCAGGTTGGTACTCTTATGCAGGATGCACTCGTCAGCACCGATGCAGACATCGACGCAACTATCAAGAAGCTCTTTGAAAAAGCAGTTGCCGAGTGCGAATATGCAGCTGACTAACTTATAAAAGAATGAAGAAACTTTTGGTTCTTCTTCTCGCTCTCGCGCTTCTTGCAGGTATTTTCGTTGCCTGCGAGAGCGGAGAGGGGGAAGTAACGACAGAGGGTGCGGCCGAGCTCGGTGAGCTTGTTGACCACGTTGCTACTCTCAAGTTTAACCCGAATTCAGGAAGAGCTTATACCGAAGCCACCGTCAAGACCTTCGTTGACGGTGATACCACTCATTTTAACGTTCCCACTTCGATAATTCCCACGGGTGTTCTCAAGGCGAGATACCTCGGCATCAACACTCCCGAATCCACGGGTCAGATCGAGCCCTGGGGCAAGAAAGCCTCGAATTACACAAAGGCGGCTCTTTCGGGAGCTACCTCGATCATTATCGAGTCCGACAACGCGGGCTGGAACCCCGACTCTACGGGCGACAGATACCTCGTTTGGGTATGGTACAAAAACGCGGAAATGACCGATTACCGCTGCCTCAACCTTGAAATCCTTCAGGAAGGTCTTGCAGTATCGTCGAGCTCCTCCGAGCTCAGCTACGCAAATCTTTGCGTCACCATTCTCAACCAGTCGGTAACCCACAAGCTTCACGTGTTCTCCAAGGAAAAGGACCCCGATTTCTATTACGGCGCGGCTATGCCGATCACGCTCAAGGAGCTCAAGACCAATATCGAATCCTACAGGGATAAGACAGTCGGCTTCGAGGGCGTTGTCGTAAGAAATTCGGGCAACACCGCTTATGTTGAGGAATACGACGAGGAGACCGGACTTTACTTCGGCATTCAGGTATACTACGGCTTCAATCTTGACTATTTCGGCCAGGAGATACTGACCGTCGGTAACAGGATCCTTGTTGTCGGCTCGGTACAGCATTATGAGACCGGCGGAACATACCAGATCTCGGACATCAAGTACAACGCGATGCGCCCCGATGATGAGTCGAACATCAAGCTCATCAGCAAGGGTCACGAGGGTGCTTACACTGAGGTCGGAGCCAAGGAGCTTCTGACCGAGAAGGTCACTCTCAATATTACGGTCGTTGAAGGCGAAAACGAAAGCATCGTTGAAAAAACCTTCGACCGCGGATTCCTTACCATGCACGGCTCGGCTTCGCTCAAGAATCTTACGATCAAGAGCGTTTATACCACGCAGAATGAGGACAGCTCGAACTTCGGCGCTCTTTCTCTCACCTGCGAGGCAGAGGACGGCACCGAGATCGTTCTCCGCACCGTGGTCCTCAAGGATTCCGAGGGCAAGACCATCACCGCAGATGCTTTCCCCGTCGGAAGCAAGATCAACGCGCGCGGCGTGGTTGACGTATTCAACGGAGTATATCAGCTCAAGATCTTCTCCGCTAATGACATTACATTTGTTAACTAATTAAAAGAAAAAAGAATAGGAGCTATTATGAAAAAGTTTTTAGCAATTCTTCTCATGCTCACCCTCCTTTGCACCTCTTTCGTTGCCTGCACAGGTAATGAAGGCGATAGCACTGATGTGTTGAGTAACCCTGTTGATGATGCAATCGATTACATCAAGGCAATGTATAAGAAGGAAGCTGAGGTTACCGCAGCTGACTTCACCCGTGTTTCTGTCGTTGCTATCGACGGCGTTCAGTACAAGGTCGTTTGGACCGCTAACGTGACCGCAGGCACAGATCCCGTCAATATCGTTGAGAATGCAGACGGCATCACCGTTACCGTTGACGTTCCCGAAAAGGCAACCGCAGAGGTAGCTTACACTCTTACCGCAACTATCACCGATAGTTTTGGCAACAGCGTTTCCGCTTCCTTTAACCACAAGGTTCCTCCCTATGCTGTTATGTCCTATGCAGAGTATGCAGCAGCTGCAGATGATACCTCGCTTGTAGTAAGCGGCGTTATCAGCGGTATCTTCTCCAAGACCAACGGATCTTCCGGCAACGGAATGTATATCCAGGACGTCAAGGGCGAAGGCGGCTACTACGTTTACGGCTTTGCTGACGGCAAGGATCCCGAGGCTGATCTTGGCCTTAAGGTTGGTATGTCCGTTATCGTCACCGGCGTTAAGGATACCTACAACGGTCTTTACGAGATCGTAAACGCATCTGTTGAGATCTCCAATTCCGAGATCACCGCAGTTGCTCCCATTGACTACACCGAGACCTACAAGAGCGCAGCTGATCTTGCAGTCGAGGCTCTCACCGGCAAGCAGTCGATGCTCGTAACCCTCAAGGGCGTTGAGATCACCGGTCAGGAAGAGGGAAGCGGCTACTACAAGTTCAAGCTTGCCGATAAGGAAGCTTACATCCGTATCTCCTCCTCCAACAACTGTATCACCAAGGACGAGATCACCGCGTTCAAGGCAGCTCACACCGAAAACTTCGGCAACACCGCTGATATCACCGGTATCATCCAGCTCTACAACGGCAACTTCTACCTCATCCCCGCAGATGCAAACGCTCTTGCAAACTTCAAGAAGGTAGAGAAGACCGATGCAGAGAAGGTCGCTACCGAGGCTGAAAACCTCACCTTCCAGTCCTCCATCGCTAACAACGGCGAGTATGCACTCCTTCAGGCAGGCGCAAACTACTCCGACGTTAAGATCACCTGGAAGTCCGACAACGCAGCAGCAGTCGTTACCGGCGACAAGCTCGTTGTAACCCTCCCCAAGGCTGACTCGGTAGTTAAGCTCACCGCTACCCTCACCTGCGGCAAGGAGACTGCAACCAAGACCATCGAGGTCAAGCTTTATGCAGGCGCAAAGAGCTATGCTGATATCGTTGATATGGCATACGGTCTCGCTGACGGCACCGCACTCGACGGCACCTACCGCCTCTACGGTGTTATCACCACCATCGACACCGCTTGGAGCGATCAGTACAACAACATTACCGTAACCATCCAGATCGGCGACAAGGCAGACAAGCTCATCATGTGCTACCGCCTCAAGGGCGACGGCGCGAAGGACCTCAAGGTCGGCGACGCTATCACCGTTGAAGGTAAGCTCAAGAACTACAAGGGCACCATCGAGTTCGACGCAGGCTGTATCCTCGTTGGTATGGGCGAAGTGATCGCTCCCGAGACCATCGTTGAGAACGCATACAAGCTCGAGGACGGCAAGGCTCTTGACGGCACATACACCCTCACCGGCGTTATCACCAAGGTTGACACCGCGTACAGCGAGCAGTACGGCAACATCACCGTTACCATCCAGGTCGGCGAGCTCACCGATAAGCTCATCCAGTGCTACCGCCTCAAGGGCGACGGCGCAAAGGACCTCAAGGTCGGCGACAAGATCACCGTTACCGGTACTCTCAAGAACTACAAGGGCACCATCGAGTTCGATGCAGGTTGCACTCTTGATGCAGTAACCGCAGGTACCGATGCTCCCGCAACTCCCGCAGAGCCCACCACTGTTACCTCCATCAAGGATGCTATCGCAATCGGTGAGAAGGTTGCTCACGGTGCAGCTACCGAGGAAAAGTACATTGTTACCGGTGTTATCACCGAGATCAAGAACGAGACCTATGGCAACCTTTACATCAAGGATTCCGAGGGCAACACTCTCTACATCTACGGTCTTTACGATGCTACCGGCGCTCGCTTCGACGCTATGGCTAACAAGCCCGCTGTCGGCGATACCATCACCGTTATCAGCATTATTTCCAACTACAACGGTCCCCAGCTCAAGAACGCTGTAATCAAGGAACTCGTTAAGGGCTAATAACAATTTATAAAAAAGTTGCCGCATCGAATGATGCGGTAGCTTTTTTGAATGATATCGGATAGAAATTATATTGACAAAACCTCGGTATTGTGCTATACTTTAAGAAAAAACAAGGAATTATTCTTAAATGAACGCTGAAAATATCATCATAAACTGCCTCGGCGCGTCGAATACGCAGATACTGATCGACAACGAGGGTATCAAGACGAAAGAGATCAACTATCCCGTCCTGCTCGGTCTGCGCTTGCGTTGTACTACGAGAAATTACGGTAAGAGCGGCACGAACATCGCGAAGCAGGAGGGCAGAGAGGACTCCTATTTTGAGCGCACGCCGAAAATGGAGCACGGCGCGGACGTCATCATCGTCCAGGGCGGCGGCAACGACTGCAACCATTGCATACCCCTCGGTGAGCTTGATTCGACCGATCCGAGCACATATTGCGGCGCTCTCCGCTCGGTCATCCGCTTGATAAAGCGCGATTTCCCCGAGTCGAAGTTGATAATTTCATCTTCGATGAGAAAGAGAAAAGAGCCGCAGCTACGTGAGGATGAACTGAAGCATATAGATTTCCATAACGCGTTTATGGCAGTCAGCCGCAGCGAGGGCATCGAGCCGATCAACTTCTACGACGACCCCGCTCTCGACCCCTTCAACCCCGAAAGTATGCCCGACGGCACACATATGTCGGAAAAGGCTTGCAAACACATGGCTGACGTTTTCGCGGATTACATCCGCAATCTCTAAAAAAGCCGGAAAGTTTTCGTCCACCTTTTTCAAAAGGTGGCGCCGTCAAGGGCGCGTAGCCCTTGCCGCCCTCCGCAGAGGGCGGAATTCCCCATTGCGCTTCAAACAGACGGCGCCCCTGCCGGCTGTTTGGAATTAGTAAAAGCTCCCCATCGGGGAGCTTTTACTAATTCACTTTATTATAAGTGTATTTTACGCAGTATTGCGCGCTCTGCGCGCGGGGTGAAGGAGCGAAAACCTCCCGCAAGGGGAGGTTTTACTCCTTCCGGAATGTCGACGGGGCGTCGCCATTCCGAAGCACAAGGAAGGTTTCGCGCTCTGCGGAGCGCGACTTAAGGAACTTTTTTTCGAAAAAGTTCCTTAAGACTCTTCAAAAAACTTCCCGCTGCTGTTGACTTTAATTAATATGAAAATTTTCGAGCGAAGCGAGAAAATTCACCATAACTTTTCACTTCCCACTTTTCACTTTCCACTTAAAAATCGGCAGTCCGTCAACCGAACTGCCGTTTTTGTGCTTATTTAGTTCAGAACTACCTTCTTGAACGCCTTCTTGCCTCTGCGGACAACAATGCCGTTCTTGAGGGTGTCTGCGGTGTAGGTTGCCTTAATGTCGGTAACCTTCTCGCCTTCAACGGTTACGCCACCCTGGTCAACGGCTCTGCGTGCCTCGGACTTCGAGGGTACAAGACCTGCCTTGACGAGGATGGTGAGAATGTCGATCGCGCCGTCGATAAGGTCTGACTCTGCAATATCGGCGGTGGGAATATCAGCATCTGCGCCTGCGCCGAAGAGCGCCTTTGCGCTCGCCTGTGCCTTGTTTGCTTCCTCTTCGCCGTGAACAAGCTTGGTAAGCTCGTAAGCGAGGATCTCCTTCGCGGTGTTGAGCTGGCTGCCTTCCCAGCTGTCCATAGCTTCGATCTGCTCCATAGGCAGGAAGGTGAGCATACGGATGCACTTGAGAACGTCTGCGTCCTCAACGTTTCTCCAATACTGATAGAAATCGTAGGGAGTGGTCTTGTTGGGATCGAGCCATACTGCGCCCGATGCGGTCTTGCCCATCTTCTTGCCCTCGGAGTTGAGGAGAAGGGTGATGGTCATTGCGTGAGCGTCCTTGCCGAGCTTACGTCTGATAAGCTCTGTACCGCCGAGCATATTCGACCACTGGTCGTTGCCGCCGAACTGCATATTGCAGCCGTACTTCTGGTAGAGATAGTAGAAGTCGTAGGACTGCATGATCATATAGTTGAATTCAAGGAAGGAAAGTCCCTTTTCCATTCTCTGCTTGTAGCACTCTGCGCGGAGCATATTGTTAACAGAGAAGCACGCGCCGACCTCGCGGAGGACTTCAACGTAGTTGAGGTCAAGCAGCCAATCTGCGTTGTTGACCATAATTGCCTTGCCCTCGCCGAATTCGATGAATCTCTCCATCTGCTTCTTGAAGCAGTCGCAGTTGTGCTGGATCGTCTCGCGTGTCATCATCGAACGCATATCGGTACGGCCCGAGGGGTCGCCGATCATTGCGGTTCCGCCGCCGATGAGAACGACGGGCTTGTTGCCTGCCATCTGCAGTCTCTTCATAAGGCAGAGAGCCATAAAGTGACCAACGTGCAGGGAGTCAGCGGTAGGGTCAAAGCCGATGTAGAAGGTTGCCTTACCGTTGTTGATCATATCGCTGATGTGCGCCTCGTCGGTAACCTGAGCTACAAGACCGCGCGCGATAAGTTCTTCATAAAGTGTCATTTTTTCTGTATCCTTTGCGAAATTTAGATTTTGATATACCTAATTATTATAAACTAAAATGAAGCATTTGTCAATCACTTTTTGAAAAATAAAGCAAAAAGCAGCCCGAAGGCTGCTTTTTAAGTATTATTTATCCAAGCTTTTCAAGTTCTTTGTTGATATCGCCGAGCTTTCTGTTGAAGATCTTGGAGTTGGCAGTCTTCATTGAAGACCACGAGCCCGCCTGATTCTTTGCCAGTGCATTGCGGAAGAGGCTGTAGGAGAGATTATCAAGCTTGGTGGTAAGAAGTCTGCCAAGGTCTATGACTACCGACTCGCGAATGATGTCAAACATGCGCGAATCCTCGCTTGCGTCTGCGTATCTGATCTTCATAGCTTCCTCAAACAGTGCGGGAGTGATTGACGAGTAGCTGTGGTATGCCATCAGCTCAAGAGTTGCGGCTGCCGCTTCGGAGTGGGTGGATGCGCTCGAGAGCACGTAGGTTGTGAAGGGGAACGCCATGCAGGTGTAGTAATCCTCCTGTTCTGCGTTGTACTTGGGAACAGGAAGCATACCGTAAGTGAAGGCGGCGCTTGTCAGCTTCTTGGTTGTGATCTGAGCGCGGTCAATGGTGAAAATTGCTTGATTGGTAGTGAAAATATTAGTGGTCGAGAGATAAGCGTCGCCCGAGCTGTGCATAAACGCACAGAGCTTGTCGAGCACGTTCTGTGTCTTTTCGGAGAAAAGGTCATCCGAAAGCTGAACCGAACCGTCCTTTGCGGGAACAACGGTATAAAGATCGCATCCTGTATAGAAAGCGTCGTAATGAACCTCGCCGCACAGGAAGAAGCCCACTCTGTCGCCCGTGCCGAGTACTGTGTCACCGTCACTATCGAGATAAACTCCCGTGGAATACTCGATCAGCTTGTCAATCGTCCACTGCTGGTTGTCGACGAGATCGTAAAGTACCTTGCAGTCCTGAACGTGAACGCTCGAGAAGAGATCCTTATTGAAGGTACAGCAATACATCATATAAAGGAAGTTTGTCGAGATATCGCCAGAGGCGAAGTAGATGCCATCCTTGATCCTTGCCTTGGAAATGAGCGATGCGGGCCACCAGGGTTTATCAAAGTTGATGATCTCGTACTGAGTGAGATCCTGCGCGATGCCCTCGCACATAAGGGGCGCGCCTGTCATTGAATAGCCGCAGAAGAAGTCGTGCGCATCGGCACCCGACTGCGTGCTGTTTATGCATTTGTTGATGAAATCCTTTTGATTCTTATTGTTACCGGGTGTGCCTGTGAACTCGAGGGTAACGCCGAGCTGCTCCTCAATCTTGGCGTTGCGGTTATAGATGGCGTCGTTTACTGCCTCGCCGTTCTGTTCTTCGACGAAAAATTCGGGGTTCTCAACATCGCTCCAGTAAAGGAACTTGATCACTTCTCCGTCAAATCTGGTGGGTGCGGGGACCGGGTTATCGTAAAATCCCAATTCTTCTGCCTTGGTGGTATCAGCACCCTCTAATACTTCGGGTGTTTCGGTCACGGCTGGTGCTGTGGTTTCTTCGGTATTTTGCGTTTCCGCGCAGGAAACGGCAGCGGGGATGAGTAATGAGAGAGTAAGGATTACCGCGATTATACGTTTCATAGCGAACCTCCGTGTTTTTATTGTATAATCATTATAAATGATAATGATTAATTTGTCAATCACTTTTTGAAAAATAAAGCAAAAAGCAGGTCCGAAGACCTGCTTTTTATAAGTATAATTTATCCGATGTTTTCAAGAGCCTTGTTGATATCTGTGATCTTTCTGTTGAAGAGCTTGGTGTTTGCGTTCTTCGTCGAGGACCAAGAGCCTGCCTGATTGTTGTTCATAGCACTACGGAAGAGGCTGTAGGAGAGGTTATCAAGACGATTGGTAAGAAGTCTGCCAAGGTCGATGACAACGGTCTCGCGGATAAGGTCGAACATGAAGGAGTCGGAGCTCTGGTCAGCGTATCTCAGCTTCATAGCTTCCTCAAAGAGTGCGGGAGTGATGTTGAGGTAGCTCTGGTAAGCCATAAGCTCGAGGGTAGCTGCAGCTGCCTCGGAGTGAGTGGAAGCGGTGGAGAGCACGTAGGTGGTGAAGGGGAATGCCATGCAGGTGTAATATTCTTTCTGCTCTGCATCGTGCTTCGGAACGGGAAGGATACCGAAGGAGAATGCGGTGCTGCCGAGCTTCTTGGTGGTGATCTGTGCACGGTTAATGGTGAAGAGAGCTCCGCCGTTTGCAAAGATGTTCTGATCATCTACGAAGTAGCAGTCACCGGTGGTGTGCAGGAATTCGCACATCTTGGTCAGAAGGTTCTGGGTCTTCTCGGAGAAGAGGTCGTCGCAAAGCTTAATGCTGTTGCCGTCTTCGCTGGGAACAACGGTGAAGAGGTTAGCAGAGGTGTAGAAGGAGTCGAAGTGGATATTGTGGGTTACGAAACCGAAGCGGTCGCCTGCGCTTGCAACGGAGTCGCTGTCCTGGTCAACATAAACTCCGGTGGAAAGCTCAATGAACTTGTCAAGGCACCATTCGCCGCTGTCAACAAACTCGTAAAGATCCTTGGGCTCTGCACCGTAAACGTCGGTGTACATATCCTTGTTGAATACGCAGAGGTACATCATATAAAGGAAGTTTGTAGAGATGTCACCGGAAGCAAAGTAGATACCGTCCTTGATGGTAGCCTTCGAGGTAAGGGAAGAGGGCCACCAGGGCTTGTCAAACTCGATGATGGAGTAGTCGGTAAGGTCCTGAGCAATACCCTCACACATAAGGGTCGCACCGGACATCGAGTAACCGCAGAAGAAGTCGTGAGCATCGGCACCGGACTGGGTGCTGTTGATACACTGGTTAACGAAAGCCTTCTGATTGTTGAAGTTACCGAGAGTGCCGGTAAACTCGAGGGTAACGCCGAACTGCTCTTCGATCTTTGCGTTACGATTGTAGATGGCATCGTTTACAGCCTCGCCGTTCTGATCTTCAACGAAGAACTCGGGGTTCTCAACGTCCTCCCAGTAGAGGAACTTGATGGTCTCGCCCTCAAATTTGAGGTCAGCGGGGATGTCAGAGGGAGCGAAAAGTGTGTCCTCGGGCTCGGTGGTCTGGACGGGATCGTTGCCGGAAGGAGCCTGAGTTTCAGCGGGACCCTGCGTGGTCTCATCGCCGGGCTTTGTCTCGGCACAAGCGAGAGCCATAGGAAGCATCATAGCGACGACAAGGATCGCAATGATGATACGGGAAATGTGTTTCATTGGGAAAACCTCCAAAAATTTTCTATTTTTCATAGATATAAATATTATACAATAAAAAATAGCGTTTGTCAATGAGTTTTTTCAAAAATGTAAAACTCACGGTAATTATATTGTATATATATTAAAAGGAAGAAAAATGGCACATCACACAGCTGAAGTGTGCTGAAAAAGCAAACACAATTCGGGTAAATATTCCCAATAATATGAATAATCGATAAAATCAGCTACTTATTTACATATTATTCAAAAAAATTTGTCCATAAGGTTGACAATTTGCCGATTTGATGGTATAATGTTTTATGTGTAGACTGTATAAACAAGTGACGGAATGAGCCAAAAAATTGAAAGAGAGAATGAAAAATGGCAGAAAGAAAGAACGATTACATCAATCGCGACAAAATCTGGATGAAATATTATTCAGAGGAAGCTAAAAACGCCACCCTCCCCGAATGCACCGCATACAATTACCTAAAGCAGATCAACAGCGACCGTTATAATGAACCCGCGATCCATTATTATGGCAAAGACATCACCTTCGGAGAACTCGTTGACAGGATCGAAGCAACTGCACAGGCTTTCTGCGCTGCAGGAGTAAGACCCGGAGACATCGTTTCATTCCTTTCCGTTCAGATTCCCGAAACTATCGCAGCGATCTATGCGCTCAACAAGATCGGCGCAACGGCGAATATGATCGACCCCAGAATGGACATCTCGTTCATCAAGAGAATGATCGTCAACTCTGGCTCAAAAGTGTTTGTTACCCTTGATATCGCCTGGCCCAAGGTCGAGCAGATCAAAAATTTGATAGATCAGGATCTGATCATCACGCAGTCTGCCGCAGCTTCGCTTCCTTGCATCAAAAAGATCGCAATGAAGATGGCGACAAAGACCAAGATCGGATATGGCGAAGATGTCATTACATGGAAGGAATTCATTAAGCGCGGTGAAGGCGTAGTGGCAGTCGAGGCTCCTTATGAGGGCGATGCTTCCATAGCTATTACATACACCGGCGGAACCACCGGATTCCCGAAGGGAGTTGTGCTTACTAATGACTCGGTCAATGCTGTTGTACTCAACTTCCGTTATTGCGATGTTGATTACAGAGATAATGACCGCTATCTCGGCATTATCCCGGTATTTTCGGCATACGGACTCGTCTGCGGTATGCATATGCCGTTCTGTATGAGATGTACATTGGTTCCTATTCCTAAATTCGTTCCGCAACAGCTGGGCAAACTCGTCCGTGATTTCCACCCGAATCACATTATTTCCACCCCCGTATTTATCGAACTTCTTATCGGCAGCAAGGAAGTTGCCAATATGGATCTTTCCTTCCTTCGCACACTTGCGTCGGGCGGCGATTCGATGAACGAAGGCCTTGAGGCGAAGCTCAACGACTTCCGCGAAAAGCACGGTATGAAGTATCCTCTCGCACAGGGCTACGGTATGTCCGAGCTCTCTGCCGCAGCTTGCTTCTGTGTCAACAGGATATATAAGCAGGGAAGCGTTGGCATCCCCAGCCTTACGACCACTATCGAGATCATCGATCCCGAGACAGGTAAGGAAGTTCCGATCGGTAAGATCGGCGAGGTCTGTGTTACCGGTCCTTCCATGATGAAGTGCTATTTCGACGCTCCCGAGGAGACTGCAAACGTAATGCGACTCCACGAGGACGGCAAGGTATGGATCCATTCGGGCGACTGGGGCTATATGGATGAAGACGGTTTCGTATTCATCGTTGGCAGAATCAAGAGAATGATCACCCGCTTTGACGGCCATAAAGTCTTCCCCGTAAATCTCGAGGGACTGATCGACGCACGTGACGATGTTAAGAACGTCTGCGTCGTCGGCGTAAACGACCTCGACCACAGCCAGGGTCAGTATCCTCTCGTAGTTGTTCAGCTCGAGGGCGAGCTCAGCGAGGAAGAGAAGCGCGCAAAGTGCAGCGACATCTTCAAGCAGTGCGAGCGCGAGGTTGAAGAGCGCGGCAAGCCCGTTGCAGTAGTTGCCGTCGATGAAATGCCCCTCACCCCCATGGGTAAGAATGATTACCGTGCGATCGGTAAGACCTACAAGGACTTCGATTATAAGTCCTGGGTAATTTGATTTTTCATCCCCAGTATCGGACGTCCTTACGCAAGACGTAGAAAATATTAGCTTTTGAGAAACCATCGAATTAAAAAGGAGATTTGAAATGAAAACGATTTTAAAAAGAAGCACCGCGCTGTTCATATCATTTTGTATGATGCTTAGCGTGTTCGGTGCGATGCTTTCGGTAAATGCGTCCGGATCTGTCAGCGAAGCGAAAAAGTACGTTTCTCTCGGCGATTCTATGACCAATGGTTATGGCTTGCCAGGATATGACGGTGATATGGGCTGTTATGACTACGGTCACGTATCTTATGCCAACCAGCTGGCTGCATATTACGGTTTTGAGCATAGCCCTCTTGCTATGTCCGCTATGCGTGTGGAAGACCTGCATTGGCTTCTTGAGTTTGACTACACCGATGCCGAGGCGGTTGCTATTACTGATAAGGACTACAATGACGGAAAATGGGAAGAATTCGGCGAAGCTGAATGGAATGCCAAGTTCCCGACTACCGGTGACTATTGGACATGGAACGAGCTTTGCGACGATTACCGATTCGCATATGCAGCTGCATATATAAAGGCAGCACAGGGCGATGAAGCTGTTATTGCCGAGCTTGCGAAAAACGCAAGATATAAGATCAGGGATAAAGAAGCCGTAATAGTTGCCGAAACATATCAGACCGCAATCAGAGAAGCGGATGTTGTTTCTTTTGCAATGGGTAACGGTAACTTTGGTGTATTCCTTCTCAATCGTATCATGGAAGCGATCGGCTTTATGGGAACACCTGATGATACAATGATCTATAAGATCGACCGCGCGATCGCGGCGTTGCCCGCTGATATGCAAGCTGATGTTAAGGCACTTATTCCCACGCTTTATGCTGCAATGGAGAATAAGTTGGGCGTTGTCATCGACGATGGTGACGACAACAACACAACGGTTCTGGAAGCTATCGCCCATACCGCTGTATACACCTGCCTCAGCTTTGTGATCAATTACAGAGGATGCATCGATGCTATCCTTACACTCAACGAAAAGGAAAACGTTGATATTATCCTTCTGAACCTCCTGAACACCTATAAGGACCCTGCAGACGACACCACGGCGGGAATATCCATCGGCGATCTGCTTGAAGCACTTTATGGTCCTCTCAACGCATATATTGCCGCATTGCCCGCCGTAATGCAGGCGAGCGGAAATCCTCTTTACAGCAATGCTACATTCTATTATGCCGCACCCGAGGATATTTCCTGTATGGTAAATGTCTATGGATATGACTTCTACGAGAACGGATACGTTGCTCTTGAAAACAGAGGTAACGGCGGCGTGACTTGCACAAATTCTACCACAAGAGACCGCTTTGTCACCGATATAGTCGGCGGTGGCAACGGTATCGTATGGGGCTTGCTCGGCGGCCTTGGCGTCGTTCCTGTTACGCTCGAGGAGATCTGTGCTTATGACGCAATGACCTATGCACAGAAGACCGCTTATGCGGCTGTCAATGCAGACAAGGCAAAATCCTGCGCCGTATATCTGGCATTTGAAGCGGCAATTATCGAAAAAGCTTCCGCGAGCGCGGTGCTTATCGAATCCATGATGGCTCTGGGCAACCTTGACGGTAATCTCTTCAATGGGGTAATGGGAAGTCTTGAAGGTAATATTATGAATGTTATCGGCAACGATCAAATGATGACCGTCGGCGCTGCGACCGGTCTTGCGAACGTCGCTAACGCGGGAATCGCGGGCGCAGGCCTGGGACTCACCGGCAACGTTACCTTCGAGGACATTATCACAATTTACAGTGCCTCCGATAAGGATGCCGCCGCAAAGGCAGTGGCAGAAAAAGTTGCAAATGCCGAAGCAAACAGCACGGCAGTAAACTATATGGCAACCCAGGTGCCAGGATATGCTGAAGCAGCACACGATCAGTTCGTCCGGGGCGTAAAGGCGCAGATCGTCGAACAGCTTTATGGCTCGCTCAAGACTGCTGCCGAAAATATGACAACGATCTGCACCCTCCTTGCAACCCCCCTCGCACTCAGCAACTCCATCAAGGACGATGCAACCGTTATAAGCCTTATGGCTCTGTTCGGCAGATGTAACCTCGGTCACGGCCTTGGCGGACATCCCTCGCCTGCGGGTCATAACGCTATGTTTGCCACTGTTCTCGAAGCATATGAGGGCGGTCACACCGCTATGGATGAGACCATCGATAACCTCTTCTACCTCATAACCGAATATTCTGACGAAGCATACGCGCTCGTTGATTCGATGGCACTCAAGAACACCGATTATAACCTCACCAAGAATTCTTCCTACGTAGCCTTCGGCGACAACAAAAAGCTCGCTGATTCTTACGCAGCGTATCTGAGCGGCGAGATCCAAAGCAAGTACGGTCTCACTTACAGCACCAATACAGCCTATGCGATCGACGGCTCGAGGATCACCACCCTCGCGGGAGTCATCGCGGCAGATCCTTCGGTGATCGCAAATGCAGACCTTATCTCCATAGGCTATAGCCTCAATAAGACCACCGAGGACACTCTCAATATCCTCTTCGACCTTCTTGCAAACGGCGAGTCCGCACTTCTCGCCGCACCGATGGATTGGGATTCGCTTTTCGGTCCTGAGGTAGGCGTCGAGATCAGGAATTACCTCAGCGGAATCAAGGGAATGCTTGACGCACAGGGAATGAACGTCAAGATCGCCGATATGAACTCGTTCTTTGCTCGTTTCAAGGACGGAATGACGATCTCCGAGGCGGCGCAGAAGGCGGTTGAGTATTTCGCATACTACGCAATCGAATACATCGCCGTTCTTCCGAACGTTATTTCTGCGATCAGACAGATCAACCCCGATGCGATCATCACCGTCAATGCCATCAGCAATCCCGCAAAGGACGCGGGCATCGTATTCGGCGAGACCTCGCTTATGTTCGGCGGCTACTTTGATACGCTTGTTGATCTCGTATATATGAGCACCGCGCTCGTTTCCGTGACGAATGACAACGTAGTTCTCGTGCCCGCAACACAGGCGGAGACCACCTTCACCGGCAAGCTGCTTGGCGGAGGAACCGGTTTTGCCGGTCTGCTCGAGATCCTCAATTATATGCTTGATAATACCCAGGTATCGATAACCTCCACCGAAGCGGGAGACGCATATACTCTCGGTCTGATGAAGAACGCGCTCAATATAACTATCAAGCGC
>JAFQGP010000151.1 GCA_017415485.1 Clostridia bacterium
ACCGCGACGCGCTTGTAAATGGTCGCGTCACGAGATCCTTCGGGCGTATATGCCTGCGGGCACGCCCTCAGGATGACATCGTTTTTTCTTGCAGGGGACTTCGCCCCCTGCACCCCTATCAGAGATTGCGAACACAGATGCTTAACTATTATTTTGCAATTTGACATATTGTTTTTCTATATACAAATTTGTCAGCAGTCTGAGGGTGCCGCATCGATCGGCGCCCTTTTTTATTGCGTTCACACATTTTCCGCAAAAATATGCTATAATAATAAAAAAGTTTGTAAGATTTTCTCTTTTTCCGAGTCTTATAAGTGAAGGAGGTGATACGGTGACAAATTACGAGCAGTTATATAAAACATATTTCAACGATGTTTACCTGTATATCCTGCGGCTATCGGGCAACGAGCATATAGCCGAAGAGATAACAAGCGATACCTTTTTCAAAGCGATGAAATCCATCGACAGCTTCCGCGAGGATTGCGACGTCCGTGTCTGGCTCTGCCAGATAGCAAAGAATTGCTACTATTCTTACATAAAGAAAAGCAATATGATCCAAAGCATCGACGATGACGAGATACTTGAGATCCCCGACGCGGCATCGGACGTAGCCGAAGAATACGCCAAAAAAGACGAGATCGCGAGGATACAAAAGATCCTGCACGATGTAAACGACCCTTACAAGGAGGTCTTTATGTGGCGAGTGTATGCTGATCTCAGCTTCAAGCAAATAGCGCAGATCTTCGGTAAAACCGAGAATTGGGCTTGCGTCACCTATCACCGAGCACGAAAAATGATCCAGAAAAGATTGGAGGAAAAGAGCCATGAAAATTGAATGCAGCGTCGTCAGAGACCTTTTGCCGCTTTGCGTTGAAGAGATGGCAAGCAAGGAAACGGAACAGTTGGTAAACGATCACCTGAAAGAATGCCCCGAATGTCGGGCTGAGTTTGAAAGCTTAAAAGCGGGCGGGGATTTATCGACAGTAGAAAACAAACCCGATACAAAGCCTTTCAAGATCATGATGAAGCGGATGAACAGACAATTCTATTCACTTGCTTATGCCGCGCTCATTTTTTTGATCTTTCTCGGCTTCGGCTGGACAGCGGGCGAGAATTTGATGTATAACAGCTTTATAATGCCCATCGTCGGCATTTTCGGCTATTATGTATTTGAATGGAAAGCCGTCTATAAGGTTCCCGCACTGCTCTTGTTGATCGACCTTGCCGTGTTCGCGTTCCAACTGATAGAAATAAACTTCGCAGATACTTTATCCTGGACCCTGATATATGCGATCTTTGTACTGATCGGAATTGCGATCGCTTTTCTTCTGCACTTTGCTTTCAAAAAAGGCGACAACATCAAAAAGCGCATTATAAAAATATCGGCATTTTGTCTTGCCCTCCTTATGACCGCGGGCGTTTGTTGGTTTGCAAACGGACTTGTCGGTAATCCAATCTCAAAAATGCTGGCAAAGCACACGGCAAGCTCTTATATTGAAGACAAATACGCCAATACCGATTATGAGATACAAGAAATATCTTATAGCTTTAAGGATAGCGGATATTATGCACATATCGTTTCTCCGAAAAGTATGGACGGGAACTTTACGTTGCGGATCTCTATGCTCGGAAAACTGAAAAACGACGATTATGCTTCGCGTGTAACGGGACACGCCAATGTGGCAAACAGATTGTTTTTCGAATACCGCGATATGGTCGATACAGTCCTCAACAGCTACGTGTATCCCTACACAGTAGATATGGCTCACGGCAGATTGGAATTTGACCGCGAAGTCGGCGAAGAAGAGATCGAAGGGGCTATCAAGAGAAGCGAACTTGTCAACGATAAGTTCTACAATATCGGCGAGCTCGGCAAAAAGAACGGCCAGCTTGTTCTCTACATCAACAGCGACACAGTCACCAAAGAAAAGGCTGCCGAGATATTGCTGAAGACACGGGAGCTTTTGGATCAATCGGGAATCTCGTTCTATTCGGTGCATTTCGTTTTGCAATACTATCCCTACGATGCAAATAAATCTTACGACCGCCCCGAGGGCAAAATCGACCTCAAAGATTTCCTTTACAGCGACATATACGAAGAAGGCTTGATCGAGCGTATTGAGAAATCTATTGAGGATACTCGGAATTACTACGCTGAGAAAGACAAAAATAAATAACATAATTACAGGCTGTATCACAAAAAATACGATACAGCCTATTGTTTATTCAAAAAGCGGGGAATTTTCCGCAAAAATATGCTATAATATAAAAAACTTTTCAAAAAAACGAGACGGGCGCCCCCAAAAACGTACTTATGAGGTGAAAGCGCTTTTATTTCCCACGAAGGAGGTGAACAACATGGAAGATCTTGATATTATAGAACTGTATTTTGCACGCGACGAGCAGGCGATCAGGGAGACGGAGGAAAAATACGGAAAGCTTTGCCACAACATCACGTATAACATCCTGCACAATCACGAGGACTCGGAGGAATGCGTGAACGATACATATATCGGAATCTGGAACGCGATCCCGCCCGAAAAGCCAAACAATTTCAAGTCATTTGTTTGCAGGATCGCAAGGAATCTATCGCTTAGGCGGCTCGAATCGCTTTCAAGGCAAAAACGCTCGGCGGAAGTGCTCCTCTCGCTCGACCAGCTCGCCGAAGTACTGTCGGATGAAAATATCGCGGACACAGTGAGTGACGAAGACATCGGCAGGCTGATAAGCAGCTTTCTGCGATCCGAAAATGAGGACTCCCGAAACGTCTTTATCCGCAAATACTATTTCTTTGATTCCGTCCACGCCATAGCAAAACGCTATTCCTTTACCGAAAGCAAGGTCAAAAATATGTTGCTCCGCACACGCAAAAAGCTGAAAGAATACCTTATCAAGGAGGGCGTTGAATTATGAAAACACCGAGAATCGCAAACGCTGTCGGACTTATCGATGACGATCTGGTCATCGGGGCGACCAACAGCACCAAAACAGTAAACAAGAACAATTGGCTCAAATGGAGTTCTATAGCTGCTTGCTTTGCTATTTTACTTGCAGCTGCGGCAATTACTCTGCCAATGATGCTTAAGGGCAATGACCCATTTCCGCCTACCGATACCGAAATCGGCGAAGCAGTCTACGAAAAAGGCTATTTCTATAATGTGGACGATGGAATATTCTCCACTTATATTGGCGGCAAAGTTATCGCCGAAGATAAAATCGGAAATATGCTTTCTAACGTTTCCGTAACCGCAGGTTGGAAAAACAACACAGGAGAATGGATCTATACAGAGAAACTGCAAGGCGAAGTATATTCTATTAACGGTATTTCCAACGACGTCGCCGTTGCGCTGAAATTCATTGACAAAGGCGAAGCCGTAACCACAACACATTACTATGTTATTATGAATCCTAATGCAGATCTGACCCCCGTTAAGGATTATATTATCATCCCCATCTCCCCCAATAACCCCGAGGATGAAATGGTAATGGAATAAAAATATTACACGCTCCCCTCCCGCTTGCGGGAGGGGTTGGGGTGGGCAGTCGGCGATATGCGAAATCTTGCGCAACCGAACGGAATCAATGGCGAAATATAATAAAATGAAGAAGATCCGCCGCGGCGGATCTTTTCTTTATCTTGACAATGGATGAAAATAGTGATATAATCATTCTGTAATCTTTTCAAAACCTCAGCAAAACAGGTAAAAGTATGAATTTATACGAGCAATACAGAAAAAGTAAATTCGACCTCTCCGCATTTGGCATTGAGAGAGGCCCGAGCCGAAGTGATTATTTCTGCACGCCGAAGGGGGCGAAGATCATCGGTTGGACGGGCGTGGGCGGTATCCATTACTGCACGTTGACCGCCTTCGGCGATACCGTCTTTGCCGTTGATCCCTCGGGGGACGCCGGACGCCACGCTTTTCCGGTAGCAGAGAGCTTCGACGATCTTTTGCGGCTTCTGATGGCATGCGGCCATGAGGCGCACGTCGAGCAGGCTCACTCTTGGAGCCGCGATCAATTCGGCAGATTTGTCAAAGAAAATCCCGTTTCCGACAAAGCCAAAGAACAGATCGCTTACCTTGAAAGCCAATTCGGGCTTACCCCCATCGCAGATCCCTATGCATATCTGAAAAAGATATACGAATACTTTGACCTTTCCGCGGTTCCCTACAAAAAGGATTATTACAAGTACGTTCCGATGGAGGAAGCGCCGCAGCCGAAGGAGTGGAAGGTGTATTTTTCCGTATTCAACAGGAAAGGCGGGGAAACTGCGGGCACGGAGCTTCCGCTGAATGCGCACTTCCGCTCCTCGGGGTGCGAATGGTCGGTCCCCTCGGCATATATCTGCGCAAAAGGCTTGGTTCTTGATATTTTTGCCGAGCAGGATACTTTTTCGCCCGAGCTTGATTTCCGCGCCTTTGCGACCGTAAACGGCAAAGTCTTACGTGAAAGCCAAAGCACGGGAAATATCTGGACGAGTGAATACCACCCCGAAGAAATGCGGGACGTTCTGATCCGTTACGGCTTCGGGCTTGACAAATGTCTGCTCTGGCGGCGCATCAGCTTTCCGTGGGCTTCCAAGACAAAACCAAGCGTCAAAAGCATAGAGCTGAAGTTGGAGCCGCGCCCCGCCGTGATCGAAGGGAAACGCTTTTCCGTTGTCTCATCGGGTCAGAAGATCGAGTTTATTCATCCCGTCACCAACGCCGCACACACGCTAACGGTTTGCGAATACGGACAAGGCACCCTCAGCCGCGATCGTCAGTTTTCGGGCGGATACGAGAATCCCGCTCATTACGTAAAAATGACATACACACTTGAGCCCGAGCTTTCGGGCAACCGGTTTACGGTGAGCGACACAAAGCAGAGTGACGCTCCAAAAAAGTCGGCATCAAGCGGCAGAACTTATGATTTTGAAAGCAGCATCGTTCTGACAGCTCCGGTATCGGACAAGAATGAAACCGCGAGCACTATCCGTTCAGCCTGCTCGGCTCTGACCTTTGAGCCGCAGGAAAAGGTTGAATGGAAGATGATATTCAGAGAAAAAGCTGTGCAGGATATGCAATTCACCCTGCTTTGACCGCAAAACCAAAGAAGTATATTTAATTTTCGGAGTTCATCATGGAAAAACACGAGCTTATTGAAATTTTCAAGAAAAACTTCCCCTTCTGGGAGAGTATGCCCGAGCACGACCGCGAGACCTTCATTCGTTCCTCGCAGCACGTAAATTTCCGCAAGGGCGCGAATATCCACGACGGCGCAAGCTGCACGGGCGTCATTCTCGTCAAATCGGGAAGTCTGCGCCTCTATATCCTCTCCGAGGACGGCAAGGAGATCACTCTTTACCGCATCTTCCCCGGCGAGATGTGCATTCTTTCTGCATCCTGCGTGCTTGAATCGATCACCTTTGACGTCTTCGTCGATTCCGAGGAAAACAGCGAATGCATCGTTGTCGGCGGATGTGCCTACGAGGACCTCGCCCGCCGTATGCCCGAGGCGAAGATCTTCGCCCTTGAAAGCGCACTCGGCCGCTTCTCCGACGTTATGTGGGTCATGCAGCAGATCTTATTTATGAGCATGGACAAGCGTCTTGCTATCTTTTTGCTCGACGAAGCCGCCAAAAACGGCTCGGATACCATAAAATTAACACACGAGCAGATCGCCAAGTACATGGGATCTGCCCGTGAGGTAGTTTCTCGTATGCTTAAATATTTCACCACAGAGGGTATTATCTCATCCTCAAGAAGCGAGGGTATCAAGATCCTTGATAAACGCCGCCTGCGCTCCTTAGTTTAACAGTGCCAGGATCTGCTCCTTCGGTCTTGCGCCCGAAGACTTGTTGACGACCGCGCCGTTCTTCATTACAACGAGCGTGGGGATGCTGAACACGCCGAATCTTTCGGCAAGCTCGGGCTCATCGTCAACGTTGATCTTTGCAACGACGATGTCATCTCTCTCGCCTGCTATCTCTTCGACGATCGGAAGTACCATACGGCAAGGGCCGCACCAATCTGCATAGAAATCGAGGAGGACGGGCTTTTCGCTTTTGATCGCGGAATCGAAATTATTCTTGTTCAGTTTAAGTGCTTTCATTTTCTTATCTCCTTTGTGAGTGTTTCTTGTTTTTTACACCCATATTATACACCATTTTAGAGGATAATTCCGTGATTTGGTCACAAAAAGGAGCATTATAATTATTTTTCTTAAAACTGTTGACAAATCGGTGAAATCATAGTATAATAATAACGGAGAGCACCGATGACGGTTGCTTCCGTTCAGTTAGTTAAAAAATAACCGCCTGGGTTGGAAGTCGAGGCGGTTATTTCTTTTTGTAAATGCTGTTGATGTAAGTTAAAATGATGAAAATAACGGTAACGATACCGATTACTTCTTCAAGTGTAAATTCCATCTCCATCACCTCCCCTCTCGGGAAGGCAAAAAAGAAATTCAGTCTTCCCGATAAAGGGAAGCAACCGCCACCGTGTTATGGTGCTCTCCGAGTATCCGAAGATACTGAACATAGTATATCACATACTTGATGATTTGTCAAGAAAAACCGCAGCTGAATTTATGCTGCGTTTTTTTTCACTTCAAAGCCATCGCCTTCTCCTCGCGCATCGAAAAGACCGCGAGGCTGTCGGAGTTGACATTTGCAAAATCGAGCGAGATCTTCTTAATTTCCCGATTTTCATAAGTCGTGAAGTAATAATCCCCGCGGTCGAGGTCGGCGCAGGAGGTATACACAGTGCGCCAATCCTTTTTTCCGCAGCCGAGGGGGACGGAGACGCTGTCCAAAATATGAAAGAAATCGCTCACGCCGCTGACTGCGGTGTATTTTTTTGCAAACAACGCGCGGAGAAAGCGCGATTCGGATGACCAGTCGCCCGGAAGTCCCGAGGCGGACGAGGGAGTCAGCTTCGGGTGCAGCATCACGTTATCCCTATGAACGGGAAAGGGCGGCGAATTGGTCAGGACTCCGAAGGGATCGTTATAGATGATCAGCCCGCCCGCGGTCGGCTCGACGGCTATGCAGCCCTCGCGGTCGGCGATCATCCAATGGAGCGGAGTTGCCGGGAAAGCGGGCGAAACCGAATCGGGTGTGATATTGCAATGCTTCAAAAGCTCCTCTGCCTCGCGCAGATTTCTGCATTTCGACAGCACGAAAGGTATCAGCTCGAATGAAGCAAGGTTGATCTTATCCGCCTTCGGTTCGAGATACGTGGCGTACTCGGGGAAATTCAGACACGCCGCGGCAAGTCCGTATTCGCTCAACGCATCGAACCAGAGCGGTACGCCTTCGTTTACAAGTGCGCAACCGATGATAGCGGGATGCTGTGCCATATCCGCCTCGCGGAGAAAGCGGACGGGAAATCTTCTCGGCATGATGACCGCCTCCTCGCCTCGGCTGCCTTCAAGATCGAGCGTCCTACCAAAATAACCGTTTTGACTAATTGCAGTACACATTTTTCCTCCTAATTATAATATTACACTTTGAATATTTTTGCCGTTTTTATCTTTTCCATTCGCTTTTTAAACAAAAAAAGCGAATAATTATTTGATAAATTGGACAAAACCCATAAGTAATATTATATTAACAAATTCGACTTGATTTATCAACAGGAAATGTAATATAATATGTGCGACTGTGATAAGGCTCAGCCGCGGGCGCGCATCTCGCTTCTCTACATACGCAAACAGTTCGCAATCGCCAACTTATGCCGCGCAAGTGTCGGAGTCTGTCAAAAAGTAAAAATATTTTTCTTAAGGAGAAAAAACAATGAAGAAGATTCTCGCAATCGCACTCTGCCTTTGCATGGTACTCTGCGCAGTAGCATGTGGCGGCACCAAAGAAGCAGACTACAAGCTCGGACTTGGCGTAGTAGTCAGCACCGCTTCCTCCAAGGAAGGCAACGCACAGGTAGACGCTACCATCGCTGCAGTTGTTACCGACGCTGAGGGCAAGATCGTTTCCTGCCGCATCGACGTAGCACAGAACAAGATGGCAGTTGCTGACGGTGCAGTTGACACCGCAAAGACCTTCGAGACCAAGATGGAGCTCGGTTCCAGATACGGTATGGAAGGCAAAGTTGACAACGACGGCAACGGCGTTATGCTCGAGTGGGACGCTCAGGCTAAGGCTTTCGAGGCTTACGTTGTAGGCAAGACCGGCGCTGAGGTTGCAGCTCTCCAGACTCAGGAGGCAGGCGGCCACCAGATCGCTGTTGACACCGCACTTCTCGAGGCAGGTTGCTCCATGCAGATCACCGATTTCATGGCTGCAGTTGCTAAGGCTTGCGCTGACGAGCAGGGCATGAACTTCAAGGCTGTTCCCGGCACCTTCACTCTCGGCGTTGCTGCCAAGACCGGCGCTGCTGATTCCAAGGCTGCTACCGCTGACGCTGAAGGTCTCGTTGCTATGTACTCCGATATCGCTTGCGCAGTAGTTGCTGACGGCAAGGTTATCGCTACTCTCAACGACGCTATCCAGCCCAAGATCAACGTTACCACCGCCGGTGCAGTTACTCCCCAGGAGTTCAAGGGCACCAAGAGAGAGCTCAAGGAAGGCTACAACATGGCAGCTTACGGCGCTCCCAACGTAGAGGGTGGCACTGTTAAGGAGTGGTACATCCAGTCCGCTGCATTCTCTAACCACGTTATCGGTATGA
This sequence comes from Clostridia bacterium, assembly GCA_017415485.1. Classification (GTDB taxonomy): domain Bacteria; phylum Bacillota; class Clostridia; order Oscillospirales; family CAG-272; genus CAG-390. Next base: position 8,670 of record JAFQGP010000151.1, read on the forward strand.
CCGCTGCTGAGATCGCAGGCATGCAGACCAAGGAAGTTAACGCTCACCAGATCTCTGTTGACGAAGCTCTCCTCTCCGCAGGTTGCACCATGCAGATCACCGGTATCTGCGCAGTAGTTGCACAGGCTGCTAACAACGCAAGATAATTAAAATTCACTAACAGGAGATAGGAATTGTGAAGATTCTGAAATCCATTTCCTGTCTATCTCTGATTTGGGGGCTGCTCGTCTTTATGACGGGCTGCCCTCAATCTGCAGTTAAGACAGAACCACGCGGCAAGATATATTTCACATATTTTGACACCGTTTCCAATATTTACAGCTACGCGGGCGATTCGCAGGAAGAATTTGACGAAAATACCGCCGAAGCTGCGAAGATCCTCGAAGAATATCACAACCTGTTTGACATTTATTATGAGCATTCGGGCGTGGTGAACCTCCGCACGATCAATCTGAACGCGGGCGGTGAGCCCCTGAAGGTCGACCAAAAATTGATTGATTTTCTTCTTTATGCCAAGGAGCTTTACACTCTCACGGGCGGCGAGATGAACGTCATGATGGGTGCGGTGCTTCGCCCCTGGCACGACTGCAGAAGTGCGGCGTCGGAAGATCCCGCAAACGCAACCATTCCCTCCCCCGAGGTTTTGGAGGAAGCGAGCAAGCACACAAGCATCGATCTGCTTGAAATTGACGAAGAAAACCTCACAGTACGCATCAGCGACCCTGCCGCATCGATCGACGTCGGTGCTCTCGGCAAGGGCTACGCCACAGAAATGGCAGCGCGCCGGCTTGAATCGCTCGGCGTGACCTCATACGTTCTCAACATCGGCGGAAATATCCGCATTATCGGCACCAAACCCGACGGAAGCGGCTGGCTTACCGGCATCAAGGACCCCGCTGATTCCGACTCGGCTTATATAGAATATCTTAACCTTGCAAACACCTCGTGCGTCACCTCGGGGATCTACGAAAGATTCTTCACCGTCGGCGGCGTGCAGTATCATCATATAATCGACAAAGACACTCTTATGCCCTCCGAGCATTTTGCCTCGGTATCCGTCATCACCAAGAACAGCGGCCTCGCGGACGCCCTCTCAACCGCTCTCTTCACAATGAGTTATGAAGACGGACTTGCCCTCGTAACGTCAATAGGCGAAGTAGACGTCCTTTGGGTTACTCACGAGGGAGAAAAGCTGATGACTGATGGAATGAAAGCGCTCATTACCGAGCAACAGTAAAATCACTTTTCGCCAAGGCGAAAAGTTACCTTAAGCTTCGCCGCAGGCGAACATTAACTCGGCGAAGCCGATCTTCACTTGGCGAAGCCAACATTAACTCACGCGAAGCGTGATAGGACCGTTAAAAAATTTTTATAAATATAAACAGGAGGAGTGCTATGATTTTCAAAAAAGATATCTCATCCCTGCACGTACCGCACAACAAGAATACTGCGGGATGCGAGCCTGTGAAAATTGAGACACCCAAGGAAGTCATCCTGCCCATGAATATGCATTCGGGCGGCGAGGCTGAACCTATCGTTACGCCCGGCGACCACGTATACGTCGGTCAGCTCATCGCGCGCGAAGAAGGAAGATTCTCTTCCCCCGTTCACGCAACCGTATCCGGCACTGTAGCCGAGATCCTCACCCTTCCCACCGCTCGCGGCAAGGAAGTCAAGGCCATCCGCATTGAAAGCGACGGCAAGATGGAAAAGGACCCCGCAATGAAGGCTCCCGTATTCGAGGGCTGCGACGGTTTCCTTCAGGCAGTCCGCGAGAGCGGAGTTGTCGGTCTTGGCGGCGCGGCTTTCCCCACCTGGGCAAAGCTCAATGAGGCAACCAACCCCGACTACAAGGTTGATACCGTTCTCATCAACGCGGCTGAATGTGAGCCCTACATCACATCCGACCACAGAATGATGCTCGCACACGCCGATCTCATCGATGACGGAATTGAATATATGCGCAAGTATATGAACGAGTATCTTGGAGAAGCTACCTATAAGATCTGTATCGAGAAGAACAAGCCCGATGCGATCGAGGTGCTCAAGAAGAAGTTCGCGGACAAGCCCTACGTGGTCATCCACGAGCTAAACGCGATCTATCCCCAGGGTGCAAAGCAGGTCATGCTTTACAACGCGACCGGCAGAGTTGCCATCGCGGGCAAGCGTTTCCCCTCCTTCGGCGCACTCATCATCAACGTTTCCACCCTCTCGAAGATGGCTGAATACCTCAACACCGGTATGCCCCTTGTTGAGCGTATCGTAACCGTTGACGGTCCCGCTGTCAAGAAGCCCGGCAACTTCATCGCTCCCATCGGTACCTCCATCCGTACCCTTCTCGAGCTCACCGAGACCAATCTTGAAGCAGTCGGCAAGGTCGTTATCGGCGGTCCTATGAACGGTAACGCAACCGTTTCGGTAGACTCCCCCATCGTCAAGGTTTCGAACTGCATTCTCGCATTTGACGAGAAGACAGCAACTCTCCCCGAGCCTTCCGCCTGCATCCGCTGCGGCAGATGTATGGAAAAGTGCCCCGTTGATATCCACGTTGCGGGCGTTGAGGCGGCAGCTTCTATCAAAGACGAGGAAAAGAGAGCGGCTGCTCTCATCGACACCGGCGTTCGTCAGTGCGTTGACTGCGGATGCTGCTCCTACGTTTGCCCCGCTCACCGTCCCCTTCTTGCAATGAACCAGGACGCAAAATGGTGGCTCAAGCAGTATGAGCGCTCCAAGCAGTCGAGATAAGGAGGAAAAAGGTAATGAAAAAGCTTTCTACCACCGCCGCACCTCATATTAACAGCGGTGTATCCACCAATAATATTATGCTTGACGTCGTGATCGCAATGATCCCCGCATCCATCGCCGCGATCATTCTTTTCGGCATCAAGGCACTCCTTCTCATTCTCACCTGCGTTGTAAGCGCAGTTCTTGCAGAATTCATCTTCAATCTTTGCGTCAAGAAGAAGCAGACGGTCGGCGATTTCTCCGCTACCGTAACAGGTCTTCTCCTTGCGCTTAACCTTTCGACAAACGTTGAGCTCTGGCAGGCTGCTCTCGGCTCGGTTTTCGCGATCGTAGTCGTCAAGGGCCTCTTCGGCGGACTTGGCAAGAACATCGTCAACCCCGCAATCGCGGCTCGTGTACTTATGCTCCTCACCTTCGCATCCGTTGCAGGCGGCGCGGCTATCTCTCCCCTCTTCGATCTCTCCTTCCTCGGCAATGCCGTTCCCGAGATCGCAGCGGGCGCAACTCCCCTCTCCTTCCTCAATGAGGGCGCAGAGGCTGCCGCACAGGCTCCCACCGTTCTCCAGCTCCTCGTTGGCGCACACGGCGGCACCATCGGCGAGACCTGCGCGATCGCACTCGTTATCGGTTTCATCTATCTCGTTTGCCGCACGGTGATCAAGTGGTACATACCCGTTTCCTTCATCGCGACCGTTTTCGTTTGCTACCTCATCGCGGGCGGCTTTGACGTGACCTTCGCGCTTCAGCACATCCTTGCGGGCGGCGTGTTCCTCGGCGCTATCTTTATGGCTACCGACTACGTCACCACTCCCGCAACCAACAAGGGAAGGATCGTCTTCTGCATCGGCGCGGGTCTTCTCACATTTGCGATCCGTTTCTGGGGCTCCTATCCCGAGGGCGTTTCGATCGCAATTCTCACAATGAACCTTCTTGTTCCCTTCATTAACGATCTGACCAAGAAAAAGCCTTTGGGAGGTATCAAATAATGAATATCAAGCATCTTCTCAAAACGATCCTCATTCTTCTTTGCATCGTCGCGATCTTCGCGGTTGCAATGTTCGGGCTCAACTTCCTCACCGGCCCCATCATTGAGGCTAACAACAAGGGCGCGGAGTTCGCTCCTCTTCTCGCTGTTATGCCCGAGGCTGAGAACTTCGAGGAAGTGACCTCCACTCTCGCGGGCGTTCCCGAGTCCGTTATCGCAATTTACAAGGAGACCTCCGGCAAGGGATTTGTTGTCCGCGCTAAGGCTTCCACTCAGTACTCCAAGGAGCCCATGGAGATCACTTTCGGTATCACCGCCGACGGCAAGATCTGCGGAATCCAGCTCGACGTTTACACCGACTCGATCGACTTCCGCTCCAAGGACGCGAATTATATTGACTCCTATCTCGAGAAGGACTCCGCCCTTGCCGACATCGGCACTGTTTCGGGCGCGACCTACTCCTCCACCGCATTCAAGGGCGCGGTAAGCGAAGGCTTTGCGGCACTTATCACCAACTCCCTTATCGCAGAGGGCGTTAAGTCCGACGCTCAGATCCTTGGGGAAATGATCCCCACTCTCGCTCCCGGTATGCTCAAGACCGAGGAAGTAGCCGTTTCGGGTAACATCGAAAAGGCATGGAAGGCAGGCAACGACGCGGGCTTTGCTTACGTTGTAAAGAACGGTGAGGCTTCCTTCCTCGCTCTCGTCAACGCAACCGGTGCTTGCAAGGTTTATGACGTTGCAGGTGCGGACGTGACCGACGCGCAGAGCGCTATCGCCGACGAGGCAAAGGCTGCCGCTTCGGCTTCGCAGAAGTCCTACACCGAGGATCTGAACACCAAGATCACCCGTCTCTATGAGACCGCGACCGACATCACACCCGTTGAGGTCAGCACATTCAACACCGTTGTTGCTGCTGCTTCCTTCAAGGTTGACGGTGCAGATTACTACGGCTTCTACTCCAGGAGCATCGGCTTCCATCAGATGGACGTTTACTTCGTGATCGACGCAAACGGCGCCATCGCAAAGATGGATGCCAAGCAGTTCATTTTTGACGAAGAATACTTCGGCAACTTCGGCGGTATGGACGTTGGCGCTTACAAGGGCGGCTTTGAGGGTCTTACCACCGAAACATGGTCCGGCGAGCAGGCTGTTATCGCAACCGCTACCATGACCTCGAACGCTATGAAACAGTCGACAGACGACGCTTTTGCGGCATTTAACGCTATCAAGGGAGGTGCACAGTAATGAAAAATTTCTTTAAGAATTGCCTTCTCCGCGGCACACCCTCGATGGTGCTTGCCCTCGGCTCGGGCTTTGTTATGGCTTCGAGCGCGGATATCCGTGCGGCTCTCGGTATGGGCGCGGCTGTGCTCATCTCGATGCTCCTGACCTCGATCGTGGTCTCGGCTATCCACAAATTCATCCCCGCTTACGCAAAGCTTCCCGTTTATCTCATCATCATCACCGGTTTCGTTTCGATCATCCAGATGCTTATGCAGGCATTCTTCCCCATCGTTGTTGATATGCTCGGCGCACACCTTGCTGCCCTCGCAGTAAGCGCAGTTATCTACCGCGATGCAGAGGAGGTTGCCGATCACAACGGCGAATGGCACTCGATCAAAACCGCTCTTTCCACCGGTCTTTTCCTGACCGTAATCATGGTCATCTGCGCTCTCATCCGCGAGATCCTCGGCAATGCCACCATCTGGGGCGTCGAGATCCCCTTCCTTGCAAACTACAAGGTCAGCGCACTTGCGGGCGCATTCGGCGCATATCTTGTTCTCGCTTGCGTTCTTGCGGCTATCAAGAAGCTGACAGGCGCACACGAACATCTTGAAGAGGAGGATTGTGAATAATGCTTACCATCGAAATGATCTTCGGTATTCTTCTTGCCGGTCTTCTTTCCGACAACTATGCTCTTCTCCACTTCCTCGGCACAGGTGCCGTTATGGAAAACGAGCGCTCCACCAAGCAGTCCGTCATCCTCGGCCTCGGCACTACCCTTGTAATGCTCATCACAAATGCCATCTGCTGGCCTCTCAACACCTATCTCCTCGAGAAGGTTCCCTACCTGCAGACAATGGTATTCGTTCTTGTGATCCTCATCGTTGTTGAGGTCCTTCATATCATCGCAAAGAAGCTTCTTGACGGCTACTGCCACGCGGATTTCGTTAAGTTCGCGATCAACGGCGCCATCCTCGGCCTTTGCATCCACAACGTTGAGCATCACCTTTCCTACGTCGAGACCCTCATCACCTCTCTTGGGGTAGGTCTTGGCCTTATGATCACTATGTGCGTATTTGCTAAGCTCAAGGACGAGTCCGTTGACGAAGAGGCTATTCCCGCTTCCTTCCGCGGACTTCCCATTGCGCTTCTCACCGCAGGAATGATCGCTCTCGCGCTTCTCGCGCTCAACTTCTAAATGAAAAAAAGAGATATAATTCTCATTGCATCGATCCTTGTCGTCGCCATCGCGTTCTTCCTCATTGTCGAGCTGACAAAAGAGGAAGGCGCGGGGGTGGTCGTCAAGGTTGACGGAGTCGAGGTTGCCGAATATTCGCTCTCGAAAAGCGGCACCTATCCCCTCAACGGCGGCACGAACATTCTCGTCATCGAGGACGGACGTGCATACCTCAGCGATGCAAACTGCCCCGACAAGCTTTGCGTTCATCAGGGCAAAATATCGAGGACGGGCGAGGTCATCACCTGCCTGCCCAACAAGCTGACCGTCACCGTTTTCGGTGCGGAAGAGAGTGTTGATCTGATTAGTTAAAAAGGAGGACAGTATCATGAAAACGAAAAAAGTCGCGTTTTTAGGAATGTGCATTGCGCTTTCAATGATACTGTCCTTTGTTGAAAGCCAGATACCGCCGCTTATGGCAGTGCCCGGCGTCAAGGTGGGACTTCCGAACATCGTTATGGTCTTTATGCTCTACAAGATCGGGGCAAAAGAGACCGCGATCGTCAGCATTCTGCGAGTCATCCTCGTCGGCATCCTTTTCGGCACTCCCCTTTCGATGATCTACTCCCTCGTCGGCGCGGCATTGAGCCTTATCGGCATGATATTGCTCAAAAAGACGAATCTCTTCGCCCCCATCACGGTAAGCGTTGCGGGCGGAATTCTTCACAACATCGGTCAGATCGCAACCGCCTGCCTGGTTATGGAAACGGCGCAGATAGCATACTATCTCCCCGTCCTCCTCATCAGCGGCACGATTGCGGGAATCCTGATCGGCCTTACCGCCGCAATGATCCTTAAAAGGCTTGATAAGATGAAATTATAAAAAGAGCTATCGCGATAGCTCTTTTTTTGATCCGACTATATTGCAGAAGGTATGCTTTTGTGTTATAATATAGAATGAGGTGATTGATTTGAATCTTGTTATAAAATCGATTTTTATATCTATTTTAGTAATCTCGGTTACGTTATCTTTCGGATGCGCGGCAGACTCTTTCGGTGAAACCGACACAACTCTACCGATCGAATCCACATCCGCACCGCCATCCACGGAGCCTTTCTCCGCCCCTGAAACCACCGTAAGCACTACCGAAACAGAAGCTCCCGAAACTACGGTCATTCCTAAAACTACAATTGCTCCCGAAGCCACTACTGCCCCCGAGACTACCGCCGTACCCGAAATCACAACTGCCGAGGAAATGCATTCCGAGCTTTATCTGCCGTCGCTTTCTTTGAATGATGCCGTCAGATACTTCTCCGAGGTCTGCCTTGATGCGGAATTTGTCAATGCGGGAGATCCGACACGGCTTCAGAAGTGGGCAACTCCCATCTTTTACATGCTCAGCGGTTCGCCTACGGCAGAGGACATAGCCGTCATCAACAAAATGGCATCATTTCTCAACAGCGTAGAGGGTTTCCCGGGAATCTCACAAACAAATGACCCCAACACCGCCAATATGAAGATATATTTTTGTCCCGCAAATGAATTTTCAGTTATAATAGGACACAACTGCGACGGCAATGACGGATACGTTACGTTTTGGTACTCAAACGACGAAATATACGACTCCGTTATTTGCATCCGCAACGATATCGGTCAAGAGCTTCGCAATTCAGTAATAATGGAAGAAATATATAACAGTCTCGGGCCAATACAGGATACTTCGCTGAGATCGGACAGCATTATTTATTCGGGCTTTTCCGCACCGCAAAAAATGACTGACGTCGATATGCTGATTTTGCGACTGCTCTATCATCCGTCGATTAGATGCGGAATGAATAAAGAAGAATGCAAGCAAATAATATCGGAAATATACTATTGAGAATAACAACCCCGACAGATTTTGAAGTCTGTCGGGGTTGTTGGTTTTATTTCAAAACGAACTTACTGATAAACTGTCTGGTAAACTCAACGCCTGCCGCGCCGAGCTCGCCCTGCCAGGTCTTTGAGTGGGGTTCGATGCTCAGGTCCCCGTCATATCCTCTTGCATAGAGGATGGAGAAAATGCTTCCCCAATGAAGATCGTCCATTCCCGCTGGGGGATCGGATACTGCTCTGCTGCCCGCGTGGGTGGTGCCTTTGACGTGGAAATGCGCGATCTTCTCGCCGTAATCGGACATTTCAGCAAGATAGTCCGCGTGTCTGTTGTAGGCGTGAGAAGGGTCGTATTTCAGCCAAAGATCGGGATTTTCGCCAAGGATCACCTTCCACTGCTCGGGGGAAACGATAAAGTTGTTCCAATTGCAGTTCTGGATAGCGATCTTGATTCCGCTGCCGCTTGCCTTTGCCCTCTCGGTGAGCTGACCGAGGAAGTCAAGCGCAAGGGTGTAATTCTTGTAAAGCGAAACCTCATCGGCATAGTTACAGCCGCAAACAAAAGTCTTCGCGCCAAGCTCGATAGCCGCGTCAAGCTGTGCGAGATACACACTCTTTCTCTCCTCGTCTATCTTGCCGCCAACATTGACGTCGTGGTTCCAACGTCCGACGCAGGAAACGTCGATCCCCGTGCGCGCGATCTCTGCCTTGATATTCTCCTTGTTCGCAATCAACTTTTCTGCATCCGCCTGATTGTTGCAACAGATCTCGATGAACTCAAGATTCGTATTCTTGACAAGATCAAATCCCGCCGCGGTATAGTTATTTTGTATTCTTCCTATTCTCATATCGGTAAACCTACCTTTCCGCAATAAGTTTGAATCTATTGTACCATATATTCGGGAAATTGTCAATAAGCAAATCGGCAGAGAAAATGAATTCTCTGCCGATTTTTATAAGTTAGTCCTTCTTCTTGAAAACGATAGCGGTTCCGAGAAGAGCGATAACTGCAACTGCGCTTGCAACCATACCGCCGCATCCCTTTTCTACGGGAGGTGCTTCGGTGATGGGCTCGGTTGCGGGAGCATCCGTTGCAACGGGAGCCTCGGTTGCGGGCTCGGTAACTACCTCAGCGGTGGTCTCGGGAGCCTGAGTCTCGGGAGCGACGGTGGTCTCGGGCTCTACGGGAGCAGTCAGACCTGCCTCAAGTGCGCTGATGATGTAGGGAGTGATGATATCGTATCCCGCAGCGTTGAGGTGGAGGGTATCGGGGAGATACTTGGTCGTGGTGGTCTCGAGCTTATCGTTGAGCTCCTTGTTGTTGTAAAGGTCGATGAAGATGATGCCCCACTTCTCGCAAGCAGCCTTGGCAATATTGAAATATGCGCTCATATCCTTCGCGTGGCCGGTGGAGTGACCGTCGAGGCGATGGTTTGCGATGAAGAAGAGTTTAGCATCGGGGTTGGTCTTGCTTACGTTGTAGAAGATCCACTCAAGGCCGCCCGCATAGGTAGGCTGATTCTTCTTGAGGGTTGCCTCATCCTTACCCTCGGAGAGAGCACCGATGGTACGGTTGTGACGCGCGTCGTTAACGCCGCCGTGCATAACGATGATGTCGAACTTGGTGTTCTGATGAGGAACGTACTGGCTGTATACCCAGTTATCGTCGCCTCTCTGGAAGCTTACCTTTGCGCCGCCAACCGATGCATTGGTGGTGATAGCGCCGGTCCAGTCAGCGATTCTGCCCGCCCATGCACGTCCGGTGCGGAAGGGAGATACGCCGTCGCCCGAGCCGTAGCTGATCGAGTCGCCCATAAAGAGCATAGTCTTTCCCTTGAGGGGGCTGGTGCTCTCAACGGTGCCGGGAAGGGTGATGTTGAACATTTTGATATAAGTAGCGGCGTCGAAGGGCTGGTTGATGGTAGCAAGCTGAATGCCGTCATCATAAACGCCGGTTGCGCCAACTACACGAACATAGGCTGTACCGGGACGGATCCTGTATGCGTAAATACCGAAGCCGTTGCCGATAACGTCGTACTGAACCATATAGTTCTTATTAACGGTGGTAGTACCGTTGCCGTTTGCATCCTGGAGAGCAAGGTGATAACCCTGATCGAGAGCAGCGGCACCGAAATAAACGATATCGCCTTCCTTAACGGGAACCATGGGGCAGGTGCGGTAAGCGCCGGACGCAACCTCTTTGTTGCTTGCATCGGCACGGCCTTCAAATACCTTATCCGACTTCGGGAAGATATTTACAAGCTTATCTGCCGCTGTGGTGGTTGTGCGGAGATAATCTATATTGATATTGTTCTTATCCATATAGGCATAGTAATCCGCAACCTTGAAGCTCTGGTTCTTGGTTATGAGGGTGGAATCGTAGAAAAGCTGTGCTGTTGCCATTCTGAAAGAAGCAGCCTTCTCGGGAACAGTCCATTCAACGATCTCGGTGCCGGGGTGGAATTCGTCCACCTTCTTGCAGTCAGCATACTTTACCTGCTGAATAAGAACCGATCCGGTTTCGGTATAAACAGTCAGATAATAACCCTGACCGGTCATAACGGGACCGAAGGTAAGAACGTCGCCGGGCTTGACTTCGATCTTGCCCGAGCAATAATAGTTCGCATTGTACTTGGGGTCGGAGTCCGCGGAGCTTTGCGGAGTGCCGCACTTGACCTGGGAAAGGTCATAGAGGTTTACAAGGTCTGCCGCACTTGCCATAACGCTCATCATGGGGACGAGCATTGCAAGAACAAGAAGCGAGCAGACAAGTTTTTTGAGATTCTTCATTGTCTTCTCCTTTGTGATGTTTTGGGTGACTTAATTATACCACGAAAGAAATGCTTTGTCAATAAAAAAGACCGCCGAAGCGGTCTTTTTTATATCAGTTTTCTCTTCTCTTTGCAACGGTTGCAACTCCGACAAGGGAGATGATCGCGATAGCAGCGAATACGAGAGCGGAGTCACCGGTGGGAACGGGCTCTGCGGGCTTGGTCTCTGCGGGCTCGGTCTCTGCGGGAGGATTGAAGAAATTGTTGTAGCCCTCAGCATCGAACGGCTGGTTGAGGGTAGCAAGCTGCTTGCCAGCATCGTAAACGCTTGTAGCTGCAACTACGCGAACGTATGCCACATCGTGAGGCATGCTGTATGCATAGATAGCAAGTCCGTCACCGAGATCAGCGTACTCTACCATGTACGCGATCTTTACGTTGGTAAGGCCCTTCTTGTCAGCACCGAACAGGGTGATCTGATAGCCCTGGCTCTTTACAGCCGCACCAAAGTAGAGAACGTCGCCGCCCTTAACGGGGATATAATCGGAAGTGCGGTAATTATCTGCCGCAACCTCGATCTTGGAGGCATCGGATCTGCCAAGGTAGGTAGCATCGGATGTGGGGAAAAGGTTTACAAGTGCTTCCTTCGCGGTGGTGGGACGAACACAGTCAACGTTTACCTTGTTCTTGTCCATCTCTGCAAAATACTCTGCAGCGGTGAATTCTTGGTTAACGGTGATCATGGTGCAATCCTTGAACATCTGGGAGTTTACAACTCTGACGTAAGCATTGCCCTCGGTAACTGTCCACTTAACGATCTCAGCGCTGGGGGTAACAACAGCAACGCTTGTGCAGTCAGCATACTTGATCTGAGCGATCTTCTGATTGCCGTCTGCATCATAGGTGGTGATGTAGTAGCCCTGACCGGGAAGAACGGGACCGAATGTTACAACGTCGCCTGCCTTAACGGCAATTGCGGAAGAGGTAACGTAAAGTCTGTTGCCGGATGCATCTGCATCCTTGGTCTTAGCGGGAGTACCGATGGTTGCGTCAGCAGCAACGTAAAGGTTGGTAGGTGCTGCGGCACTTGCAAATACGCTCATCATAGGAACGAGCATTGCAAGCATAAGAAGTGCGCAAATAAGCTTTTTCATTTTTTCTCCTTTTTGTGGCATTTCGCCATTATGATAATTCATTATATCATGATTTTTACAATTTGTCAACAATTATTTTGTTATTATATAAAAATCGCCCCATCAAAATTGATGAGGCGATTAAATTTAGCACTAATCAGTTTTCTCTTCTCTTTGCAACGGTTGCAACTCCGATAAGGGAGATGACGGCAATTGCAGCGAAAACGAGAGTGGAGTCACCGGTGGGAACGGGCTCTGCGGGCTTGGTAGTCTCGGGAGCGGGTTCTGTGGTCTCGGGAGGATTGAGGTAGTTGTTGTAGCCTTCAACAGTGAAGGGCTGGTTGAAGGTTGCAAGGATCTTGCCTTCGTTGTATGCCTTAGCATCAGCAACGATACGAACGTATGCCGAGCCGGGACGAACTCTGTATGCGTAGATACCATAGGTATCATCGATCGCGCCGATAAACACGGTGTAATCGGTGTTTACATTGGTGGTTGCCTTCTTATCAGCATCATACATAACAAGCTGATGGGCATTACCGGAAGTGGGGATGAGGTTCGCACCGTAATAGATCATATCGCCGTCTTTTACGGGGATGAAATCGGATGTAATATGAGTGGTGTTTGCAGTTTCGCCTGCCTTTTTAACCTCTCCTGCAAAGGTATTCTCTGCGGGGAAAATGTTGGTGAGAGTATCTGCACTCACGCCGTTGAGGAAGGGCAGCTCGATGTTATTCTTTGCCATATATGCAAGGAAATCAGCCTTACCGAACTCCTGATTCTTTGTGATGAGTGTGCTGTCGCGGAAGATCTGGGATGTTGCCATTCTGATGGAATCAACGCCTGCGGGAACTGTCCACTTAACGATAGAAAGATTGCCCTGAACAACTTCGATCTCGGTGCAGTTAGCATACTTGATCTGCTTGGTGTGAACGCTTCCGTCTTCCTTATAAGCGGTAAAATAATAGCCCTGCTTAACAAATACGGGACCTGCGGTAATAACGTCGCCTTCCTTGACGTAAATAACGTCGGAGCAGAAGTAGTTTTCGTTATACTTGGGTTCGGTGTCTCTCTTTGAGCTGTTGGGAGTACCGCAAACAGCCTTGGAGGCGTCATAGAGATTTACGAGGTCAGCTGCACTTACCATGCTAACAAAAGCGGGAACGATCATAATGATGGCAATAGCGATGCAAAGTGCTCTTGCGAGTGTTCTTTTCATAGTATTTCTCCTTTTCTTGGCAATTTTTGCCGATTGATAATTTATTATACCATACAATTAACAATTTGTCAATATATTTTTATAAATTATGCAAAAAACTCGGATATTACGAAAATCCGTAATATCCGAGTAAATTATTAAACCGAATCAGTTTTCTCTTCTCTTTGCAACAACAGCAATGCTTGCAACAGAAATAATCGCGATAACAACAAAGAGGAGAGCGGTGTCACCGGTGGGAACGGGATCTGCGGGCTTGGTGGTTTCAGGGGCATCGGTAGTCTCGGGAGCCGCTTCGGTAGTCTCGGGAGCCGCTTCGGTAGTTTCGGGAGCCGTGGTTTCGGGAGCGGGATTCATAAGTGCATTGTAAGAATCAAGGCTGAGGGGCTGGTTTACGGTTACGAAAACCTTGCCTGCATCGTAGGTTGCCGCGGGAGCAACAATGCGGACGCCTGCTGTGCCGGGACGAACCTTGTATGCACAAATACCGTAGCCGTCGCCGAAGTCAACGAAACGGGAAACGTAGTTGAGGGTGGTTGCTTCCTCTGCGGGAGCGCCTGCTGCATCATAAGTAACGAGCTGGTAGCCCTGATCGAGTGCGCAGCCTGCAAAGTAGATAACGTCGCCCTCATTTACGGGGATGATAGCGCTGGTGCGGTAATTTTCGTCAGCCTTTTCCTCGCCCTTTTTGTCAACAGAACCCGCAAAGGTGGTGTCAGCCTTGGGGAATACGTTTACAAATTCGCCCGAGTAGGATGCTTCGCGGAAGTAGTCAATATTAACGCCCGCTTTATCCATAGCTGCAAAATATGCTTCCTTGCCGAATTCCTGATTGATGGTTACGAGGAAGCTATCGCCAAACATCTGATTGATGGCAAATCTCATGCTGCCTGTTTCCTCGGGAACGGTGTACTTGAGGATCGAGATACCGGGAACGATATCTTCAACGATCTCGCAATCGGAGGTCTTGACCTTATCATCCTTCTTTGCGCCGTCGGGCTTGTAGGTTCTTGCGTGGTAAGCAAGATTTGTCGCAACGGGACCGAAGTAAACAACGTCACCTGCCTGAAGCTCGATGAGATTGGATGCATAATAGTTCTGGTTGGTGGAGGTGTGCTCAGCATCTCTGGTTGTGGGAGGAATACCGATCACCTTACCGGTGGAATCATACTTGTTTTCAAGGTCTGCCGCACTTGCCATAATGCTCATCATAGGAACAAGCAGTGCAAGAACGAGAAGTGCAGAAAGAAGTCTTTTGAAGTTTTTCATCATTTTTCTCCTTTTTATATTGGATTTGGTATAATTTTATCATACTTTGTATCGCTTTTGCAAGACAATAGTTTTGTTGTTGCGGACAAATATTGCTATTATTTTATTCCAAACAAACAAAAGGGGCGGAAAACCGCCCCATAATTGCTTTTATTTTTTACTGATGTCAATATAATCCTTGGCGTAGATCATCTTTGTCTCGTGCGTTCCGTCGAGCTTGATATCAAAGATTCTGCCGCCGCGGCGTGTGTCAACTCCGCCGATAGCAAATCCGCCGCAAGCATCAAGGGTGAGTCTGATGCCGCCGTAAACGCCGTCGGAGATATTGTGGTGCAGGTGGCCTGCCGCAATGATCTCAACGTCGCCGCGCTCGAGCATCGTTGAGAATACGCCCGAGTTGATCATGGGACACTGCCACTTTTCGCCCTCGGCACCTATGTAACCCGTTTCCTCGGGATTATTGACCGCCATCATGATCTCGTGCGGAGGCACGTGCATTACCGCCATTGCGCGGACGGTGTGACCCTCCTGCGCCTCGAGCTCCTTTGAGAGATTCCAATACCACATCTGCTGCTCAAAGCGGATGGGATCCCACTTCTTATAATGCGGCTCGCGGTTGGGGAGCATCAGATCCTCGGCAGTAACGCCGGGACGGAGCTCGCCATACTTATACTTCGAATCGAAGGCATAGATCGCGTACTCGACACGGTCGGAATCGTGCGCGAGAACGGGAACCATATAGTTGGTGATGCCTGGGATACCCTCACTGTGAGAGGAGATGCAGTAGGGATATGACTCATAGACCTTCTGCTGTTCCTCGCCCGAGACGTCAACGTCATAGTCGTGGTTGCCGAAAACGTGCATCCACGGGATCCCTCTCTTCTCAAGCGGTGCGGTGAAGATATCCATATATTTGATGAATTCATCGTAGGGCTTGAGCTTTCTGCCATCGACGTTGTCGCCGCCGAGGATGACGAGATCGGGCTTTGCCGCCTCGACGATGGCATCAAAACCCGCGAGGGTTCTGGGATCGTATTCGAGCTTGTCCTGAAGATCCGAAACCATAAGAATACGGAACGAGCCGTCCTCGTGGAAACGGAGAGTGTGCTTTGTTTTTGGAATCATTTTGATTGCCTCTTTTCTGAATTAATGAAATAATTATACTGCAAAATCCTGAAAAAGTCAATACAAAATCAAAGCAGTCCGTCAAAAAGCTTGATATTAGCCGCCTCGGGCTTGAGCTCGCCCGCCTCGCACTTCTTTATGATCTCAACGATCTTGTCATTGATGGGTGTCGGAACTCCGTTCTTGCGTCCCCACTCGCAGACGATGCCGTTGATGGCGTCGATCTCGCAGGGCTTGCCCTTCTTGAGGTCCTGAAGCATCGAGGGCTCGATGGCACGGTGCTTCTTCATTGCGATCGGAATGAGCATCGTTGCGATCGCGCGCTTGACGGCGTTCTTGTAGTAGAAGAGTGCCGTGATATTCTTGCCCTGAACGGGAGCAAACTCCGCGCCCGCCGCGTGGCCGACGTCAATGCACTCCTTCATACAACGGACTGCGACCTTCGCAGCCGCCTTGTTCTCGGAAACGTCACCGAAAACTCCGCCGACTACTGTGCCAAGGCCCGAGAAGGTGGCGTTGATAAGCAGCTTCGACCAACGCGCGCCGATGAGGTTTTCTTCCTCGTGAACGGGGCACATCAGCTCAAGAAGCTCCTTTACCTCATTGAATTTCGCATCGGTGATGCCCTCCATTTTGCCCATATGGAAGGAGAGCGACGCGGGATCGCTCGTCAGCGTGCATTCGCCGGGTGCGGAAAGGGTCGCGCCCCACTCGACTACGCAACCGACGGTGCGGTTCGAGCCGACGATCTCGGCAATGCCCGGCTCGGGCAAGCCGTTCTGCAGGGTAACGATGACGCCGTCATCTGCGAGATAGTCCTTGAGAGTTGTGACGACCTCTTTATTGAAAAGCTGTTTGGTCATAAGCAGGATAACGTCGTATTTTCCGCTCATCTCGTCGGGAGTGTAAGCGGTGACGGGAACGTTCATTTCGACGGTGCCCGTAATGCGCGCGCCCTTTTCGCGAAGCGCGGCAACGTGCGCACGGTTGCGGTTGATAAGGTCGATCTGACCGCCGTTTTTGGTAATGTAAGCGCCAAGCACAGTGCCAAGCGAGCCCGCGCCGTAAATTGCATTTCTGCCCATTTTTTATACCTCACAAAAATAATTTTTCATTTTATATCTATTCAAAAAGCTTTGAAATACATCGAAAACGCAAGGATGCAAAGCGCGGGATAATATGTTCCCATACAAGCGTTTGCCGTCCATTTCCATTTCCGCACGAACCAATCGAGGACGAGCATCAAGTCCGAAAAGAAGAAAAGAAAGCTTCCCGCCGCGATCAGAATATTGACTCCGCTCGGTTCAAAAGTCAGATTTGCAAGCGCCTTTCCGAGCATCGAGGAAATGATAAGGGCATAGGCAACGCATATCCATCTGAAGCTATCCGAGCTGTATTTTATGCACGGTGCAAAGATCAGAAATGCGGCAGATGCGGCAAAGATCAAGGCGCTTATCCAAACCTCGCGCAGGCTGAATCCCTGCAAAAAGAAATAGGCGATCATAAAACATACGTGCCCCAAGGCAAAAAGTCCCGCACCGAGAATAAAGCTTTTGCCGATGAAAACGTCCCCGAGCATGGCAAGCACAAGTGCGGTCGCCATCAAAACGTAGAATTGCAAATTCTCTTGCTTCACAGCTATTGCAAACCCGAGATTTATGACCCCGAGCAGCGCAAATGCTGAACTGCATACGCATTTCAGCGAAAACGCAAACTTATTCTTTTGATAAAAATAATTTAAGATAAATATGACGGCAATAATCAGAATATTCAATAATAATGCCGTTGTATTCCCGTTCATTTTTGCCTCTTTCTATTGACATTTGCTATTCTTTACTATATAATAACATTATCGACCGCATTTGTCAAGTAAATTTTTGTTTACGGAGGCAGTATTATGAAACAATTTGCAAATCTTCATCTCCATTCCACCCACTCGGACGGCGTTTACACGCCCGCACAGCTTGTCCGCATTGCAAAAGACGAGGGCTACCGCGCGCTTTCGCTGACCGACCACGATACGACGACCGGCAACGCCGATATGCGCCGCGAATGCGAAGCCGCGGGGCTCGATTTCATCTTCGGCTGCGAATTTTCTTCCCCTTGGCGCGAAAGAAGGATAAATTTCCACATCGTCGGCTTCGATTTTGACCCCGAATATCCCGAAATGAAGGAATATCTGGCGCAGAGAAGCTTTTGCGAGGCTGAACAGACGCGGATCCTTTTCGAGCGCGGTCTTTCCGAGGGACTCATCCACGGCATCGCGTGGGATGAGGTTCTTGAATACAACAAGGGAGTCACGTGGCTTTGTAACAATCACGTTTTCGAAACGATGAAGGCGAAGGGGCTCGTGACCGACCTTGATTATATGAATTTCTTCCACACCGTTTACGGCAAACGCCGCGGTGAGGTCAAACCGCCTTACGAATTCAAGCCGATCGACAAAATGCTCCGCCTCATTCGCGACGCGGGCGGTTTTGCCGTCGTCGCGCACCCGCACCGCCAGCTCCACGCGATACCAGAGCTTATAGAAATGGGACTTTCGGGGCTTGAGGTATGGCACCATCTGCTGACCCCCGAGGAGAGGCTTGAGGCGCTGAAGATCGCGAAGGAGCATAAGCTCTTCATTTCCGGCGGCAGCGACCACGACGGCCTCTGCGGCGGCTATTATTCAAGCTTTGAAAATCCCGAAGAAAGCAAGTTTTACGTCCCCGAATGCTCCTGCGGAACGGGGGAGATCTTCTTCCGCGAGATCAAAACGAGAACCCTCAACCCCGAGCGGGATGCGGTGATCGAGGAGTGTATAAAAAAGGAACAAAACAATGAATAATATCATAAAAGCCGATAAAGAAAAACTTGCCGTGGCATTCAAAAAGTATCTTCCTGCAAATTCAAGTGAAATAGAACTTGGAGCGAATTATGGATATATGGACGAAAACGAGATCCGAATTTATACCAAAAAAGCCCCCAGAAGTTTCAAGATATTTGCCCACGATATGCTTGTAGCCAAAATCGACGAAGATGGAAATATCGAGTACACTTTCAAGCGCGATACAGAATCGGCAATATTTACAATATTTGCGCCTCTCTTTATACTGATCTTCGGTTGCGGGCTTGGCGCGGGGATACTCAAAATATACGAAATGCTCCTATGGCTCATACCTGCTGCGGCATTGTTCTTGTGTAATCTGATCAAACCAAAAAAGCAACGCGAGGACCTGCTTGATTGCCTTTTACGTATGATCGAACTTTCGGATAAGTAATTATTCACTTGATATAATACAGTACAGACTGTGTCCCCTCATCACCCGCTGTGGCGGGAGCTTCTCCCAGGAGAAGCCTAGGTTATTAGTGCGATAATTCAATTAGTGCAACTCACATCGTATAGTTTTATAATTTGATTTGATTAAAAAACAAGGATTATTAATTGAAAAACTTGCAAAACTCAAATTCGAGTGCAAATTGATTCAAAAAATAATTCTTGTTTTCCTTAATTCTTTATTTTTATTAACAACAAATACTGTTTATAGATATATACTGAACAATATCAATGTGTAGTAAACAAAGCTACCAGAAACTCAAGGCTTCTCCTGGGAGAAGCTCCCTCCGCAGAGGGTGATGAGGGGACACCCAGAAAGCTTTGTTCGCACTCGCTTATTAATTCTTTACTCCACCAACATCGCCCACGCTATCGAATAGTAGCAAACGAGTGCGCAGAGGTCGCTGACGGTTGTGATCAGCGGGCCCGAGGCGACGGCGGGGTCGGCTCCGAGGCGGCAGAGGATGATGGGGATCGCACTTCCCGTCAAGCCCGAGACCGTCATCGAGATCGTGCTTGAAACTCCTATGCAAAAGGCGGCACAGGCGGAAAAGCTCGAGGAATAGTTCAAGATCGGGCAAAGATAGACCCATATCGCAAAAAACGAAAGCGCGCCGATGACGAGTCCCGCGAGAAAGGCTATCCTCATCTCCGATAATATCATCCTCGGCAGAGTTTTTTCCCCGCGGACAAGCCCGCGGAGGGTGACGGCAAGCGACTGCGTCCCCGCGTTGCCCGCCATTCCGAGAAGGAGTGGTTGGAACGCCACGAGCATCGGCAATTCCCCGACAACGCCCTCGAAAAACCGCGAAACACCCGAAACCGAAAGTCCGAGGAACAACAGCGAAATAAGCCACGGCAAACGTTTCGCTGCCTTTCGAACCGTACCTCCCAATCGAACGCCCCTCCTTTTTTGTATTATTATGCCGCTTTTTTCTCAATTCTATTGACAAAGACGAAAAATAAAGCTATAATTGGATCATAAAATCTTCCCAACAAGGAGAAAGACAATGAAACCTATTCTTTATAACTACGACATTTACCCGAAGGTATTTCTCGGCGGCCGCGAGCAGAAGATCACCATTCAGCCGCTCGGTTTGCACGCCGAATTCGTTCAGGAGCACATCTACACGCTCCGAATCTTCAAGGTCGATCAGTCGAATCCCTCGGTCTATCCCGAGAGAAGCGGCAGGAGTGAGCTGACCGTCGAGCCGGATTGCGACGGCTGCCTGCGTTTTTCCGCCTTCTTTGAGGGCGAGGGCGAGCACTTCATCAACGTCTACGAAGACCCCGCGGCGAAGCCGAAGTTTACACTCTCCGTCTACAGCCTCGCCGAGGATATGGCGGGCAGACTTCCCTTCCGCGGCGACTTGCACATGCACACCTGCCGCTCGGACGGCAAGGAAGGTCCCGCGACGGTTGCCGCCAACTACCGCGCGAAGGGATATGACTTCACCGTCATCTCCGATCACCACCGCTACTATCCCTCACTTGAAGCAATCGAAGCTTACGGCGATCTTACCGACCTTGCGATCATTCAGGGTGAAGAGGTACATCTGCCCCTCAACAACGTTCATTACGTCAATTTCGGCGGCACTTTCAGCATAAATGCCCTCGTCACACCCTCGAAAAACGAAGAAAAGGCTGGTCAGGCACTCAAATACCGCTCCTCGGACGGCAATGCGCCCGATCCGATACCCGTTGAGGAATGGAAGGAAATGATCCGCGAGCGCGCAAAGAGCGTTCCGCGCGAGCACGAGGCAGAGCGCCTCAGCTACGCCGTCCTTGAATGGACACACGAGCAGGTGCAGGCGGCGGGCGGTCTCGGCATCTTCCCGCATCCCTATTGGCTCTGCCAGATGATGCAGCTCCCCGAGGATTACACCGAATTCGTCTACAAAAATCAGCCCTTCGACGCCTTTGAAGTCCTTGGCGGTGAGAATTTCTTCTCCCACAACGGCTTCCAGACTGCTCTTTACTACAAGATGCGCGCCGAGGGATACGAAGTTCCCGTTGTCGGCAGCACCGACAGCCACGGCTCGACCGAGCACAACCGCAACGGTGACATCTGCTCGACGATCGTTTTCGCCAAGGCAAACGAGCGAGTCGCCATCATCGATGCGATCAAGGATAAATACTCTCTCGCAGTTGACACCATCAGCAAGGAATACCGCCTCGTCGGCGACTTCCGACTGATCAAATACGGCTCGTTCCTGATGGAGAACTACTTCCCGCTCCACGACCTCGCCTGCGAAGCCGAGGGCTACTACATGAACCGCTACATCGCCGGCGACGGACGTGCCCGCACCATCCTCGAGGCAATGAAGGGTCAGCAGGCGGAGATGATGGAGAAGTATTTCGCACTTTAATAGTTTGAAAGTTTTTGAAGATACTTAAGAAACTTTTTTCAAAAAGTTTCTTAAGTCGCCCTCCGCAGAGGCCGAAATATCTCCATATGCTTCAAACAGACGACGCCCCGTCGGCTGTTTGGACATAAAAGAACCTCGTCCTGACGGACGGGGTTCAGACTGCTGACAAACGTATATTAAAAACTAACATATAGCAATATGCACAAATAATTAGTAAAAAGCTATGTTCGTACTCGCAATGCAGGGGTGAAGGGGGCGCCGCCCCCTTCAAAAGAAACGATGTCATCCTGAGGCGGCGCCCGCAGGCTGCCTTGCCGCCGAAGGATCTCGTGACGCGCAAATTGTTCTTTGCGCGTCGC
>JAFQGP010000152.1 GCA_017415485.1 Clostridia bacterium
AAACCGAGTGATATTGCAACAAAGCAGGCGGCAGCTGCGGTTGGTCAGTGTGAACTGATGTATAGATACGACAAACTTTTCGCAGAATATCACCACAACGTTGCGCAAATACTGTTAACGGGTGATGATTTCAACAATGAAACACGGCATCGAAATTTTACAAATACAATAAGCAGACTTCTTGAGTTGAAGGCACTGCCTATCATCAATGAAAACGATACAATAGCTACGGATGAGATCAAGGTTGGCGATAATGACACACTTTCTGCACTTGTGAGCGTCAGCATATCTGCAGATCTTTTGATACTGCTTTCGGATATCGATGGGCTTTTCACCGCTGATCCTCATATTGATCCCAATGCTGAATTGATCAAGGAAATACATGAGATCGACTCTGCCGTCCTCGCGCTTGCGGGTGATACCTCTTCGGGACTTGGCACAGGCGGAATGAGAACAAAGCTTTCTGCAGCCGAAATTTGTCTGAACGGCGGTTGCGATATGATTATCGCCAATGGCGCAAATCCAAAGATTCTCTACGATATTATTAATAATAACAACCCCATCTGCACTCGTTTTATATCAAATAGGTGATTTTATGGCAACTACAATAGAAATTATGAAAAGAGCAAAAGCGATCTCCTCTTCCCTTTCTCTTCTTAAAGAGTCAAAAAAGAACGAGATCCTTGCATTAATGGCAGATGCGTTGGAATCTGCTGCTACAGATATTTTGTCAGCAAATGCCGATGACGTTGAACGTTCGAGAGGCGTCTTGTCCGACGTTATGATCGACAGACTGATTCTGACAAAGGATAGAATCAAGTCTATGGCAAACGGAATCAGAGACGTGATCAAACTGCCCGATCCTGTCGGAAGAATCATTTCATCTCAAACCCTCCCAAACGGGCTCAAGATCGAAAAAGTTGGGGTACCGCTTGGTGTGGTCGCTATTATATATGAAAGCAGGCCAAACGTCACGTCCGATGCAGCTGCACTTTGCTTCAAGAGTGGAAACGCCTGCGTGCTCAAATGCGGCAAGGAAGCACATAAAACTTCTATGGCAATAATCCGAGCTATCAAAAATGCTCTCGCACCTTTTGGATTCGAAGATGCTGTTAATATCCTTGAGGGCAATACAAGAGAAGCGGCTACGGAATTGATGCACGCTGTTGATTATATTGACGTTCTGATTCCTCGCGGTGGTGCTGGACTCATACGCTCTTGCGTTGAAAATGCAAAAGTCCCCTGCATAAAAACAGGAACAGGAATTTGCCATATTTACGTTGATAAAGATGCCGATATTAACAAAGCGCTCAATATAATCGAGAACGCTAAAACTCAAAGACCTTCGGTTTGTAACGCCTGCGAAGTGTGCATCGTTCATAAGGACATCGCTTCAAGCTTCTTGCCGCGGCTTTCCGAGCTTTTAAGAACAAAGAGAGAAAGCAACGGCAAAATTCCCGTAGAATTTCGAGTTGATGCTTGCGCTGCTTCTATTATTGATGGCACACCTGCCTCGGAATCGGATTTTGATACGGAATTCCTTGATTATATCTTGGCAATTAAAGTTGTTAATTCGCTTGATGAAGCTATCAAGCATATTTCAGCACACTCTACTCAACATAGTGAGGCTATCATCACTGAAAATGCAGAATCTGCCGAATTATTCTTAAACGCCATCGACAGCACGTCTGTATATTGGAACGCTTCAACGAGATTCACAGATGGCGGCGAATTCGGTCTTGGTTGCGAGATAGGAATCTCTACTCAGAAAATGCATGCAAGAGGCCCAATGGGACTTTGCGAACTAACGTCGTATAAATACAAAATACGCGGAAACGGACAAATACGATAAGGAGTAACGCTATGAAATATAAAGCAGGTTTTATTGGCTGTGGAAATATGGGCGGAGCGCTTGCGAGAGCCGCCGCTTCCGCTGTTGGCGGCAATAATATTGCTGTTTGTGATTTTGATAAATCAAAGACTTCTCTTCTCTGCGAAGAATTCGGTACTGTCGAGCTTTCTTTTGATGAAATAATTACTTCTTGCAAGTATATTTTTCTTGGAGTAAAACCCCAGGTGATGCAAACTGCATTATCCCCTTATGTAGAATCAATCAACTCCAGTGACGCAGTTATCGTTACAATGGCAGCGGCTTTGCAGATATCGTATTTCGAACAAATAATCGGAATCACAAGACCTATCATACGCATTATGCCTAATATGCCCGCTTCCGTCGGCGAAGGGATGATCCTGTATGATGTAAATAATCGCGTTACCGATCAAATGACTACAGAATTTCTCGAGATAATGTCTAAATCCGGCAAGCTCGATAATCTTCCCGAGCATCTGATCGACGCCGGTAGCGCAGTTTCGGGTTGCGGTCCCGCTTTCGCCTTTATGTTTGCAGAAGCTCTTGCCGATGCGGGAGTAGAATGCGGATTGCCGCGTGATAAAGCTATCCTCTACGCCGCTCAAATGCTCAAGGGCAGTGCCGAGTTATTATTGCGCGAAGGTAATCCCGGCGCGCTTAAGGATAAAGTCTGCAGCCCCGGAGGCACGACCATCGCAGGAGTACACGCTCTTGAG
>JAFQGP010000153.1 GCA_017415485.1 Clostridia bacterium
TTGGACTGCGTTCTCTTTTTGTGTTGCGGAGACGAGGCTTACGCCTCGTGGTCTTCGGGTTATGAGTCCGACGAGCGGAGCTCGTTGGGTAGCGCCGCAAAAAACATCACGGTGTGATGTATTTTGCAAGCGCTGGCCCCAAAGCAAGGAGAAATGGACGTAAAGCTATGCTTTGCGTCCATTTCGACTATGCGACGGGACCGGGCTGTGTTCGCGCTGGCTTCGATAAAGATCCGTGCCTAATTGAATTATCGCGCCCAATCTTGCCCCAAATATATTGACAAAACCTTCCGTAAGGGTTATAATAAATTGAAAAATTATTCTCCCAAAGTAAGGAGGACTTCAGTATGGAAAGATCATTTTTCTTCAAAAATGCCGTTTGGGTAGGCGGGGCAGAGAGGGCGGCGGACAGATTTACCGTTCTTCGCGGACGCTTTACCATATCCGAGATCAAGCGGGTGACTCTCAACGTTCTCGGACTGGGATTTTTCAAGTGCTACATAAACGGCAAGTGTATCGATCCCGATACCTTTTTGCCGCTTTCGTCGGATTTTGAAGCTACTTGCGACCCGCGCGAAGAGGTGCTCTCGGGGCACAGAGTTTACGTTCCGAGCTTTGATATAACCTCGTTCGTCACGCTTGGCGAAAACGTTATCGCCATTCATTTCGGCGGCGGATGGTACACGCACTGCAGCCGCACTTTCGGGCTTCCGAAGGCTATTTATTGCATCACCGAAGAGCGTGAGGGCAAAGAGGCGAATCATTTTGTTTCGGACGGAAACTGTTGTGTCGGTGACTCTTTTGTTTCGGGATATGAGTTCGTCAGATACGAAAACCACGATTATCAGGGCTCCCCTGATTGTTTCGGTCTTGATTTTGACGACAGCGATTGGAAAAATGCATCCCTTACCGAGGATCTTGATACCGAATATTGCTCAACCGATTGCCCGATCGACAAGCTTGTCGGTGAATTGCCTTTGAAGGTGATTAATAAAAGCGAAAACTGCACCGTATACGATTGCGGCAGAAATACCACGGGTTATCCCGTGCTTGAGCTCTGTGCACAGGCGGGTGAAACGGTAAGTGTCCGATTCTCCGAGGGGATCCTTCCGGACGGAAGCCTTGATCCCACGCATATACATAAGCAAAGCTATACGGTAGTGTCGGACGGAAGCAACCGCAGAGTCCAACCCGAATTTACCTGGTACTGCTTCAGATACCTTGAGGTTACGGGCAATGCCGTTCCCGTGTGCGTGAAGGAGATATACGCCGACATTGCGCGCGCGTCTGATTTCGAGTGCGACAATGAAACGCTGAACTGGACATATAATACCTTCATCCACACAATGCTCTGCAATATGCACACGGGGCATCCTTCCGATTGCCCGCATCTTGAGCGGCGCGGCTATACGGGCGACGGTCAGCTCACCTGTCACGCGGTACTGTCCACACTTGATGCGAGAAGCTTTTACGAAAAGTGGCTTCAGGATATTGCCGACTGTCAGGACACGATCAGCGGACATATTCAATATACCGCGCCCTACATCAGAAGCGGCGGCGGTCCCGGCGGATGGGGATGCGCTATAGTTGAGGTGCCTTATAGACTCTACAAGCATTACGGCGACGCCGAGGTGCTTGCAAAATATTACGGTAATATGCGCAGGTACATCGATTATCTTGAAGCGCATTCGGAGTTCGGACTTGTTACAAGCGACAAAAAGGGCGAATGGTGCCTTGGCGATTGGTGCGGGCCGAATATCCTCTATCCGGAAAAGGACATCACCTCGCACAATCAGCAGGTCATCATCCCCGCGCCTTACGTAAACACCTATTTTATGGTGAAATCCCTCATTACGATGCGGAAAATTGCATCGATCCTTCACAAGGATGAGGACATTGAGGAATACGATCAAAAGATATGTGAGCGCAAAAAAGCTATTCAGGCGGCGTATTTCAACACCTTTGACGGCAATTTCATAATGAACGTGCAAGGTGCGAACGCATTTGCCGTTGATCTTGGCCTCGGCGACGGAACGACTTATTCCAAAATGGTGAAATACTATCGGAAGCTCGGTTATTTCGATACCGGCATTTTTGCCACCGACGTGCTGATCCGCACTTTGTTTGAAAACGGAGACGCCGAGCTTGCCGTTGATATTCTCACAAATGACGGCACACAAGGGTATGAGCATTGGCGTCAAAACGGTGCCACGACATTCCACGAATATTGGGACAGCAACAGAAGCCGTTCGCATTGTCACCCGATGTTCGGCGCGCCGGTTGCGTATTTCTTTGAATATCTTCTCGGAATCAAGCAGACCGAGTGCTCTTCCGGATATTCGGATCTGGTGATAAGCCCGCAGGCGATATCGAAATTCGGCAGAATGTCGGGAAGTATGCAGACGCCGAACGGCAGAGTTGCGGTAAGATATGAAAAAGAGCAGAGCGGCGTTCGATTCTGTGTTTCCATACCCAAGAACTGCAAGGCTGTTTTCCGCGTTGATTCATTCGAACGCGAGCTTTCCGAAGGGGAAAATGATTTCTGCATAAGTTCAGAGGTAGCGAGATGATCGGAGTTTCTTTGCCGATAAAATGGCTGATAAGCGGAGAGGGGTTTGACGTTGACCGCGAGGATCTGCTTCGAAAACTAAAAGATCGCGGTGTGCGTTCGATCGAGCTTCGCACAGTTGCTCCCACTCATTCTCCCGAAGATGTGAGCGCGGTTGCAAATATGCTTTGGGATCTCGGTTTCCTCATTTCGGTGCACGGAAGAGTGAAATCCGCGAAAACCGCGGTGAGCGACGTGTTTTCACCGCTGCAAAAGATATTGACTTCGCTTCGTCAAGCTAAACTGAACATTACCGTCCATCCAGTCAAAGGCGACAATGTCGCGATGCTCTGTGAGCTTGCCGATTACGTTGAAAACAATGACCTTCCCGTGACGATCGCGCTCGAAAACAACCGCCTTCTGCCCGACAAGACAGATGGCGACAGCGCCGCGCTTGTGCTTGAAGCCGTTAAAAAGGCTGATCGCGCTTGCCTCGGCATCTGCTTCGATTTCGGACATTATTTGTACTACCGTCTGAAGAATTTCCCGCAAGAGCCTGTCATCTTTCCGCCAAAAGAGTTCTTCAAGCGAGTCATTCACACGCACATTCACGCGCTGAACGGCTTGAGAACTCATTTCCCGCTGGATCGCTACCAAATGCCGCTCTGGAACATTTTCGACAAACTCTCGCACGAATATTTCGGGCTTTATAACATAGAGCTCGATTTCCCGAGGTTTTGCGAGATTCACGGAATCGAGGAATCCTTGCTTGGCTCGGTAGATGTGCTTCGGGATAATTTGCCGATATGCGCGAAGCTTTATGACGACATCCGCGATAATTTTGACGGATGGTTTTCGTCCGCGATGACCGCGCTTGAGGTAGATCAAGGTGTCAAGTTCGGATTCATCCACTCGACCTCATATCTCTTTAACACAAACGGCTACCGCTGGGGAATGGATTTGGCTTTCAGAAATGCCCGAAAGCTTGTGGAAACTCCGAAAAAGTGTGCCGAATTGCTTGGAAATCTTGATCTTATGATCATTTCCCACGGGCACAGTGATCATTTTGAAAAAAGCACGGTAAAGGCATTGGCGAAGACCGATATCGAGTGGGTCATCCCCGATTTCCTTTACGAAAGCGCGCTTGAGTGCGGCGTTTCGCAGAATCGCATCCACGTTGCCAAGGAAAACGAGGGGTTGCATATTGGTAACCTGACGATCTTACCCTTCAAGGGCAGGCATTTCCGTCCCGATACCGGCAAGGGAATCGAGGAATACGGCTATTACATCACGGCGAAGGATGCGCCCTCGTTGGTTTTTCCCGTTGACGTGCGCGATTTTTCGATTGAGGGGCTGCAGGGTATTCCCAAGGCGGATTACTGCTTTGCACACGTTTGGCTCGGCGACAAGAGCGGGCTCAAGGATGATTATAGCCCGATCGACCGCAAGTTCGCGGAGTTTATACTCAAACTGTCGGATAAAAACATCTTCCTCGCTCATTTGTATGAAAACGGACGAAAAGACGAGGATATGTGGCGCGAGTGCCATGCGGAAATCATAAAATCAAGAATTGCGGAATTATCCCCCGCGACCCGCGTGACGGTTCCGAAATGCGGGGAAGTCATAGAATTACGTAAAATTTGAGAAAACGTTGACTCGGTGGCAAAATTGTGATATAATCATATCGTAAAGTGAGGTGTGCCTTTATGAAAGATTACATATATAAATATGAAATGCATATCCACACCAGCCCCTGCAGCGGCGGAGGCTCGGATATTCGTGAGCATATTGATGAATTGATCCGAAAAGGATACAGCGGAATGGTGGTCACGAACCATTTTTATGCAGGCGATACGCGTATTGACAGGGATCTTCCTTGGGAGGATTTCGTTGATGCTTACAGACAAGATTACCTTTACGGCCTTGAATATGCAAAGGAGTGCGGCTTTGATCTCTTGTTCGGACTTGAGGAACACGTCGGAGGCGGGCAGGAGATACTCCTTTACGGCATAACGCCCGAGCTTATCGCGGCGCATCCCGAGCTGAAAAATGCGTCGGCAGAGATGTTTGCCGATGTCGTTCACTCCGCGGGCGGACTCGTCTATCAGGCGCATCCCTACCGCGCGAGATGGTATATCAGTCAGCCTTTTCCGCTTGAATGCCTTGATAAGCTTGACGGTATTGAGGTCTATAACGCGGGAAACGATCCCGAGTGGAACGAAAGTGCGAAAAAGTTGGCTGACGAGCTTCAGCTTTCCTGCGTTGCCGGTTCGGACGGACACAGCATAGCATCCGCAGGACGCGCGGGCATTGCCGTCGCTGAAAGGATCTGTGGAAATGAAGACCTTTTGCGCATACTGAAAAGCGGAGAATACAAGGTTTTTGTAAATGAATAAACGGGAGCAGAATTATGGAATACAGAATTTTAGGAAAAACAGGACTTAAAATATCGCGCCTCGGATTTGGAGGCATTCCGATCCAGAAGATAGATGCTGAGGGCACAAAGAAGCTGATCGGCGAGCTTGTCCGCGAAGGCGTCAACTATATCGACACCGCGCGCGGCTATACGGTCAGCGAGGAATATCTCGGATATGCGCTTGAAGGCGTCCGCGATAAATTCGTACTCGCTACAAAGAGTATGGCGCGCACAAAGGACGCGATGGCGAAGGATATTGACATAAGCCTTAATAACCTCCGCACAAATTACATCGACCTTTATCAGGTCCACAACCCGAATGCCAAGGATCTCGAACAGGTGATGACACCCGGCGGCGCGCTTGAGGCTCTTTTTGAGGCAAAGGCTGCGGGCAAGATCGGGCATATCGGTATCACACTCCATTCCGTCGAGCTTTTCGCGCAGGCGATCGAATTGCCGTGGGTTGAAACGATAATGTTCCCCTACAACATCGTCGAAACGCAGGGCGAGGAGCTGATCGCGAAGTGCGCGGAGAAGAATATCGGTTTTATCTGTATGAAGCCTTTGGCTGGCGGTGCGATCGAGGACGCGACTCTTGCTCTGCGCTTTGTCGTCAGCAATCCTGCCGTGACCGTGGTCATCCCCGGAATGGCGGATCTCGCCGAGATCGCGCAGAACGTGTCGACAACTTCCGATACTTCGCCCCTCAGCGCAGAGGAAGAGGAAAAGATCGCAAAGATCAAGGACGATCTCGGCACGAACTTCTGCCGCAGATGCAACTATTGCGCGCCTTGCTCCGTAGGGATCAATATTCCCGGCGTTTTCCTTTTTGAAGGATATTACAGCCGCTATGACCTCAAGGATTGGGCAATGAGCCGTTATTCGACTCTGCCGAAGACCGCATCCGACTGCATCGAGTGCGGCGCTTGCGAGGAGCGTTGCCCGTATGATCTTCCGATCCGCGATATGCTGAAAAAAGCTGCGGCGGTAATGGGAAAATAATTACCGATTATATCACACCGAAAGGCGGTGCGCGAATGACCAATATCGAAAAAATGAAATCATACCTCGGCAAATACGTATTTCCGCAACTTTACGAAAAAGGTTTTACGGGCAAATGGCCGCATTTTCGCAGAGAGCTTGGTGATTGTGTAGAACTTATAAGCTTTTATACCAACAAATGGGGAGGGTCATTCAGCGTATATGTTTCTGCCATTTTTCCAAATTTCGAGAATAAAAATTATACGATACATAAGTGGATGGATATAACCGAAGACCAACTTTCGGCAGGCGATACCTACAGAAATTACCGTCTGAGAGGTATGTATGACAGAGAATTCCATTACCGCGATCTGTATAGGAAGCTTATCATGGGTATCGGAATGGTTTATCTCCACGCGACTGAAAAGAATGGAGAGTCATTCGTTCCCCAAAAAGGTTACAAGCTTGTCCGTAAATTTGACGACGAAGCGGCGCTTGCGGTCTGCGAAGAGGTCAATAAACAATTTGAAAAAGCTTTCAAATGGCTCTGTAAATTTGAGAAAAAACATCAAAAGAAATATGACAAATCGAAAGGCGGTACACAGAAATGATCATTAAATCCGACTGGCACATTCACAGCGAATATTCTTATGATGCGGAAAATCCGCTTGAGTTGATCGCAGAAAGAGCGAAGGAAGGGGAGCTTTGCCGTGTTGGCATCACCGACCACGCTAATTTCAACGATGAAAAGTTCCTCGGCGACCTGCACGCATCTGTCAAGGGCGTTAAGGAAGCGCAGAAAAAGTATCCTTTTATGGTTCTCGGCGTAGAGCTTACCCCCATCGAGAAGCCCGAATTCGATCATATCGCGGCAAGCGGCACACGCGAGGGCTACGAGCCTCCCGAAACCGACAAGCCCTACGACATCGAGCTCGCTTGCAGCAAAGAAGAGCTCGTGGGGCTCGGCGTAAGATACGTCATCGGCGCATCGCATTGGCGAGTTGACTTGCCCTACGCGAAAAAGCAGGCTCCCGATCTTGATGTGTGCATCAAGGAATGGTACCGCCAGCAGATGTTCCTCGCCGCCGACGAGAGAGTTACCATTCTCGGTCACCCTTGGTATCACGGAAAGGGCATCTGGTACGAGGATTTCGACGTCATCCCGCGCTCGATGAAGCTTGATATCGCAAATGAACTCAAGAAAAACGGCAAGTACGTTGAATGCAACTCCCACTTCTTCCGCACCAAGCTCGCAACCGAGAAATTCCGCCGTCAGTATGCGGAATATCTCCGCGAGATGTTCGAAATGGGAATCCCCGTCACATACGGCTCGGATTCGCACAAGAACTATACCGACGTGCGCGAATCGGTCGAGGTCTATCTCCGCGAAGCCGGCTTCAAGGATGGCGATTTCTCCGAAATTGCAGAAAAGGATCTTTGGTAATAGCTTTAATATAAAATCGGCTCGCAATGAGCCGATTTTTTTGATGCAACATACATCAAAAAAACTATAATTCCGTTAAGTCCCGAAAAGTGTAAATTTGAGGATGAAATTTACACTTTTCGGGACATAAAAAACGCCGAAATTCACACTTTTTCGAACATAAGCCTCAAAGTGAGCGAAATTTCGATTATCTATTGCAATCAAGACGGAAAAATGATATAATAAAATCAATAAATTTCTCCCCGGAGGTAAAGTTATGAAACTTGCAACGACAACAAACGATTTCTTTGGTTACACACGCTGCCAGATCAAGGCTCTTGAGCATATCCGCGCGGCGGGATTCAAGTATGCGGATTACAACTTCGGCGGCGATTACCGCGACCGCACGGGAGTTTATTCCGAGGATTACAAGCATTATTTTGGCGAGGTTGCCGAGGCGGCTGACAAGATCGGCATCAAGCTCGTTCAGGCGCATTCGCCGATGGGCAAGCCCCTCATCGACGACGGCGGCGTCTTTATTGCAGATACCGTCCGTTGCGTTGAGGCGTGCGGATATTGGGGCATTCCCAATCTCGTTGTCCATTCGGGTTACGTTCACGGTCTGACACCCGAGGAGACCTTTGCGCAGAATAAGCTCTTCTTTATGCCCATCCTTCGCGAGGCGGAGAAGTGGGGTGTCAATATCCTTGTTGAAAACTTCAACAAGATGCATCACGAGGGGCTTTATTGGATCGACAACGCGACCGATCTGCTCCGTCAGATCGAGGTCGTTGACCATCCCCTTTTCCACGCTGTCTGGGACGCGGGACACGCAAATATGCAGGATATGCCGCAGGACGATGAGCTTCGTCTGCTCGGAAGCCACGTCCGCGCGCTTCACATTCAGGACAATATGGAAAACGCAGATACCCATCTCTGCCCCTTCCTCGGCACAATGAATATGGATGCCGTGATGAACGGTCTGCTTGACATCGGATATGAGGGATATTTCACTTTCGAGGTCGGCGGATTCTTCACTCCTGCGAATAAGAGAAGAAAGTACGAGCGCGACACCCGCCTTGCGGGCGCACCGCTTGCTCTCAAGGATGCATTTGAGAGTTATCTTTACGGGCTCGGCAAGGTAGTCCTTGAATCCTACGGAGTTTACGAGGAATGAGAATACTTTTCATAGGTAACAGCGCGACCTACGTTCACGACATCCCCGAAACACTCGCAAGCCTTGCAACCTCTGCGGGCTTTCCTACCGAGTCGGAGAGGATCGTAAAAGGCGGATGGTGTCTTTCGCAGCACGCCGTAGAGGGAAGCCGCGCGCGGGCGGAGATCGAGAAAGGTTACGATCTCGTCGTGCTCCAGGATAACGGAAACTGCGTTTCATCGGACGAGAAGAGAAGCGCGTGCATTTCCTCTTGCGAAATTCTCGCGTCAAAGGCGATCGAAAGCGGCGCGAAGCTTGCTTATTACGTTCGCCCGCCCTACGGCTACGAGGCTTTCGGACGCTCGCCCGTCGAGCAATGCCGCGCGTTTGACGAGCTGTTCACGGATATAGCAAGCAAAAACGGCGCAGTCTGCGTTTACGTCAACCGCGCGTTTGAGTATGCTATTGAGAATACCGACATCCGCCTTTGGGGCGACGATAACGCTCACACAAGCGACGAGGGCGCATACCTCGCCGTTTGCGTGCATTTTGCAACGATCTTCGGCAAGTCTGCGACCCTTCTTGACGAAAACGAAATCGAAAACGCGAGAAGTTTGCAGGAGATTGCCGACAAAATAGTTTTTGGAGGATAATGTATGGATAATGTCCGACAAATTATAAATAAGTATAGGTCAAGGCTGACTGCAACGTATATTGCCGTTTTCATTATATATTTAGTGTGTACATATATGCTTGCCTGGTTTGCACCGACTTTGGTGTACCTGATTCTTATACCCCTCTTGATTTTTGTTTTGAGGATCCTATCCAACCGGATTTGGCGCAAGTATATATCGGGCATTCTTATGGATGATATTGACGCGCCGCTTTACCGCGAGGTCATTATAGCGGGCAAGGTCGGCGAGAAAAATCCATTGCTTACGATGGAAAGCGAATTTTTCGTCGGAAATGTCACCGCCGCGATGCAGGTCGGCAATGCAATTCTGAAGAACGAAAAGCTTGCCAAAAAACATGCTCCGCTGACGTTTTTGCTTATGGCAGAGTACAATTTTCTGATCGGCGATGATGAGTCGATGGCCTTGGCGTGCAAGCGATTCCGTGAGTTGAAGCTTCCGAAATTCAAATCAAAGCGGATGAAGCGGATATGCGACGCCATTGAAAAGTACGAGCAATATCTTGCGGGCGACTTTGAAGCCATTCTTCGTCCATCGGGCAAAAAGCGCAAGGACGCACTCTATCACTTGGTTCATTCCTATTTCGAGGCTCGCGCAGCCCTTTGCCGCGGTGAAAAGGATAGCGCCCGCGCCGCATTTGCAGGTCTTGCCGTGGCGGCAGGAACAAACGTCATCGGTATGATGTCAAAATCCGCCGTCGAGGCGATTGACGGCGAAAGAGATTTCGCTCAGTCTGCGTTGCTACTGCCGAATGAGCCGATCGATGCCGACTCTTTGATGCAAAGCTTTGAAGAAAACCATAAAAAAGCCAAGAAACGCGGAAAAGTTTGGTGGATCATTTTTGCCGTTATATTGCTTTTGTCACTTCCATATGTGATAAGTGAATTGCAATGGTTCGTGGAAGAGCAAAGAACAGTCAATCTTATCGACGATCAATACAGCGACCTCGAACTCCTTGAATTGATATACCTTGATGAAGACGAGGTATTGTTTGTTGCAGAGGCAAACGAAGGCTTGCTTTTTGGCGGCAGACATTTTGATGAAAACAGCGAATGGCAAGCGAATATTTACGGTTACTGTTCATTCGATATGATTGAAGAAAAAGTGATATACCAAGATACGTTCACAAAATACGACAACAGTGTGCAGAGATATTTTTGTTTCTCCGATGATGTTTCCGTAATGGGCAATCAACCTCTTTTTCAATCGGTATATTGGTTTGATGATATGGGCGCGATATACTTTGTAATTGATGACGAAATAATTGAATAAAAAAACCGGCTCGCTTGAGCCGGTTTTTTAATATTTTCCTCTTGACAAATACCCCTTGGGGGTATATAATATAGTATATAAGATCATGCGAGGTATAAATATGGATAAATATTGTTGTTGTACCCACAAGACGAAGGAGAGGGGTGACGAGGAGTATCGCTCGCTTATAAATCGTCTCAACAGAATAGAGGGGCAGATCCGCGGGATCAGGAATATGGTCGAAAACAGTGCCTATTGCACAGATATTCTCGTTCAGGTACAGGCGGCAAGCGCGGCGCTGAATTCTTTTTCGAAGGAATTACTTTCAAATCATATCAAGACCTGCGTTGCGGATGATATCAGAGCGGGCAAGGACGAAACGATCGACGAGCTCGTTGCGACCTTGCAGAAATTGATGAGGTGAGATGATGGAACAGTATAACGTAACCGGTATGAGCTGTGCCGCCTGTTCGGCAAGGGTGGAGAAGGCTGTGCTTGAAGTTGAGGGCGTCACATCTTGCTCGGTGAGCCTCTTGACAAACTCGATGGGCGTCGAGGGTAGCGCGAGCGAGAATGCGATCATCGAAGCTGTAGTCAATGCGGGCTACGGCGCGGAAAAGAAGGGGAATGAGAAGAGATCCTCTGCGCCCGATGATGATGCATTGGCGGATAAGGAAACGCCCGTGCTTGTAAAGCGTCTGATCGCGTCGCTTGCCTTTCTTGCGGCGCTTATGTACGTGTCGATGGGACACGTGATGTGGGGCTTCCCGCTTCCTGCATTTTTAGATAATAATCCCATTGCCGTCGGAATCCTTCAGCTTGTGCTTTCGGCGATCGTAATGGTGATAAATCAGAAATTCTTCATCAACGGCTTGCGCGGTGTGCTTCACCGCTCGCCGAATATGGACACTCTCGTTGCAATGGGTTCCGCGGCGTCGTTTGGGTATAGTCTCTATGCCCTGCTTGCAATGACCGTGTCGGAGCACCCCGAGCATTATCTTCACGAATTCTATTTTGAGTCAGCCGCTATGATCCTTGCGCTCATCACGCTCGGAAAGATGCTTGAGGCGCGCTCGAAGGGCAAAACGACGGATGCGCTGAAGAGCCTTATGAAGCTCACGCCGAAGACTGCGACCGTCATTCGCGGCGGCGCAGAGGTCGGTATTCCCGTGAGCGAATTGAGAGTCGGCGACGTTTTCGTCGTTCGTCCCGGTGAGAGCATTCCCGTTGACGGAAGAGTTATCGAAGGTCACAGCGCGGTTGACGAATCTGCGCTGACGGGCGAAAGCATTCCCGTTGACAAGGAGGTCGGAAGCTCCGTCAGCGGTGCGACGATCAACCGCTCGGGATTCATAAAATGCGAGGCGACCCGCGTCGGCGAGGACACAACGATCTCGCAGATAATCAAAATGGTCAGCGACGCGGCGGCTACAAAGGCGCCGATCGCAAAGATCGCGGATAAAGTCTCGGGCGTTTTCGTGCCGATAGTTATCTCAATCGCCGCCATTGTCCTTCTTGTTTGGCTTCTCCTTGGCGAGAGCGCGGGATTCGCGCTTGGCAGAGCGATCTCGGTGCTTGTCATAAGCTGTCCTTGCGCGCTCGGACTTGCAACGCCGGTTGCAATTATGGTAGGCAACGGTATGGGCGCGAAGAACGGCATTCTGTTCAAAACGGCGTCCTCGCTCGAAATGGCGGGCAGAACGCAGATCGTGGCTCTCGATAAGACGGGAACCATCACAAAGGGCGAGCCCGAGGTCACCGACATAGTCGGCGACGGCGACCTTCTTCATATAGCGTACAGCCTTGAGGCGAAAAGCGAGCATCCGCTTGCCCGTGCGATAGTCAAAAAAGCCGAGGAGGAGGGGCTCCCGATCGCGGATTCCGAATCCTTCGAGATATTCCCCGGCGGCGGACTTTACGGAATTATCGGCGGCAAGAGTTGTGTGGGCGGAAACAGAGAATTTGTCGGCAAGTATGCGGAAATTGCGCCCAACGTGCTCGAAAATGCCGAAAAGCTTGCAGAAGAAGGCAAGACCCCGATGTTCTTTGCTTGCGACGGCAAGGTTCTCGGCGTGATCGCGGTTGCGGACAAGGTCAAGGATGACAGCGAAAGCGCAATCCGCGAGATGAAGGCTATGGGGATCCGTGTCGTTATGCTCACGGGTGACAATAAAAAGACTGCCGAGGCTATCGGCAAGGCGGTCGGTGCGGATGAGGTCATTGCTCAGGTCAAGCCCGACGGCAAGGAGGCGGTCATTCGCCGCTTGCAGGAAGAGGGCAGAGTTGCAATGGTTGGCGACGGCATCAACGATGCACCCGCGCTGACCCGCGCGGACATCGGCATTGCCATCGGTGCGGGAACAGACGTTGCGATCGACGCGGCGGACGTCGTTCTCGTCAAGAGCCGACTTTCCGACGTACCCGCGGCGATAAGGCTCAGCCGCGCGACTCTGCGAACGATCCATCAGAATCTCTTCTGGGCGTTCATTTATAACGCGATATGCATCCCCGTTGCGGCGGGCGCGTTCGTCTGGGCGGGGCTGACGCTCAATCCCATGCTCGGCGCGGCGGCAATGAGTATGTCAAGCTTCTGCGTTGTCACAAATGCACTCCGTCTCAATCTTTGTGACGTACATTCGTCAAAACGATCAAAAAATAAAAATATAAAAGAGGAAAAAGAAATGGAAAAGACAATGAAGATCAAGGGCATGATGTGCCCCCATTGCGAAGCAAGAGTCAAGAAGGTTCTCGAGGAGCTCCCCGAGGTAGCCGAGGCAAAGGTCAGCTACAAAAAGGATACCGCACAGCTGAAGCTGAACGCTCCCGTATCCGACGAGGTGCTCACCAAGGTGATAACCGACAACGGTTATACAGTCGTATCTATAAAATAAAAGCTTAGACCGCCCTTTTCGGGGCGGTCGATCTTTTATGAAAGTCTTTTGTAAACGTTAAGCCATTTTCCGCTGAAGTATCTCCAGGCGAAGAGTATCGCGCGGAAGACCCAGTCGACGGTCATTGCGACCCAGACTCCAAGCGGTCCCATTCCGAATCCCGCGAAGGAGAAGAGTCCGAATACGTTGACAGCGTCAAGCGAGAAGACGTAGCTGAGCGCAACGCGGAAGGTCCACATCGAGAACATCGAAACGATCAAGGGGAATTTGACATCGCTTGCCGCGCGGAATGCAGAAGGAAGTGTGAACGCTGTTGGCCAGATTACAGCCGCGCATATCGCGTGGTAGATTATCAGCTGATATGCGATGTCCGCGCCCTCGGCGGAAAGGTCATAGAAGCCGATGACGGGCTTGGCGATGAAGAAGGTCAGCGCCACGATCGCCCAAAGGCATATATACGTGGCTGAGATCAGAATTCTCGAATACCTTTTCGCCTGTTCTTTTTCTTCCGCTCCGACACATCTGCCGACAACCGTGACCATTGTGTTCGTGAATGCCGTTCCGGGCATATACTGATAGTTCGCAAGGGTCGCCGCAACCGCGTTTGCCGCGATCGAAGCCGTGCCCATCGAGGATATGAGGCTTTGAGTCATCAGCTTGCCGAACTGGAACATACTGCTTTCGATCCCGTTCGGCACTCCGATGCGAAGAATTTCCTTGATGATGGGAAGATCGGGGCGGTAATCGAGGTAATTATCAACGTAAACGGTGTTTTTGCGATTTCGAAGAAGATAAAGCGTGATAACGGTGCCGATAATGCGCGAAACGAGGGTAGATATTGCAGCACCTGCCGAGCCCATACCGTAGCCGTAGATAAGGATCGCGTTTCCGATGACGTTGATGATGTTCATACCGAGCGAGATGAGCATCGACATCGTCGAGTTGCCCATGACGCGGTAAAGCGCGCCGCCCGCATTGTTGATGGCAAGGAAGGGGAAGGAGAGAGCAACGAAGATGAAGTAATCTTTCGCCGCCTGCATAACGTCGGGCTCAACGTCGCCGAAAAGGAGTCCCATGAGGAAGTCCTCAAGGATGATGACGGCGACGGAGATGAAGAGCGCGACGGCTGTGGTTGCATAAGTCAGCTGTTTTGCCGCGGAAAGTGCGCCTTCGCGGTTCTGCTGACCGAGAAACTGTGCCACGACAACCGCACCGCCCGAAACGAGCGCGCCGAATGCGATAACGAGCATGGTGTCGAGCGAGTTTACAAGCGAAACGCCCGAAACGGCGGCTTCGCCCGCGCTTGATACCATAAGGGTGTCCACCATACCGATGGTGACGGCGAGAACCTGCTGAATTATCAGCGGAAGTGCAATTGCAACGAGATCGCTCCTTGAAAAGAGCGGCTTTTTTGTTTCCATAAGTTAGTCTTTCTTTTATTTGAACTTAAGATCCGCCATAACGGGGTAGTGGTCGCTTGCATCGTCGCTTATCTTGTTTGCAAGAACCTTGAAGCAGAGGGCTTGAATTTCCTCGGTGTACCACACGAAATCCTCCGAGATACGATTGGTCTGCCGCTCGCCGATCTTGTGGAAGGTTCCGTAAGAGGTGTTTTTATTGGCGTTGACGAGCGCTTTTCGTTGTGCATCAAGGTAGCCCTTCGCCGCAAGATAGTTATATCCGCTGTCGGAAGAGGAGCTGTTGAAGCTTGTATACATATCGCCGGTAAGGATCACGGGAACGGGAGTGCCCGGGGCGGCTTGCGCATCTTCGACAGCGGCAAGCTGTTCGCGCGCCCATTGGTTCGAGGAACGGCTGTCGGCGTAGTGAGCGGTCGAAAGGATGAATTTCTGACCCTTATAGGAGAAGACCGCCGTGTGCGAGCCGTGGTAGTAGATAAACCCCATCGGATTTGATGCGGATTTGTTCGTCTTTTGCGTGGAATAACGCCAGGCGGAGGAGACCACCTCGAGCCCGATATCCTTGCGGTAGATGATGTTTGAGTTGATCGTTTTGCCCTTGATCGCGTCGGCACCCGCCTCGGGCTTATCCTTGTCATAGGGCGAGTCGAGGCAGACGTAGTATTCCGAAAGCTCGTTCATCACGGCATCGAAAAATACGGTGTTGCCGTTGTGGCTTGCGTAAAACTCGTTGGTGGTGATAATATCGGGCATATACTGCAGGATCATATCGGCAATGTCCTCGCCGCGCGTGACGTTGTCGGTGTAAACGACGGGCGGGGTCGTGACGTTTGGGTCAAGATAGGGCGCCGCCATATTCCAATGGAATACGCGAAGGTCGGTGCCCTCGGCGCGTTCTGCCATGCTGATATTGTTTTTATCGATCTCAGCGAGGATGTCACCGCTGATGATCGAGCCCTCAAGAGCGGTGGGGGCTTTTTTGAGTGTTGAGAAGTAGGAAGTCAGTTCCTCGGTGAGCTTTTCAAGAGTTGCTTTGCCCTCGCCCATGATGACGAGCTTTTCACCGACAACGCGGACGTCATAGTATACGTTCGGGCGCGGGAAGGATGTTCTGACCTCTGCGCTCTCGGCGCGGTTGGTCTTGCCGACGAGTATTTCACGCTCGGTTTCCTTTGCCGTGTGGGCTTTCACCTGAAGCGTGCAACCAACGGCTTTTGAGATCATAGCTCTCAGCTCTCTTGCCGCCTCCGAAGCCGCTTTTGAGCCGTTATGTATTATTATGTATTCCGAAATATCAGCTCCTGCCAACGATATGGATAGTTCTTCGGGAATTGCCTCGCTTGTTTCTTCCACGGTCGTTTCCGCTGCAGTAGTCTCCGCCGCGGTAGTTTCGGGCGGCAGGGGCTCTTCCGCCGTGCAAGAAAGGAGAAGGATGGGCAGCGCGGCGAGTATCAAAAGTAATCTTTTCATATTATCGGCATCTCGGTCATACGGAGCTTCGCGCAACCGTAGGGGTAAAGCTCGATCTCTTTTTCATCCGAGATCGGAGTTCTCGATTCGGGCACCTTGGCGCAGACGTTTTCGTGGCGTTCGGCAAGACCCCAAGGGATCTGCTTCATTTTTGCAGTCAAAGTCACGGGCGGGTTCTCGGAGGAGAAGGGAATATCGGAGAGGGATTTTTGATTGAGCTTGAGCTCAAGTGCGGAGAAAGCGTAATTCCAATCAGATTTCGGGATCAATTCGTAATCGCAGTAGGGGAATTTGCGCTCGACACCGTTTCGCTCGTATTCGTACATTTTCTTTTCGTATTTGATGGGAAGCGAGAAGACGAGCGAGCCGCAACGGACGCTGTGGAGGTTGTGCGGACGCGCGAAAAATTCGGGCTCAACACCATACTCAACGATGAATTTCTTCTTTTCACCCGCCTTGACGGGAAGTACGATCATCT
The DNA here is from genome assembly GCA_017415485.1 of Clostridia bacterium. Lineage (GTDB taxonomy): Bacteria > Bacillota > Clostridia > Oscillospirales > CAG-272 > CAG-390. The sequence continues at coordinate 16,728 of JAFQGP010000153.1, forward strand.
CGCCCCATCCCTCTTTGCCGTCAACCTTGAGCCATTTCTTGAAGGAAGGCAGACGGATGAGAAGCTTGAAGTCTTTCTTTGCTTCAACGGAATATTCAAAGGAGTTTTCAAAGGGATAATTAGTCTTCAGAGTGACGGAATAATCCTCAGTCTTGACCGACGAGGGCACGGGAACAACGGAAATGACCTCATCATCCTTGTGCATAAATGCCGAGAGGGCAAATTTCGGCCAAGCCTGACCAAAGTTGGCAGTGCAGCAGCCGTACTCGGGTTCAAGACCGAAAAGATGAGCCTCGCGCTTGTTCGTTCCAAAGATCGCTTTGCCGGGGAAACGGATGCAGGCGATCTGGTTGCTCTGCTGATCGTACTGATGCGTCCACATATCGTCGCTGATCGTCGCGGGGAGGGCATTGAAGGCGAGAACTTCGAGTCGCTCTGCCCATTTGAAGTCGCCGGTCGCGGCGAAAAGATGCTCGTAGGAGTACATTTGCTCGGCAACCGCGCAAAGCTCGGTGCCCTGGATCGGGGAAAGTCCAGAAAGGCATTCGTCGCCCGTGAAGAGCCCGACGGGGGTGCCGTTGTAGGTGCGGAGGACCTCGGAAAGCTTTTCGGCAACATCTGTGTATTCCTCCCCGAGAAGAGCGTGGCTGACCGCCTCGTATTTCAGCATCATGCCGAGGTTTACGATGTGGGTCTCATAGGTCCATTTGTCGAGCGGACGCTTCCAAAGGTGCGTCATCTTCGAGTAATCCGCGCCCTGCTCCTTGAGGATCCTTGCAAGATCGGTGAGCCATTCCTCGTCATAGCGTTCTTTGAGGAAATCTATTGCAATAAAAGCCTCAAACCAACGCGCACGGCCCCATTTGAAGAGCGTGATCGTACCCGAGGAGAGCAGATCGTGGTAGTTTTTGAGCACTCGGTAGAGAACCGAGGGGATCCGCTCGTCGCGCGAGCATTCGTAGTAGACGACGAGGACCTTCGATATAAGCTGAACCGCCCAGGAGTCGTAGGTTGGGATGTTTTCCTCGGCGCAGGGGCAGATCCATCCGCTTTCTTTCTGGAAGGAGATGATCGCATCGATGTATTTCTTTGCGCGCGCGATCTTGTCCTCGTCCTCGAGCAGGTATGCGAGCGGGACGAAGCCGTCGAGCCAATAGGGCACGCGTTCCCAGCCCTCGGCGTCGCCGCCGATCCACGCGCTGTCGCGGACGTCGCGCCAGACACGGTCAAGGTTACCCGCAAGCGATTCTGCCTGAATCTCAAGCTGACGGCGCAGCCAACCTTCGGGCTTTATTTCATTAGTTGTGTAAAAATTCCATTTCTTCACGGCACTTTCCTCCGTAGTTTTTATTTGAGTTAATTATAGCACGGTATGGGCAGAAAATCAAGATTTGCTGTCAAAAAAGACCTTAAAATTATTGACTTTGAATGCTTTTCGTGATATACTAAATAATAATTATATTATTATAGAAAGGAGTAGCACCGATGAAGTGTACTTTGATGCATAAACGCCTGGAAGTTGCCGATATGGAACTTGATGAGATAACCGGGTTTATAATAAAGATCCTGAATGTTTATCAGCCCGAGCATCTGCCTCTCGGTGTTGCTTATAAAAAAGGCATAGCCGATCGCGCAGCGCTCAACGAATGGTGGGCGGACCGCTCGATCCCCGCAAGCCGTTCGGGTGTCCGCGATGCCCTTGAATATCTCGGGATATCCAATACAAAATCGCTCTTGGTTCGCTGTTTTGGGCTCAGTCTTTCGGATCAGTATTGGATAAGACCGATAGGTTCCGATCTTTTGTGGGAAAATGTCAATTTCTTTGAAAATGATTTTTCCGAGGATATTGGAGACGTGCTTTTCGGTCACGCAAATAAAGCCGAGGATTTCGATTTTTCTTCCCCCGATAACACGTCCGATGGCTGCCTCAAAAAAAGATGGAAGATCATAGACGGCAAAAGATGCCTTATCAAGGGCGGAAGCGGGCTTGAAAAGCAACAGACCTTCAATGAGGTTATAGCTACCAAGATAATGCACCTGCTCGGAATCCCGCACGTACCGTACAGCTTGATCTGGGACGGCGGTGAGCCTTACAGTGTTTGCGAGGATTTTGTAGATCCCGAAACCGAGCTGGTTCCCGCGTGGCGGATTATGCAAACGCAAAAGAAGGATAATAATGTGTCTGTGTATCGGCATTTTGTAAATTGCTGTGAAGCCTTGGGCGCGGGAAATATGACTTCTGCGCTTGACAAAATGATCGTTCTTGACTACATTATTGCCAACGAGGACAGACATTTGAATAATTTCGGGTTGCTTCGCAATGCCGAAACGCTCGAGTGGTTGGGATTTGCTCCAATCTACGACAGCGGAAGCTCGTTCGGATATGATAAAAGGGTAGTGCAAATTCGCAGACAGTCGGATATAGTATGTAAACCCTTCAAAAAGACACATTCGGATCAGATAAAACTCGTTTCGGATTTTTCGTGGATAGACTTTGAACGTCTTCGCGACGTTCCGGAAATGATATACGGTTATCTCACAAGTGAATATGTAAGTGAGTTTATCGAAGATTCACGCGCGTTGGCTATTTCCGAAACAGTCAGAAAACGTATTGAAGTGTTGCGCGAGATTGCAAATTGCCATATTAAAACAGAAGATACTGCTGAAGGCGATGTTGAAAAGAACGTTGCTGAAGATTATACAAAATGAAAAACATTTTAGCCGTTTTGAATTATCAGAACGGCTAAAAATCGGAGGACATAAAATTGGCATCCGCAAAGATATCAAAGGACTTTACAAAGGGTAACATCCCAAAGCAGTTATTGCTTTTCACCCTGCCTTTTATGGCATCGAACGCGCTCCAGGTGCTTTACAGTACGATCGATATGATCATCGTCGGCGAATACGTCGGCACGCCCGGACTTTCGGCAGTCTCGCAGTCGAGCCAGATCGTCAACTTTGCAACGATGGTCTGCCTTGGACTTTCAAATGCGGGGCAGGTGCTCGTTTCGCAGGCTCTCGGTGCGGGGAAGAAAAAGGAAATGAACGACATCATCGGAACGATGTTCAGCGTAATGACGATCTTTTCCGCGATCCTTTCGGTCATTATAATCTCCGCTAACCGATGGATAATGGACGTTATGAATATGCCCGACGAGTCCTATGATATGGCGATCGACTACCTCATCATCTGCGCGGGCGGACTTGTTTTCACCGCGGGATACAATATGGTTTCGGCTGTCCTTCGCGGTATGGGTGACTCGAAGCGTCCCTTCCTCTTTATCGGAATTGCTTCCGCGATCAACCTCGTTCTCGACCTGCTCTTCACGGGCGTGCTCGGTATGGGAGTTGCGGGCGCGGCTTGGGCAACGATAATCGGACAGGCTGTGGCATTTATTTTCGCGCTTTATTACTTATATAAGCATAAGGAAGCCTTCGGATTTGATTTCAGAAAGGAAAGCTTCAAGATCCAAAAGAAGTATGCGGGCATGATCGCCTCGCTCGGCACGCCGATGGCGATCCAGTCGGGCTGCATCAACCTTTCGATGCTCTTCGTCAACGCGATGATCAACGACATCGGCGTTGTTGAGTCGGCAACCTTTGGCGCGGGCGTCAAGATCGATGACATCGTCAACAAGATCTCGCAGGGCATTCAGTATGCCGCAATGCCGATGATAAGCCAGAATATCGCCGCAGGCGAGCAAAAACGCGCAAAACAGACGGTTTATTGGTCGTGGATCTATTCGGGCGCGCTGACGGTATTCTTTATGATACTTTACGTTTGCTTCGGCAAGCAGATGTTTATGCTCTTCTCGGATGACCCGCTCGTTCACGAGCAATGCGCGGTGTTTATCAGCGCGATACTGTGGATGTTCCCCGCATTTGCCATCATGCGCGGAAGCGGTGCGTTCGTTCAGGGTATCGGAAACGCGAAGCTTTCTATGGCTTTGGCACTCCTTGACGGCGTCGTGCTCCGAATCGGACTTTCATGGCTCTTCGGTATCAAGCTCGGCATGGGCTTTTACGGTTTCGTTCTCGGCTACGGTCTTGCACCCTACGGCTTTGCGGTGCCGAGTATGCTTTATTTCCTCTCGCCGATCTGGCAGAAGAGAAGAACTCTTGCGGATGATATTTAAATGAAGAAAATTTTAGCTGTGTTCGGGACGCGTCCCGACGCGATAAAAATGTGCCCGCTTGTGCTCGAGCTTAAACGGCGCGAAAGTATTGAGGTCAAGGTCTGCCTCACGGGTCAGCACCGCGAGATGCTTGATCAAGTTATAGGAATTTTCGGTGTAACCGCAGATTATGATCTTGCTGTGATGCGGGAAGGTCAGGATCTTTCGGATATAACATCGAAAATCATCGACGGCATAACTCCGATACTTCAAAAGGAGAAGCCCGATATTGTCCTTGTCCACGGTGATACAACAACGGCTTTTGCCGCGGCACTTGCGGCGTTTTATCTGAAGATACCCGTCGGTCACGTTGAGGCGGGGCTTCGCACCTATCGCATCGACTCGCCCTATCCCGAGGAGTTCAACCGCCGCGCGGTTTCCTTGATCTCAACCTTCGATTTCGCGCCCACCGAGGCGGCAAAGGCGAATCTTATCGGCGAGGGGAAGGCTCCCGAACGCGTTTTCGTGACGGGAAATACCGTTATCGACGCGCTGAAATATACGGTAAATGAGGCTTCTCACAGTTCGGGCAGGCTCGTTCTGTTGACCGCGCACCGCCGCGAGAATATCGGCGAGCCGATGAGAAATATCTTTTCCGCTGTGAAGCGAGTCGCAGAAAAGTATGATGATATAAAGATCGTTTACCCAATGCACCCGAATCCCGCCGTCCGCAGTATTGCAGAGGAGATCCTCGGGGATTGCGACAGAGTGGAACTCACCGAGCCGCTTGATCTTGTGGCTTTTCATACTTTACTCGCGCAAAGCTACTGCGTTCTAACCGACAGCGGCGGCGTTCAGGAGGAAGCGGCGGCACTCGGCAAGCCCGTGCTCATTCTGCGCGATACCACGGAGAGAACCGAATCGGATTCGCTTATGCTCGTTGGTACTGATGAGGACAACATTGTACGCGAATTCGAGCGGTTGCTTGAAGACGAAGAACTTTATAACACAATGAAAAACGCCCCCAATCCCTACGGTGACGGCAACGCCTCGGCGCGGATCGCGGACATTATTGAGAGGATTTAGAAATGGCACTTGAGATTCTTGAAAATAACGAAAACGGTTATCATCCCCTCGTTGCATTCGGCTCGTGGAGGGTTGCCGTTGCGAACCCTTGCGACAAGTGGGTCGAGGGCAACGTCACCTTTATGGAGCGCCATATGAAGACCGACGAGGTATTCGTACTTCTCAAAGGTAATGCCTCGCTCTATATTGGCGAGACAAGGGAAAAGGTCGCGATGGAGATCGGCAAGGTCTACAACGTCAAGCTCGGTACGTGGCACAACCTCTGCATGGAGGAAGGCGCGCAAGTGCTCATCGTCGAAAACGACGACACCTGCAAGGAAAACAGCGAGTATTGTGATTTCTAATTAAAATAGAGGCTGGCTCATTTAACATAGATATTATTTGTGCTAACCGATAGTTGCGCGCTCTCCTTTCACCGCTTCCGCGGTCCCCCTTCCTCCCGGAGGAAGGCTAAAGGGTGCGTGCAATATGCATTGTTTGTGCAGCGAATTTTGTTCACAGTAATAATTTTGCATACCAAAAAGGAATATTTTATTTTATTTGAATCAATTTGCTCTCGTAATAGAGTTCTTGCAAACTTTTTCAATAAAATAAAATATTCCTTTTTGCTGTTTAAGGTTTTAGTTAATACGATATTCGCTGAATATCCGAAGGAACTTGCACTACCCAATCAGCCTTCCTCCGGGAGGAAGGGGGACCGCGAGGAGCGGTGAAAGGAGCCCGCGCAACTATCGGTTAGCACAAATAATATCTATGTTAAATGAGTCAGCCCCCCTTTTTATGTCATTTGAAGCGGAAATTTTTTCAAAAAGCATTTACAAAGAGTGAAAAATATGATATAATAATACTGTCACACAAACTAAATAATCGGTATTGGAGATGTTTTCTGCTATAGGGGTACTATACCCTTTTTTAAGCATACCAAAA
>JAFQGP010000154.1 GCA_017415485.1 Clostridia bacterium
ATCGCATCTCCCGACATGATGGGCGTTATCGGCCGTCTCGGTAAGGTTCTCGGTCCTAAGGGACTTATGCCTTCCCCCAAGAACGGTACCGTTACCCCCGATGTTGCTCGTGCAGTAAACGAGGCTAAGGCAGGTAAGATCGAGTACCGTCTTGACAAGACCAACATCATCCACTGCCCTCTCGGCAAGGTTTCCTTCGGCGAGCAGAAGCTCCAGGAGAACTTTGACGCTCTCGTTGGCGCAGTTATCAAGGCAAAGCCCGCTGCTGCTAAGGGTCAGTACATCAAGAGCTGCGTAATCGCATCCACGATGGGCCCCGGCGTTAAGATCAACCAGGCTAAGCTTGGCTAATAAACAAAAAGACCGCTTCGGCGGTCTTTTTGTTTAGTTATGATCGCCTACGGCGAGTTTAGAGTTATGATTGGCTACGCCAAGCTATGATGTGCCTTCGGCTCAGTTTGAAGTAGCAAAGCGATCATATCATAACGTTTGCGAAGCAAACTCATAGTGGCGAGCGTAAGGGAGCCTCATAACTCATAACTAAAAAATTACAAGGTTTTCTTAAAATCATTGACTATTTTGCAATTCTGTGATATCATATTTATAGATATGACTATTAATATTTGAAATGGGAGATATACCTATGGCTTGGGGAACATTTGGTGTCGCGCATATCGCCACACTCGTTTTTGCCGTGGTTTTGAATATCGCGCTTTATTTCATATTGAAGAAATGCTCGCAGAAAGTGCAAGTAACCGTTCTCGGGATCCTGTCGTTTTGGGGGATCGCCGCGATAATATATAATCTCTTTCCCCTCGAGATGGCGCTTGAGTACCTCCCGCTCCACCTTTGCTCCTTCAACGCGATGATCCTGCCCTTTGCGGTCTTCACGCGCAACAAGGTGATCGGAAATCTGACTCTGCTATGGTCGCTCGGAGCTGCAATGGCGCTGATACTCAACCATTCGATAGCACACGCAGAGATCGGGAGCCACATTTTCTGCTTCTATTATTTCCCGCACGTTTTCGAAGCGAGCATACCGATCCTGCTTTTCAAGCTTGGGCTTTGCAAGCTTGACGCAAAATGCATCTTCTCCACCGTTGGCATCTCCGCGGCAGTCTACACCTCGGTTCACCTTATCAATCTGGCGATCAACGAGTATTGCAAGAATAACAATATAGTCGACCGGGCGGGCAGGATCATTGACGTCAACTATATGTACTCGATGGCTCCCGACAACCCTCTGCTCGACCTTTTCTACGAGTGGATCCCACAGCCGTTCTGGTATATGCTCCCAGTCATCCCGATCGTACTTATATACCTTGGCGCCATTTACGGCATCGCGGGGCTTGTCAAAAAGAAAAAGTCTGCATAAAAACAACACAGAAGGCTCAAAAAAGCCTTCTGTGTTGTTTTTTGTATTATTACGAATACTTATCGGTCGCCTTGATGGCTTCGCCGGTGATGACCTTGCCCGCTTCCTCTGCGATCTTCTTGGTGAAGCTGCGGAGGACTCGGAACTCGCCGTCGCCGTCGTTGACCGTGATCATAGCGGCGCGCTCGGAGTAGTTATAGTATTTGTATTCGTAGTAGGTGTATTCGTTGGTTTCGGGATCCTTATAGGATGTTTCAACCTTAATGCGAACGTCGTAATCCTTGCGGTTTGCGAGGATCGCATCAACCTCCGCTTCGGTCAGACCGTTGGTTCCGTCGTGGACGCTTCCCTGCTTGGATGCATAGAGGAGCGCCGAGAAGAACTTACGGAAGTTCGACATGCCGTATCTCATATATTCCTTGATGAGAACGCCCTCGTGGGTGGTGATGCGGATCTGGTTTGCGGTGACGGCAACCTGGTACTCGGGGCAGTCGATAACGCCCTTGAGGACAACGACTTCCTCGTCGCGGTTGTTGGTGGCATAATATCCGCCCGTGATGTTGACACGCTCGCCCGCGCTGTTATATGCCTTGACGGTCTCGTGGTCGATGACCCACTTAAATCCCTTCTTATCGACTACGGTAAGCTCGGAGATCGCCTCCATCTTGTTGCCTTCCGAATCATGGGCGCTGATAGCCATCTGAGCCGAGGAGATCGTGCCCTTTTTCTTTGCATCCTCGGAGCAAGTAGGATTGGTCACGGAATCGGACATAGAGTTATCAAGATCGAAGGTATAAAGCTTGCCATCATACTCAACCTCAACCTTGGTCGCCCAGGAAAGGTTCATCGAGAAATAAAGGTCGTTTACCCAATCGTTCTTGGTGTAGTTGAGGAATGTGAGCGCAGAACGGTCGATCTCGACGATGAAATCGTAAATTCCCGAAGTCATATAGCGTGTGCCCTGCTCTGTCTCCGCGCTGACGAAGATGAGGTGCTCATACTTCTCCTGGAAGCTGAAGTAGATGACGTATTCGGGCTCATCAAGTCCGTACTTTTTGAGGGACTCATCATCAATTCCAAGCTTGACGACTCCGAGAGGAGAAAGCGTGTAGAAGGTCTGCAGGCAGGTATCGATGGAGTTATCGTTTGCCACATAGCCCGCGGGGTAGCTGAGAGTGTAGGGCGTGTTCGCGTAGAATGTACCCGTTCTCTCGTCAAGATCCCAGAAGGTGAAGGAAACGATGGGATCGAGATCGAGCTTGTCGATCTCCTCATCGGTAGCATCCTCGGGGATGGAGTTGAACTTTTCGCCCTCCCAGATGGTGAAGTTTTCAACGTCGAAATAGTTGTTGAGCTCCATCGGGTAGGAAACGAGAGGAGTTACGAACTTCTCGATCGGAACGTGAAGCACGCTTTCGATGCTGTCGTAGGTCTTGCCGTCGTACATTCCGAGATAGGAGCCGTCAAGGCTGTAGTTCATAACGTAGACCGCGTCGCGGTCGGTCAGCTTGACGTAATAGCCCGTGTTCGAGGGAACTGCATCGCCAACATAAACGGTGTGGGAGTTGCCGTTGATATCGGTCACGCGGTACCAGTTGGGAGTGTAATCGTATTCGTTGCCGTTTTCGTCCACTCTCTTTTCGGGAGCGAGACCGTATTCGGTGTAAAGTCCGTTTTCGTCCTTGATGGGATCGGGGATCTTTCTTGTCGAGAGCGAATATCCGCAGGAGACCGCAAGCGAGGAGAACATTACCTGCGAGAAGGGGGTTCCCTCGTAGCCCTTGATCTGAAAATCACCGTCCTTATCGACGTAGAACGTGAAGGAGCCGAATTCGTTGTGAACCTCGATCTTGTCGATGTTCTCCTGCTTGATCTGCTTGAACATCTGAATTCTGTTCGCAACGCCGACCTCTTCGCCCTCAACGGTATCAATGACCGAGTAAACGGTGTTGATACCCGTGTCGGGATCGACCTTGACCTCGGTGCCGAGGGCGGTCACATAGATATAAGTGTTCTTTGAAGTATCCGCGGAAACCGACAGGTCGAGCGTGTCGCCATTATCGTCGCACATAACGTAGATGCCGTTTTTCTGCTGTATTCTGTACTTCGCGCCGTCGTAATCCTCAAAATAAATGATATTGACGATATAATCGACGAGAATGAAGGCTGCGATCAGAAAAACGACAAGCACGGAGAGCGCGATTATCCAGTTTCTCTGCATCTTTGCCACCGAACGGCGGCGGCGAAGACGCGCGGTGCTTTCATTTATTGCCTTGCCGTTTGTCATCTGTACTTTCTCCTTACGAGAACGTAAACGCCTGCAATAGCGGTGATGAGAGTGGGGATAAGGATGAGGGCAATGGTCCATCTGTTAGCCTGAGCGGTGGTGAGAGTTTCGATGGTGGTCGAAGCGAAGGGCTTGATGTCAAGTCCGACGGGAACGTTCTCACGTCCTGTTGCGCGGAGTGCGCTGAGCATCAGGTCGGTGTTACCGTAGGTATTCGAGAGAAGGAGAGTGCTCGAGAGGAAATCGGTCGAGCCGCAAGCAAGAACGTAGGAATAGTCCTCGTTGGTGTTGTCAACCATTCTCGATTCACGGGTGATGGTCATAAGCTTGAAGGGGTACTGTTCGGTAGCCTCTGCAACAACTGTGGTATCAACAACTGCGGTTGCGGTCGAGGGGGAAACGAAAACGTCGAACATCGAGCGCGATACGCCGTCCTTGTAATAAGAACCGTAGCTGAAGTTCTGCGTGGGATCCTCCTCATCCTGATGCCAAACGCTCTGATAAGTGTCGGAATAGGAGATGCCCATCGCGTTCTTGAAGATGACCTTGGGGGGATAGGTGGTTCTCAAATCCTTGTGGAGAGAAGCACCGAGGCCGAGGGTTGCATAGTTACCGACAACGGTCATACCGTCCTCGGTCAGCGACTGGTTATAATCGCGGATAGTGGTGCCGTGTACGTTTTCCATATTGTCGGTGTGGCGGTCGAACTTGATGCCCCATTCCTCAAGATACTCCTCAAGATTGGGAAGCAGAGGTGTGGTGGGGTTGAAGAAGACCATGAGGGCGTTTGTACCGTCAAGGAAGCGGTCAAGCTTTTCGATCTCGGAGATATTCGAAACGCCGTCATTTACAAGGAAGTCGTCCTGCGGGTCATAGATGACCATAAGGCGGCAATCCTCGGGGATCTCCTGGTGTGCAAGGTCGATAAGCTGGACCTTGTAGCCGCCGTCCTCGAGCAGAGAGAGCATATACTGAGTTTTAGCAATATCACTCGCTGCCATGAAGGGCTCGCCGTGGTTGACGGTCACGCAAGCGATGGGGGATTCCGCCTGAGTTACGGCAAGAATACCCGAAACGAGCTTCTTTTCGCCGTTGTACGCCCAGGGAGCGGAGTTTTCATCATTGAAATAGAACATCGATCTGAGCGCGTAAACGCGGAATTCGGTGCCAGAGTATACGATAACGTCGGTCGAATAGATCGAGTCCTTCGAATTGTTCTTGAACTTGTTTACAGCAGAGGGCTCGCGCCAGATATTCACGTTTTCAACGTGGATATAATCGTTCTTCTCCGCAAGGCCGAGGGCTGTCTTGTAGATCATCTTGCTGTAATACTCGTTTTCGATATTGTCGGGATCGTCACAGAAAAGGATGTGAACGTCCTTGTCGATATTCTCGAGAGCCTCAACGGCTGCATCGGAGAGGGTGTAGATCTCGTCACGGGTGAGATCGGTGTACCAGAGGTACTTGTCCGCCAGGAGCTTGAAAACTCCGTTGAAAAGGAGAAGAGCCGCGATGATGACGCAGGTCATCATGACCGAAAGGCTTCCGTATTTGAACTTGCGGGAAGAGAAAGCAGAATTCTTCATTGTTTTGTTCCTCACTTTCTCTTAAGCCCAACGGCGGCGCTCATAGACGCGGACCGTGAGATAGATTGCGATAAAGGTCATGGATACGTAGTAAAGCAGTGCGGACCAGTCAAGGATACCGTACTGGAAGTTGGTGAAGCGGGAAACAACGCTTATCCAGTCAATAATGTAGCGAACTACATAATTGTTGATAAGTCTTGTGCCTTCCTCTTCGCTGCCGACGCCGTTGAGCATATTGAGAATGAGCATAACGGCAAGGACCGCGATTGTGATAACAGCCGCGGAGAGCTGGTTTTCCGTCATCGAGGAGATAAGAATACCGATCGCGATGAATACCGCGCCGATGAGAAGCACGCCGAGAAGCGAGCCGACGACCTCGGGAGTCACGGGGCCGGCGACAACACCCTCATCAGGATTGCTTTCACGCTTACCCATAACGTAAAGAGGAATGAGATTCACGCAGGAAGCAGCCAGACAGCCTGCGTAGATAGTCATAGCGGCAAGGAACTTGCCCATAACCATGCCCGTGATCGAGATGGGCGCGGTCATAAGCATCTGCTCGGTGCGCATTTTACGCTCCTCGGAGAAGGTTCTCATTGTGAGAAGCGGGATGATGATGATCATACTGAGTATGAGCCAATAGTAATAGGATGCGGTGCTGTAAGAATTGCTCTGGAGAGTGGTGTAACAGCAAAGCGCTGCCGACAGAGCCAGAAAAACTCCGATAAACACGTATCCCACCGGGTTGATGAAATACGAACGCATCTCCTTCTTATAAATTGCAAGCATTGCGTTTAGTCTTCCTTTCTATCTTCGTTCTTTTCGCCCTCGGAAGCAAAGGTATCTTCCTTGATCGAATGATCCTCGTAGTAAGCGGAATCGGTGCTCTCTTCCTCAAAGGAAGCGTTTTCCTGATCCTTGACCGTCTTTTCAACGATGTCGGACGCGAGCTCCTTCTCTTCCGCCGCGCGAACACCCTCGTAGCGGGTCTTCTTCTTTGCCTTTGCAGCCGCTGCCTCGGGGGCTGTCTTATCGACAACGGCAATGAAGATGTCCTCGATGCTCATGCCGAGCGCCTCAAGACCGATGAGGGGCCACTTTCTCTCCGCAAGCGCCCAGAAGAGCTTCTTACGGATGTCGATGCCGACTTCGCTTTCGATCATGTAAGTATAAGCGTCACCGTCGCGCGCCGCGAGAACCTCGGCATAACAAATGCCGGGAAGATTGCGGAGAAGTGCAAGAACGTCGCGCTGGGGACCGCTGATCTTGACATTGAAGCGGCGAGTGTTCTCAACCGCGCGGGAGATGTTCTCGGTCAGCTCGTTAGCAACGATCTTACCCTTGTTGATGATAACGATCCTGTCGCAGACCGCCTGAACCTCCTGCAGGATGTGAGTGGAGAGAATGACGGTGTGCTCCTTACCAAGGGTACGGATAAGGTTTCTGATCTCGATGATCTGCTTGGGGTCAAGTCCGATGGTGGGCTCGTCAAAGATGATGACGGGCGGGTTGCCGACGAGTGCCTGCGCGATGCCCACACGCTGCTTGTAACCCTTCGAGAGGTTCTTGAGCATTCTGTGGTAAACGTCCGTGATCTTAACGACCTCGCAGATCTCGCGGAGGTGCTTTTCCTTGTTGAGCTTACAGTTTTTGAGGTCGTAAGCAAAGGAGAGGTATTCCTCGACGGTCATATCGGGGTAAAGAGGAGGCTGCTCGGGGAGATAGCCGATCAGTCTTTTTGCATTCAGCGGGTCGTCGAGCACGTCAACGCCGCCGATCTTGATCGAGCCCGAGGTGGAGGAAAGATAGCCCGTGAGCATATTCATCGTGGTACTCTTGCCCGCGCCGTTGGGACCGAGGAATCCAAGAACCTCGCCCTTCGCAACCTCAAAGCTGATATCGTCCACGGCTGTAAAATTGCCGTAGTTTTTCACCAGGTGAGAAATTTTAATCATTTCGGTGATCCTTTCAATTTCCTTCCCATTATTAATATAATAATGGCATTTTGACACATAGTATAGTATATCATAAATATATTACATATATATGAACATTACACAAAATAGCACGAATTGCGAGTGAATTGTTGGTGATTTTTGTGTGATTTATTTTTACTTTATTATGCCCCTCGAAAATAGAGCGAACATAACTTTCCCCGGTGTCCCCTCATCACCCGCTGCGGCGGGAGCTTCTCCCAGGAGAAGCCTGAGTTTTAAGCGCATTCGCCTTCATTTATTCTTCTGTTTGGTATTTCAATCAATAAAAACATTCCAATTTGACCAACAAACGACTTACGCCCAACCGATGTTCGCTGAAATTCGATGTATGATGCGAACAACCACTTAGGCTTCTCCTGGGAGAAGCTCCCGCAAAGCGGGTGATGAGGGGGCACCCAGAAAGCTTTGTTCGCTCTTGCTTATTAACAACTGCCTTTGCCCAAGTAGACAAAATCCAAAAAATATGATATAATATTTCAAAATCTATGCAACCAAATTTGGAATTGCCACACTATATGGATGAAGGGAGGCGAGAAGAATGAGTAACTCAAGCATTTTGCGCGATCGGTTGATGAATGAATTTGCCGAGAACTATATGGAAAAGATCTTTTACTTCTGCCTGAAAAAGACAGGGGACCAATATGAGGCGGAGGATCTAACGCAGGATATTGCCCTGCAGATCATCACATCTCTGCACGGCGGAACGATACCGACGAGTTTTTCCGCTTGGGTATGGCAGATCGCGCGCAACCGTTATTCGCTTTGGGCGGTACGAAAACATAATAAAAACGAGTCGGTAACCGGTTCCGACATCGGAGATTATGAGATCGAAGACGAGAGCGAGAATTTGCTCTATGAAACGATACACGCAGAGGAAATGTCCCTGCTGAGGCGCGAGCTGGCGTTCATCAAGAGCGACTACCGAAATATCGTCATTGCCTACTACATCGAAAACAAAAGCGTACGCGAGATCGCATCAGCACTCTCACTCCCCGAAAACACAGTTAAGTCACGGCTTTTCCGTGCAAGAGAAATTTTGAAAGAAGGTATGGATATGGCAAGAGAATTTGGTGTAAGAAGTTACAAGCCCGAGGAAGTGGATTTCACCTGCAGTTGCAACTCTTTTGGTGATAAGGGACAGCCCTGGAACGTGCTCTCTCATAAGATCTACAATAATATTTTCCTTGAGGCTTACGGCAACCCTTCAACAGCAGAAGAGCTCTCTCTCGAGCTCGGCATAGCGCTCCCCTATATGGAGGACGAGCTTGATTATCTGACAAATCAAACAATGTTAATTAAAAACGCGGACAGATACGAAACGGCATTTCCCATCGTCAGCAAAGATGCACAGGAAAAGGTTTGGAACTATAATTGCCGTGTAATCTCAAGTCTCACAGAATTATTCACAAAGCTTATCGACGATTTTACCGCCGCTTGCAATGCTCACGGTATCGATTATTTTGGGAAGTATCAGAGTTATGAAGATGCAAAATGGGTACTTTTGATGCGCGCGTTTGATAAACTTATGTATTCCGCATCTCCCGATAAAGAATTTGATTATACCAAGCGTCCCGACCACGGGCAGTGGGATATCGTGGGATTCCAGAGCAGCAACATCCCCTATATTCCTTGGGTGGGACTTCACGGATGCCCCCAAGAACGCAAGGATAAACCCGTGGTTCAATTTCAGCAGTTCAAATACAGGTACAAGGATATTATGGGAAACACTCCCGATTATCTCAGCCACGACGAAGCATTGACACTTAAATCGGTGGCTGAAGGAAAATTGAACGAATGCGAAGAATACTATCTGGGCAGACTTGCCGATTACGGCTATATCGTGAAAACCGATTCGGGATATGAGCCGACAATCATCATATTTGACGGCAAAAACAGCGAAGAATATCTTGCCGAATTCACCGATTCGGAGAAGAATTCTATCACAACTACCGTCGCAGAGATCCGCAGAATACTCAAAGAGGTATCGGAATTTGCTTACAAAACAACTGCAGAAGACCTTCCCGCCGCGATCGCAAGCAAAGAAAATATGTGCGTGCTTGCGTGCCGCGACAATGCATTTGACAGATGCTACATTCTCGATCAGGCTCTGAACAACGGTTGGCTCAAATATGACAAGCACACAAGCCGTGTAATTGGCGCTTATATGTATCTTTAATATTGACCCGGGCTGCTTCATTAAGCGAAATGAAGCAGCCTTTTCAGCTTTTTCAAAATGCTACTGAAACTTAATATTACGAGGAATAGGTACAATAAATATAAAAAGATTCGCACGAGTTTGTAGGGGAGGGCGTCCTCGACCTCCCACGACCGCATGTAACTTTAGCATTGATATAATTCAGTAACTAAAATTAATTATATTGATTTACTACACCGATATAATTTTGTTGCGCTTGGGAGGTCGAAGACGCCCTCCCCTACAAACTCGTAATAAGAACTGTTAAATAATTCAGTTAAGTTCTCGTATTTCTAAGAAGCAAAACGAATAACAGTTTGCGTATTATCAATGACCTGCCACTATTATTCTGCATAAGGACAAACCGCTCGCCATCAGCAAACAGCGAAGCTCGGTTGATATTGTGTCCTTCAATCCAAAGTAGCCCTCCCGCTTGCGGGAGGGTTGGGAGGGTATAGAGCGCCGCGCGGGATCATTCAGCCCGAATCAAACCAAGCGCGAATACAATAAAAATCGGAAATTTCCGTCCCGGCGGAAATTGACCTTCAACTTCGTCCGAAGGGCGAACTTTAACTCGCGCACAGCGCGATCTTAACTTGCTGAAAGCAACCTTAACTCGGGCGCAAGCCCGATTTTAACTCGCACCGCAGGTGCGACAAATATTGCTCTCTAAAATTCGCATTTGACTTTTTCCTCAATATATGGTATAATATAATGAATTATTATTTTATGAGGAGTTTTCACGAATGAATGAGAAGAAACTTCGGCTTATACATACCGTGTGCGGATGCGTGATCTCTGCCGCGCTGATCGTTGCGACGGTCTGCCTGATCCTTTCCGCCCACACGATCTACACCTCGGGTGATTCGCCCTACACGCCCGAAAGCATCGGCGCGGAATACAACAAGATAGCAATTCCGCTTTGGGTCGCAATTTCCGCCGTTTTTGCGGGAATTATACTCAATATCGCACTTCCGATGCCGAAAAGTAAGGCAAAAGCGATAAAGGATCCCTTTATCAAGCTTCGGATCCTGCAAAAGAAGCTCCCCGAAGGTATTTCCCATGACGGTATCGCCCGTCAACGATACGTCCGCAAGGCTTATCGCGCGGTCTGTGCTCTTCTCTGCGCCATCGCATTCATCCCCGCGATCATCACCCTTTGCGACTATGATTCCTTCACGGTCGACAACCTCACCCCCGCGCTTCTGCGAGTCGTTGGTATGCTCGCCATCGGCGCGGTCATCTCGGGCGTGCTTCTCTTCGCTCTTTCCGTCATTGAGAGAAGAAGTGCAGAACGAGAAATCGAATGGACAAAAGTTGCTATATCCGAAGGTAAAAAATCCGATCAAATCGGCACAAAAAATGACACCGAAAACACCAAAAAGATCGTCCGTCTCGTCCTTGTCGGCGTCGCTTGCGCGCTTATCGTCATCGGTCTGACACAGGACGGATTTTACGACGTTCTTCAAAAAGCAATCAGAATATGCACCGAGTGCATTGGTCTTGGATAAGGAGGGATCGCTATGAAAATCAAAGAATGGTTCTCCTCTCACAAGCCGACAAAGCGCAGGCTGATCCAGCTTTACGCCGCGCTTCTTTTCAACGCCAATCTCAAGGGATTCGGCAACGGGCGCATATATCGCGGACCGCTCAAGGGCATCTGCGCGCCCGGAATCAACTGCTATTCCTGCCCCGCGGCATCCGCCGCTTGCCCCCTCGGTTCGCTCCAGAACGCGCTGACCGCGGCAAACAAGTCGATCCCCTATTATATGGTGGGCATCATCCTGCTCTATGCGCTCCTTTTCGGCCGCTGGATCTGCGGATTTCTTTGCCCCTTCGGGCTCATTCAGGACCTCATTTATAAGATCAAGACCCCAAAGATCAAGAAAAATCGCTTCACAAAGATACTTTCGAAGCTGAAATACGTCATTCTTGCCGTTTTCGTCTTCGCGCTGCCCCTCATTTACGCCTTCCGCGAGTTCGTTTTGCCCGCATTCTGCAAATACATATGCCCCGCGGGAACGCTTGAGGGTGCTGTCGGACTTCTCTCGAACCCCGAAAACGAGAATATGTTCTCGATGCTCGGCCCGCTTTTCACCTGGAAATTCTTCCTTCTTGTCGTCTTTATGCTCGGCGCGGTTTTCATTTACCGCTTCTTCTGCCGCTTCTTCTGCCCGCTCGGACTGATCTACGGCCTTTTCAACAAGATCTCCTTCATCGGAGTTTCGGTTGAAAACAGCAAATGCACCGAGTGCGGACGCTGCCTTTCGGTCTGCAAAATGGACATCTCGAAGGTCGGCGACGTTGAATGTATCCAATGCGGCGACTGTATTCCCGAATGCCCGACGAACGCGATCTATCGCCGAGGCCCGCGCTTTCTGCTTGATCCCGGCACACCCGGCGGCACTCCCCTGACCGGCGAGCCCGAAAAGGATGAAAAGATCATCAAGAAAAACACGCTCGGCAAGCGCATCGTTGCGGCTGTGCTCGCAGTTGTGCTTTGCGGCGCGCTTGTTTACTATAACTTCTTCGATAAAGTCCCCGAAGCCGTGACCGGTGCCGAGGTCGGACAGATGTGCCCCTCCGAGGAGATCCCGCTTTACAATTCCGACCAGACATTCGGATTCAGCGTGACCACCACCAACAGCAAAGTACGCGTTATCAACTTCTGGGGCACATGGTGCGGTCCCTGCGTCGCGGAGCTTCCCCACTTTGACGAGCTCGCAAGCGAATTTGACGGCGAAGCGGTGTTTATCGCGATCCATTCGAGCTACGCCGCCGATACCGCACTCGACTTTGTGCTTGCAAATTATCCCGAATCGAAGATGCTCTTCGGTCAGGGTGACGAAAGCGACTCCTACTTCTACTCCCTCGGCGGCGGCGACACCTGGCCGATGACGGTCGTGCTCGACTCCGAAGGCGTTGTGACGGCGAGATTTGACGGATCGGTCGATTATGAAACGCTGAAAGCAGCCATAGAGGACGCACTCAACTAAAAAGCCCGAAAGTTTTGATCAAACTTTTTCAAAAGTTTGCGGTTTCTTAAGGCAGCGCCTTAAGTCGCCCTCCGCAGAGGGCGAAACACCCCCTTGCGCTTCAAGCGGGCGGCGCCCCTGCCGACCGCTTGGAATGATAAAGCCCTCCCCACGCGGGAGGGCTTTATCATTCACCCTAAAAACAACCGGCACCTCCCAAATATCGGGAAGTGCCGGAATATTATTTTTTACTGATTCACAGGATACTCAACAAGTCCGTAATCATTTGGACCCACCTTAACGGTCGAAACGTGCTCCGAGTTTTCATAGAACAGCTTAAATATCGCATCGGTTGCCTCTTTTCCAACGTTGAAGAAAACGACAGGCTGACGGAATCCCATATACGCTATATAACCGTTTTCGTGAACCCATATATTGCAATACTTATCACCGACGGAATCAATATTAACCATCAGATTGAGCGTCGGTTTATTCTTAACTTCAACTATCCTTTCGTCGCCCGTGTTGTAACCTCCCGTGATCTCCGCGGGAGCATCGAGTGTAAGTAGGATCTTTATGATCTCATTATCTGCGCCATTTTTGAGATCGTATTTCTTATACTCAATTCCGCGCCGCTCAACGGTATCATCTTCCAAGCGAACCTCTGTCATACTCATAAAGGCGGGAGCATTATAATCCGAAATCAGATCCGCAAACGAGGTGAACTCATAATCGGTATTCACTGCGGCGTAGTAGTGCTCAAGCGAGTTAAAAGGTCCTTCTTCGACAAATTTGATCGCAACTCCCGCATCGGGCGCAACGCCATTCACGGCATAGACCTCTGCCTTGACCACCTTTAAGTCGTGTTCTACCGCGGGACGTTCGCTGAAAAGTCCCCAACCGTTAAAAACATCGATCTCGTCAATCTTTTCGCCGATGATCTCGCCGTACATTTCCACAGGATATGCATTTCTGATAAGGTATTCGGAGTATTTATAGCCCACAATCCGGAAGATCGGGTATTTTGCGTTCGTTCCCACGCCCGTTTGGGCAGTTTCAACCGAGCCGTAAAACGGATCAAACAGGTCAAGCGTTTCTTCACCGACGACCGATTCCTCGGGCTCTGTGTCAAGAAGCATCGGCAACACAGCAAGCATACTTGCCGCAAGGAGAGCAAGTGCCGCAGCTATCGCGATCAGCTTCGGGAAGTGGCTTTTCTTCACAACTTTTCTCTCCGCGCGCTCGATAAGAGCGGGATCGATCTTTCCCATTGCATCAAAAAATTCATTCGTCTTCATAGCGTGTAACCTCCTTTTTGAAGTGCTTTTTTCAGACTTTTTCTGGTTCTCGAGAGGATAACGAGGACGTGCGGCTCCTTTATGCCGAATCTGTGCGCGATGGATGCGGTCGAATCGCAGTAGAAATAGCGGCGGACGAAAATGTCGCACTCGCGCTCGGGCAGGGAATGCAGAAAATCATTCAAAAACTTGATGAATTCGCGATTTTCGTATTCCTCGGATATACTTTTCGTGTCGGCAAGGAACTCCTCAGCTTCTTCAAGACAGAGCGAGACCTCACAGCCGCCGCGCTTTTCCGCTTTCATTTTTCTGTATCTGTCAAGCGAGAGGTTCCGCGCGAGCGTTCCGAGATAGGTTTTCAGCGACTTCGGCTCCTCGGGCGGGATAGAATTCCACGCGGACAGGAGCGTGTCGTTGAGCACTTCCTCAGCATCCTCGTCGCTCGAAAGGATATTTTTCGAGATCGACTCGCAATACCTGCCGTATTTTTTCTGACTCTCACTCAATGCTTTTTCATCGCGGGCAAAAAAGAGCTCGATGATCTTTCGGTCGTCCATGTCATTCTCCTTTCTCTTCATGATGGCGCCTCACCCTATAGGACGTAATTTTTGTGGGATTCTAACATATTTACACATAAATTTTGAAAAATAAAACCAAAATGCTGGCAACTAACAGCTAGCAACCAGCAACTTCAAAAAAACGGCTGATCCGCTTCATTGCGGATCAGCCGTTTTTCGGTTCTTATTTCTTTTCAAGAACGATAGTAAGTTCCTTACCGCCGTTTTCAAAGAAGTATTCCTCGGTGGTGTCAACGGCGTAGCCGTCGACGGGTGCGGCGATGAGAACGTGGAAGTCGCTTGTGTCGAAATCGAAGGTCACGGTTCCGTCAGCCTCGGTGCCCTTGGGCATTCTGCAGCCCTTGGAATCGCACATCTGGATCTGTACGCCTGCGATGGGGTTGCCGTCCTTGTCGGTAACGGTCACCTTGTAGCCGTTGAATGCCGCCTCGGTTTCCCCGGCGGTGGTATCTGCTTCGGGAGCCTCGGTCTCGGTGGAAGCAGCGGTGGTCTCGGGAGCTTCTGTGGTTTCTTCTCCGCCCTCACCGCAAGCGACGAAGGACATCACCATTGCGAGAGCGAGAAGGATCATAATAATTCTTTTCATTGATTTTCTCCTGATATTTCGTTTTTACTGCCCTATTATATCATGAGAGGCTCATAATATCAATGAACTTTTTGTAAAATTATTTGCATTGATTTTTGCCCAAAATCGGCTTTTATGAATGACTTTCCGCGATAACGGAAACAAATTGTTATATATTATAGGTAGGTATTGATATTTCGCCGCAGTTATGGTATAATTGTTCAGTCGCGCTAAATTTATATTATATATCTATTCTATTAAAATCATTATATATTAATATATTATACGTTTATCGTTACACAATTACGCGAAAGGCAAAGGAAAAAATGAAGAAACAAAAACGTACCAGGGTACTGTCGGCAGTGCTTTCAATGCTCCTGCTGACAACAATGATCGTCGGAGTTTGCGTCGAAGCCGCGGGCGATGTAGCTGCGGAAGCCTACATCGGGCTCTTTGACGGCAAGCTGCACAACGACATCTCGAAATATTTCTCGAGCGCAGTCGTTGCCCTTCCCGACACGGTGAAGGACGATCAGATCATCTCGCTCATCATCGAGGTCGATGCGGAAAGTCTGCTTGACGCATACGAAGCCTCCGACAAGACGATGAGCATCTCCGAATTCGCAATGAGCGACGAGGCTGCCGCTCTGCGCGAGAATATCGCAAAGGAAAGCGCCGAGCTTATCGAAAAGCTCGATAGGGCGGGCTTTTCCTACGAGCTCGGACTTGATTACGACACAGTTATTGCGGGCTTTGAGCTTCTTATCACCGCGCGTGATTTCGAGGATGTTTGCAAAACTCTCGGCAATAAAACCAACGTGATCGTCGGCGACGTTTACAAGTCGATGGAGAACAAGCTCGTTGAAAACACCGTCAACGTTCAGGACACAGGTATCTTCAACAGCGTCGGCTGCGGATATGACGGCTCGGGCACGGTCGTTGCAGTTCTTGACACGGGTCTTGACTACTACCACACCGCGTTTTCGACCGAAAACTTCACATCCGATACATACGGAATGACATTTGCGGACGTTGAAGGCTTTATTGGCGATACCGTCGCGGCGGACAAGCAGGCGGGTCTGACAGCCTCCGACGTTTATATCAGCGAAAAGGTCCCCTACGGCTTTGACTACGCTGACGGCGACGCGGACGTTTTCCCCATTCACTCGGATCACGGCACACACGTTGCCGGAGTTATTGCGGGCAAGGATGACGTCATCACCGGCGTTGCACCCAACGCACAGCTCGCCATTATGAAGATCTTCTCCGATATCGAGGATACCGCGAGAACCTCCTGGATCCTCGGCGCGCTTGAGGACTGTGTTGTTCTTGAGGTTGACGTTATCAATATGTCGATCGGTACCTCCGCAGGCTTCTCGCGCGAGAACGACAAGGAGCAGATCACGGGCGTTTATGACCGCATCCGCGAGCTCGGAATCAGCATGGTAGTTGCGGCTTCCAACAGCTTCACCTCCACCTACGGCTCCGAGAAGAACGGTAACCTCGGTCTTACCTCCAACCCCGACAACGGCACCGTCGGCTCTCCCTCGACCTACAAGGGCGCGCTTTCCGTTGCATCGGTCAACGGAGCGAAAACTCCCTATATGCTCTACGGCGAGACCATCATCTATTACATAGAGTCGACCGACCGTGTTTCCGAGGAAAAGGAATTCGTTGCCGATCTTCTGCCCGAGGGAGTGAACGAGGCTGAATACGATTTCGTAACCATTCCCGGTGCGGGACGCTCCGCAGACTACACGGGCATCGAGGTCAAGGACAAGATCGTTCTTGTAAGCCGCGGCTCTACCACCTTTGAGGAAAAGGCACAGGTTGCAGAGCAGAAGGGTGCGGCAGGTATCATCATCTACAACAACGTTGCGGGTGATATCAAGATGACTGTCGGCGACGCGAAGCTTGCAGTTTGCTCGATCAGCCAGGACGAGGGCGAAATGCTCGCGGCTGTCGGCACGGGCAAGCTGAAGATCTCCCGCAGCCAGACCTCGGGTCCCTTCATGTCCGACTTCTCCTCCTGGGGTCCCTCCCCCGACCTTGAGATCAAGCCCGAGATCACCGCACACGGCGGAATGATCCTCTCCTCTGTCCCCGGTCAGGGATATGACAGAATTTCGGGCACCTCGATGGCATGCCCCAACGTTTCGGGTCTTGTTGCCATCCTTCGTCAGTACGTTCGTGAGAACTTCCCCGCTATCGCAGACAACAACGTTGAGATCGCGGCTGTCGTCAACCGACTTCTCATGTCTACCGCTGACATCGTTCGTAACAAAAACGGTCTGCCCTACGCCGTAAGAAAGCAGGGCGCGGGTCTTGCAAATCTGACAAGCGCGATCGCAACAGATGCCTACATCCTCACAAAGAGCCGTAAGGACGGAAGCATTCTCGACAAATCCAAGATCGAGCTTGGCGACGATCCCGAAAAGAAGGGCATTTATACCCTCAATTTCTCAGTATATAACTTTGGTTCTTCTTCACTTTCCTATGATATATCAGCATACGTAATGACCGAGGGTATCAGCGATACCAAAACAAGCGACGGTAAGTACACCGTTGACGAGCAAGGCTACCTTCTCGAAAACGGCACGACGGTTGAGATCACAAACGTTTCGGGCGGTACTCTGAACGATAAGAACCTCACCGTTGCCGCAGGCGCGACCGCAGACGTGACCATCACGGTCACCCTTTCGGACGCCGACCGCGAATATATGAACAAGTTCGAAAACGGTATGTATATCGAGGGTCACGTGATCCTCACCGCAACCGCGGGCACCGAGATCGACCTCTCCGTTCCCTACCTTGTATTCTACGGCGACTGGACCGTTGCTCCCCTCTTTGACATCGACTATTTCGAGACCAACGCCGACGAGATCGACGACAGCATCGACCTTGCCGACAAGACTCTTCCAGATGCCTACGCAACACGCCCTGTCGGATCGCTTTATGAGGATTACGTTTCCTTCCTCGGCTCCTACTACTTCGAGCAGGATCCCGCAAGCAAGCTGATCGCCGCAGACCGCAAGTATATCTCGATCTCGAACGTCGAGGGTACCGTTCATTCGCTTGAATACGTCTGGGGCGGACTTCTCAGAAGCGCGGAGCGCATTGAGATCACCATCACCAATGACGCAACAGGCGAGGTCGTCTTTGAGAAGACCGAAAAGGACATCCGTAAGTCCTACGGCGACGGCGGATCGATCTACCCCGCAAACATCAAGATCGGCTTCGATGCTTACGAAAACGAGCTTGAAAACAACACCCGCTACACCGTAACCCTCAAGGGCTTCCTTGACTACGGCGACGGCGGCGAGGCGAAGAACCTCTCGAACACCTTCATCTTCCCCCTCTACGTTGACTTCTCCGCTCCCGCGGTGACCGGCGTTGAGTATTACACCGAATACGACCGCTCCGAGGAAAAGACCCGTCTTTTCGCGAAGGTCGCTATCTATGACAACCACTTCTCGATGGGTGCGCAGTTCGGCTACGTTGCAATGGATGCAAACGGCGAATTCGTATTCAATGCATTTGATAAGTACCTCACCTCGATCTACTCGGATTTCAACTCAACCTCCTACGTTGTTTACGAGCTGACCGACTACGTGGGACAGATAAAGGAAAACGCAGCTAACGCGAACACCTTCACCATCGTCACCTACGACTACGCGCTCAACACAGCAACTTACGAGCTCTCTCTCCCCGATGAGTACGTTGATATGTATTTCGAGGAAGGAAGCATCTCTCTTTCCCCCAACCAGACCTACGAGCTGAAGCCCATTCTCTATCCCGGAAGCGAGTGGAGCGAGCTTCTTGAATATTACTCCACCAATATGGAGGTTGCGGACATCGTCGGCAACAAGGTGATCGCTCTCAAGCCCGGTGTGACAAGGATCGTCGCGCGCGACCCCGTGACCAAAAAGACGGCGCATCTCTCACTCACCGTTCTCGGCGAGGGCGACGAGGGATATCAGAAATTCGACAAGCCCGTCACAGACAACTTCGTTCTGACAGGCTTCTACACCAAGAAAGCATACTTCCAGCTTGACGCGACCGAGCGTGACATCGGAAGCACGGGCGACGAGCAGAAGTTCGTCGGCGAGAACTACTCGCTCTCGATGTTCCCCTCCGAGGAAGTCACCCTCCGCTACCGCCTTGACGCCTTCTTCCCGAAGGACACAAAGGTAGTGTTTGAATCGAGTAATGACAACATCGTAAAGGTTGACGAAAACGGCAACATTACGGCACTCAAGGAAGGCTTTGCAAGCATTTCGGTCAACGTTCTGCTTGAAGACAAGCCCACCTACTACTCAAAGTCGATCTCTGTTGAGGTCAAGGAGCCCTGGATCACATCGGGTCCTTCGCTCTCGCACTACTTCGGTCTCGGCGGAACGGTAACCTTCCCCTCGACCCTTGCGGTCACCGAGATCGGTCAGTTCGCATTCTCGAACTACGATTACATTCCCAAGACCGAGAACGACGAGATCTCCGAGGAGGTTCCCGAGACCACCAAGATGTGGTACCTCGGCGACAACACCATCGAGGAGGTCATCATCCCCGAGGGCGTCGAGAAGATCGGCCGCTTCGCGTTCGCTAATCTGACCGCTCTGCGCCGCGTCGTTCTCCCCTCCACTCTTCACACCATCGACTACGGTGCGTTCGCGGGTTGTACTTCGCTTGTATCGGTCGAGGGCATCGGAAACGTCAAGTTCATCAACGAAAAGGCGTTTATGGACTGTAACATTTCGGGCGCCATCACCCTGACCGAGGGCGTTGCACTCGGCGAATACGCTTTCGCAAACAACAAGAATCTCCAGAAACTCACCCTCACCGAAAAGACCAAGTCGGTCGCGTCCTACGCCTTCTCGGGCTGCGCGAAGCTCAAGACCGTGACGATCCAGGCTGAAAAGATCAAGCTCGGTCAGTACGTCTTCTCGGGCTGTGAGGCACTCAAGGAAATTTCCGTCAACGCATCTGTCATCCCCGCGGGCACCTTTAACGGATGCAAAAACCTTGAAAAAGTAACGATCGGACGCGACGTAGCCGTTATCGGTGAGAATGCGTTCCGCGGCACAAAGGTCGCATCCTTCACAGTTGCCGAGGGCAACACCACCTTCAAATCGCAGGGCGGCGGTGCATATCTCCTTTCCGTTGACGGCAAGACAGTTCTTCTCTGCTCCCCCATTGCAGAAGAGATCGAGCTTGCCGCATCCGTCACCGCGGTCGCTGACGGTGCATTCTCGGGCAACAACCACATCACAAAGGTCAAGCTGCCCGGCGTAACCAAGCTTGGTAACCATGCATTCGCAAATTGCGAGGAGCTTGCAAACGTTGAATTCGGCAAGCTGACATACATCGGTGACTCCGCGTTTGCGGGCACCGCGATCACCGCAACACCTGATCTTTCGGCTGTCAAGCACATCGGCTCGGGCGCGTTCAGAAAGACAGCGATCACATCGGTCAAGATCGCCGAAAACGCAGAAGTCGGCGCAAATGCCTTCCGCGATTGCGCGAAGCTTGAGACCGTCACGATCGGAAACGGCGCCATCATCGGCAAAAACGCTTTCCGACTTGACTACAAAGATAATTGGACCTACGATTATTACAGACTTGCGGACAACACCCGAATCTACTTCTACGTATTCACCTCCCCCATCCACTCGCTGACCGTCGGCAATAACGTAAACCTCGGCGAGGGAGCCTTCTACGGTGCGGCAGAGCTTACCGAAGTCAAGCTCGGCACGGGTGTGGAGATCGGTGACTACGCATTCTATAACGCATCCAAACTTGAAAAGATCGACCTCTCGAAGGTCAAATCCATCGGCGCATACGCTTTCTCGGGCGATGCGACCTATGAATACCTCGATCAGAGCTTCGGCGCTATCGCCACCGATGACGAGGGCAATTACCTTTATCATTACCACGCACCCATTATGACCTCGATCGACATCTCATCCGCCGAAAAGCTTGGCGAGGGCGCGTTCTCATATATGAGAAGCCTCAAATCGGTCAAGTCGGGCGCGAAGCTGACCGAGATCGCGGACAGCGCGTTCTACAGCTGTATCGCACTTGAAAATATGACCTTTGCCAATATCGCAAAGATCGGCAAGAACGCATTTGCATACACCGCGCTCAAGTCGGCAGACCTGAGCAAGGCAACCGACATCGGCGACTATGCTTTCACGGGCACAGAAACACTCGAATCCGTCAAGTTTGCCGATGGCGTCAAGATCGGCGAGGGTGCATTCGGATATTGCACCGCGCTTGCGACCCTTACCGGTGCTGAAAAGATCGCCTACGTCGGTGATTACGGCTTTGCATACTCCGCACTCGCATCCATTGATCTTTCGGGCGCAGAATTCATAGGAAAGCTTGCATTCATCAAGGAAGAAAAAGCTCCCTTCAAGGTCACCCTTGGCGAAAAGCTGACGGATATCGGCGACAACCCCTTCGCTATGTGCATCCTTGAGCCCTTCGCAAAGGTCAACAAGGTCACTTTCGGCGACAAGGTCTATGACGAGATCAGCCTTGACTATGATCTTTCCGAAAACGTGAAGGTCATTGGCGGCTCGCTCTACCGCGTTGTTCCGAGCGGTCTTGAGCTGATCACCTATGCGGGTGAGGACAAAAACGCGGCCGTTGCTGACGGCACAGTGAGAATTTCCGCTTGGGCATTTGCCGGAAGCGGCATCAAGAGCGTCAGCCTCCCAAAGGAAGTTGCTTCGATCGGTCACAAGGCTTTCTTCGGCTGTGACAGTCTCACTCTTGTAACCTTCCAGAGCTACAATGCTCCCATTCTTGAGGAAGAATTCGACTACAACTACTTCGCATCCTACGAAAACATCCCCGCGACCGGCGAATATACCTTCGTCGATCAGAACGGCAAGGATCTCATCTTCTCGGGTCTCGGCATCGTTGACTGCTTCATGTGGAACGCCGCAGAGGCGCCCTACGTCGTTTACTACGGCGCAAACTTCCTCGACTACATCGGTCACGTTGAGAACCGAATCACGATGGTCCGCCCCGCAAACGGAAAGAATTACGATTCCTTCATTCTTTCGAACTACTTTGACAACGTCCTTCTCGGCGCGGCGGCTGCCGACGACGTAACTCTTGCCGCAATCGACCTCATCGACAAACTTCCCGAAACCGTCTCTCTTGAAGACAAAGCGGCTGTCGAGGCGGCGCGCGCGGCATACGACGCGATCTCGACACTCGAGCAGCGCGCACTCGTCACCAATTACCAGAAGCTGACCGAGGCAGAGGCGAGAATCGAAAAGCTTCTCACTCTCGAAAACGGAGAGACCACCGAGCCTCCTGTCGAAGAACCCACCGAGGAGATCGGTACTCCCACAGTTATCATCATCACCCTCACCGCGGTTCTCGTGATCGCAGTGGTCACTATCATCATCTGTGACAGTGTTATTATTAAAAAGAACAAAAAATCGGAGGAAGGAGAAAAGAAAGACGAAAATGAAACTGACAAAAATTAAACTCACCGCACTTTTTGCGGCGGCGCTGTGCCTCCTCCTCGTCCTTTCGGGCTGCTCCCAATGGGAGCTGCCCTATGAAGGGCTCAACAGCGAGGGCTACACGGTAAGCGTGCGCTTCGACCCGTGCGGCGGTGCCTTCGCAAACACCGAAAACGTTCAGGTCGTTGACGTTTTCAGACTTGCGGACGCAAAAAAGGATGCCTCGGGCAATTATCAGCTGAAGCTGATCACCCCCGATGACAGCCGACGCGGAGACCGCGCGTTCTCGATCTCGAAGAACGGTTGCTTCTTTGCCGGCTGGTACCGCGAGTGCTCGCCCCGCACCGATGCTTCGGGCAATCCCCTTGATGCTTACGGCAGACCCACTTCCGAATCGGGTCTCGAACAGGGCTACACCTATTCGGGGCTTTGGAGCTTCGAGAGCGACACCCTTTCGGTTCCCGAAGGCAATTACAGCTCCGAGGAGCCCTTAATGACGCTTTATGCGGCTTGGATCCCCTATTTTAACTTTGAATTCTACGTTCAGAACGAAAGCGGAAGCTTTGATCTTTATGAATCAAAGCAACTCATCGAGCTCGATATTCCCGCCTGGGATCTTTCCTCGGGCAAGCTGAATATGAATTCCTTCCCCGAGATCGACGGCAAGACCTTCGTGGGCGCATACCTCGACGAGGCTATGACAAAGCCCGTCACCGAAAAGCTCACCGGCGACATCGACTACGAGCACGGCGTCAGCGCGACCGAAAAGATCTGCGTTTACACCAAGTTCGCCGAGGGCGAATGGTACCGCATCTCGACAGCCGAACAGTTCGTCAAAAACAGCAAGCTCGGCGGCTGCTACTACATCGAGGCAGACCTTGATTTCACAGGTCTTAACTGGTCCGCGGCTCTTGCGGGCGGTGCTTTCACCGGCAAGATCGAGGGAGGCGGCCACAAGTTCTCGAATATCACATTCATTCAGGCAGACAACTCAAAGACAAACGGCGGTCTTTTCGGCTCGCTCGCTTCGGGCGCTTCGATCCGTGGCGTAAGCTTTGAGAATATCAAATACACCCTCGGCGCGGGCTCGCGTATGCAGGCACCGCACTTCGGACTCCTTTGCGGTCAGCTCTCCGCTGACGCTGCGCTTGACTCGGTCAGCGTAAGCGGCTCCGAATTCATCATCTCGGGCGACATCTACCCGCAGGAATACACCCTCGGCGCTCTCGTCGGCAACTGCGACAACCGCGGCATATCCCTTTCGGGCATCTCGGTCAAGCTCGCGGAAGGTGCCGACAGCAAGATCTCGATCACTTCCGATCCCGCTTCGGGCGAGATCACGCTCACGTTCTTAAACTGATAAAATTTTTGTAATATAAATTGGAGGAAACAAAAATGTCAAAGAGAATTCTCTCATTGATGCTTGCCGCCGTTATGCTCTTCGGCGTTCTTGCATCGACCACAGCGTGCAACGGCTCGACTTCCGCGCCCGACGCTCTCGTTATCATGACCGAAGACCTTGACGGTCTTTTCAACCCCTTCTTCTCGACCACCGGTGCCGATGCCACCATCGTTTCGATGACCCAGATCGGTATGCTCGGCTCCAACTACGAAAACGGCGACGTTAAGGTATCCTACGGTAAGGATCACGCCGTTGCGGTTCTTGACTACGCGATCAATTATGATTCCGCTACCGACAAGACCACCTACACCTTCGTTCTCAAGAACGACATCGTATACTCCGACGGTCACCCCATGACCATGGAGGACGTCCTCTTCAACCTCTACGTTTACCTCGATCCCGTATATACCGGTTCTTCCACCATGTACTCGACCGACATCGTAGGTCTTCAGGACTACCGCACACAGACCATCGGCTCGGGCTCGACCGACGTTGATGACACCATCACCTCTGCCGCTCAGGACCGCGCGCAGAACCGCCTCAATGAGCTTATCAACCTCTTCCGCTCCGTCGGCAAGACCCAGACCGCAGGCTCTTACAGCGCAGATTACGCAAAGATGGTCGATGCCATCAACAATCATTCCCTCTCGAGCGGTTACATCAACGCTATCTCCAATAACGCTGCTGAAGTAACCAACGCGACCCTTCTTGCAGACTACGAGGAAGCTCTCCGCCTCTTCAAGGAAGAGCTCGGAACCGACTATATCTCCGCAAAGGAAGCATATCTTGAGGAGCCCTACAAGTCCACGGGCGAATTCGACGAGGTTACCTCCTTTATGTATGCAGAGGGCTACGTTACCGTTGAGTACGCAAAGGACCCCGAGACCAACAAGGACATCAAGTCCAAGATCGAAAAGGTCACCCGCCTTTACAACGCTGACGTTGTTAAGGATATGAACTCCGCGATCGACTACGTTTACAACTCCAAGATCGAGCAGGAGCTCGACATCATCCTTTCCTACTGGGCAACCGCAAACAAGCTCCGCACCACCTATGCCGCAAAGGCAAAGGAAGTTATCCTTCGCGCTAATATGAAGGACGGCGAGCTCACAGTTCCCAATATCGCAGGTATCGTTTCCCTCGGCCACACCACCGACGTTGCAACCGTTACCGCATCTAATGGCACCTACACCGTTGCTCACGAGCACGACGCTGACGGCAAGCCCGTCAATGCTGAGGAATATGACGTTCTCCAGATCACCATCAACGGCACCGACCCCAAGGCTATCTGGAACTTCGCTTTCTCTGTTGCTCCCCAGCACTACTATGCAGAGGGCTACACCGTTGACGTAGCAAACAACAAGTTCGGCGTTGACTACGCTTCCTTCGACTATATGAAGGACGTTATCCAGTCCTCGAGAAACGTTAAGCTCCCCATGGGCGCGGGCGCATACAAGGTTTCTGACATCAACAACAGCGACACTCCCGCAGAAGGCGACTTCTACAAGAACAACGTAGCTTACTTCAAGGCTAACAACAGCTTCATGATGGGTCAGCCCAAGATCGAGAAGGTTCGTTACCAGGTAGTTTCCGCATCGAACGCTATCTCCGCTCTCGAGTCCGGCTCGGTTCACTTCGTAACTCCTCAGTTCACTCAGGCTAACATCGACCTCATCAACGGCCTTGCTTCCAAGGGCATCGAGAAGACCTACACCGATCAGCTCGGTTACGGTTATATCGGCGTCAACGCAGGTAAGGTTCCCAACATCTACGTTCGTAAGGCTATTATGTCCGCTATGAACACCTCTCTCGCACTTTCCTACTACTCCACCGGTATGGCAGAGACCATCTACTGGCCGATGTCCACCGTTTCGTGGGCTTACCCCAAGGATGCAAGCGGCAACAACAGCCGTGACAACCTCCATGACTACCCCGCGATCTCCTTCGACCGCGAGGAAGCAAAGAAGGCTATTCTTGAATATATGCAGCTCGCAGGCGTTTCCGCAGGCGACTCGGCTCTTTCGATCAAGTTCACCATCGCAGGCTCCAACCTCACCGATCACCCCACCTATCAGACCTTCCAGTCCGCTGCCGATCTTCTCAACGAGTGCGGATGGAACATCGAGGTAGTTCCGGATACTCAGGCACTCACAAAGCTCTCGACAGGCTCGCTCGCAGTTTGGGCGGCAGCTTGGGGAACCACCGTTGACCCCGATATGTATCAGGTCTACCACAAGAACTCCACAGCAACCAGCACCCTTGCTTGGGGCTACCGCGAGATCCTTGCTTCCCCCGCTTCCTATCCCGAGGAGACTCAGATCCTCAATAAGCTCAGCGACGTTATCGACGACGCACGTGAGATCGACGATCAGGCAGAGCGTTCCGCACTCTACCGTGAAGCTATGGGCTACGTTCTCGACCTTGCAGTTGAACTTCCCGTATATCAGCGTAAGGTTCTCTATGCTTACAACGCAAAGGTGATCAACTCCTCGTCTCTCCCCGCAGAGATCAACCCCTACACCTCTCCCCTTGACAAGCTCTGGGAGATCGAATTTGCTAACTGATAAAGCGCGATAAAGAAAAATGTTTAAGTATATCATCAAAAGACTTGCGCTTGCCCTGCTTATCCTGCTTGGCGTTTCGCTGATCATATACATTCTCGTTCGCTGTATGCCTTATGACTACGTAACGAACAAGATCGCGGCGCTGAACACTCAGGCGTTTGATGCAACGGCGATCGAAAAGATGTACGAAATGTACGGTCTTTCGGATAACAGCTTCCTCGGCATCATCAAGGGATATATCCAGTGGCTCGGCGCGCTCTGCCGATTCGACTTTGGCACGAGCTTCGTCTACGGTCAGCCCGTACTTGACGTTATCGTCGACCATATGGGCGTTTCCTTCGCCGTAGCGCTTATCGCGACCGTCTTTGAGTTTATGATAGCGATACCCCTCGGTATCACCGCGGCAACGCATCAGTATTCGATCCGAGACTACCTTGTTACCATCTGCGTAATGATAGGCATCTCGCTTCCCTCCTTCTTCTTCGGACAGGTGCTCAAGGACTTACTTGCAAACAAACTCGGGCTCTTCCCGCCCTCGGGTCTCGTTGACGCGACCGCATCGCACACGGGAATCGCCCTTTTCGGTGACTACTTCATGCATATGTTCATCCCGATCCTCACCGTCGTCATCCTTTCGATCGGCGGACGAATGAGAATGACCAGAACAAATATGCTTGAAGTCCTCAACTCCGACTACATCCGCACCGCGCGCGCAAAGGGACTGAAAGAAAGCGTCGTTATCAACAAACACGCCTTCCGCAACACTCTGATTCCCCTTGTCACCTCGCTTGCGGGACTTCTCCCCTCGCTCTTCTCCGGAGCGATCATAACCGAGCAGGTCTTTGACCTGCCCGGTATCGGTAACGTTGCATTCAAGGCAATGATGCAGGCGGACATCCCCTTCATTATGGGTTACAATATGTTCCTCGCGCTCCTCTCGGTTATGGGCGTGCTCCTTGCCGACCTTATGTACGTTATCGTTGACCCGCGCGTCAAGCTGACCAAGTAAAGGAGGTAATTATTATGTCACAGGAAAATGAAAAAGTAGTTACCCCCGAAGCCAATGCGACCGAGCCGCACGACAAAAATGTCAAGCTCCTCTCGCCCGGCAGAATGGTCGCGCGCCGCTTCTTCCGCTCTAAGCTTTCGATGATCGGACTTCTTATGATCGTCGGACTCTTCCTCTTCTGCTGGCTCGGACCTGTCATTTACCCCGTTTGGGGCGAAACCGAACAGGATTTTTCGGGCAAGACCGAGTATACATACTCCCTCGTCACCTACGAGGAAAACGGCGAGACTCACTCCTTCTATCAGCTCGTTGAAACTGGCAAGGAGATCAACTCGCTGGCTAAACCCTCGAAGGATCACATCCTCGGCACCGACAAGGACGGCCGCGACGTCTTCACCCGTCTGATGTACGGCGGACGCATCTCGCTTGCCGTTTCCTTCATTGCCGTTTTCGCCATCAACATCCTCGGCGTTGTGCTTGGCGGTATTTCGGGCTATTTCGGCGGCGTTATCGACGACGTTATCATGCGTATCTGCGATATTCTGATGTGCCTGCCCGGCTTCCCGATCCTTCTTATC
The DNA here is from genome assembly GCA_017415485.1 of Clostridia bacterium. Taxonomy (GTDB): domain Bacteria; phylum Bacillota; class Clostridia; order Oscillospirales; family CAG-272; genus CAG-390. Next base: position 27,887 of record JAFQGP010000154.1, read on the forward strand.
ATCTCGACTCTGCTTGACGCGGCAAATGTCGCGGCAAATATGCGAATCTACTTCCTTATGGCGTTCCTTACGCTCTTCTCGTGGCCCGGAACCGCGCGCCTTGTCCGCGGACAGATCCTCTTCCTCCGCGAGCAGGAATATATGGTCGCGGCAGAGGCAATGGGCTATTCGACCTCGCGCAAGATCTTCAAGCATCTTATCCCGAACGTAATGCCCCAGCTCATCGTTTCGATGACTCTCTCACTTGGTAGCATGATCCTTTACGAGGCATCGCTCTCCTACCTCAATATGGGTGTTCGCGCGCCCTTTGCGGCTTGGGGCACGATGATAAACATCGTTGCCGAGGACTCGAACATTCTTCAGAACTTCTTCAACGTCTGGGGACCTCCCGGCCTTTGCATCATCATTGCCGTTCTCGGCTTCAACTTTGTCGGTGACGGTCTGCGCGATGCTCTCGACCCCAAGCAAAGGAGGTAAGCAGATATGGCTATTAATAATATAGGTAAGAAAAAGTCCGACGGACATTATCTTTCGGGCAAGGAAGTGCGCGCTATCGCCAAGGCAAACGCCAAGGTAATGCGCGAGCTTGAAGCCAAGAAATTCCGCAAATGCGACGAATCCGAGTACCTTACCGAGATGAAGGATCCCGAAAATATCCTTGAGATCGACGGCCTTCACTCCTACTTCTTCACCGATCAGGGTGTAGTCAAGGCTGTAAACGGCGTATCCTTCGAGATTCCCGCGGGCACCACCGTCGGCGTTGTCGGCGAGTCGGGCTGCGGCAAATCGGTCACCAGTATGTCGGTTATGCGACTCCTTCAGAGTCCCACGGGTCAGATCGTTGACGGTCACATCCGCTTCCGCTCGAACGACGGCAAGGTCTACGACATCGCAGAAATGCCGATGAGCGAGATCCACCGCATTCGCGGCAACCAGATCTCGATGATCTTCCAGGAGCCGATGACCTCGCTCAATCCCGTTTTCACCATTGGTGAGCAGCTTGATGAGGTCACCCTCATCCACGTCCCCGGCGCGACCAAGGAAAGCGCGAAGGCAAAGTCGCTTGAAATGCTCGAGCTCGTCGGCATTGCGGCTCCCGAACGCGTTTACGCTTCCTTCCCCCACGAACTTTCGGGCGGTATGCGTCAGAGAGTTATGATCTCGATGGCACTCGCTTGCAATCCCCGTCTTATCATCGCCGACGAGCCCACCACGGCTCTCGACGTTACCATTCAGGCACAGATCCTCGATCTTCTCCGCGACCTCAAGGAAAAGATCAACGGCTCTATCATGCTCATCACCCACGACCTCGGCGTTATCGCTGAAATGGCGGACTACGTCGTTGTTATGTACGCGGGCAAGGTCATCGAGCGCGGCACGACTTCCGAGATCTTCCACGATCCGCGCCACCCCTACACGATCGGCCTGCAGAAGTCGAAGCCGACAATGAATTCCGACTCCGACACCCTCTTCAACATCCCCGGCAACGTTCCGAACCCCGTAAATATGCCCACTCATTGCTATTTCAAGGAAAGATGCGACAAGTGCATCGCGAAATGCTCGGGCGACTACCCTCAGATGGTTCAGGTCAGCCCCACGCACTACGTTGCCTGCCACCTCTACGGAAAGGAGGAGAAATAAATGTCTGAAGAAATCAAGAAGAATCCTCCTGATCCCGAGGCGATACTTGAAGTTCGTAATCTCCAGAAGAGATTCGTGCTTGCAAAGACCCTTATGGGCAAGCCCACAAAGGAGCTTGTTGCGGTCGATAACGTGTCCTTCAAGCTGAAGGCGGGCGAAACGCTCGGCATTGTCGGCGAGTCGGGATGCGGCAAGACCACTCTCGGACGCACCATTCTCCGCCTCCACCCCTCGAGCGGCGGCGAGATCTACTTCAAGGGTCAGAACATTGCAGAGCTCAAGGGTCAGGACCTGCGCGATCTGCGAACCAAGATGCAGATCATCTTCCAGGACCCTTATTCCTCGCTTCCTCCCCGCGCAACGGTCGGCGACATCCTCTCCGAGCCCGTGCTCGTTCACGGCATAGTTCCGAAGAATGAGGTCAAGGATTACGTTCTCGACCTTATGGAAAAATGCGGTCTGCGCGACTATTACTACGAGCGCTACCCCCACGAATTTTCGGGCGGTCAGCGTCAGCGTATCTGCATTGCGCGCGCACTTTCGGTCAAGCCCGAGCTTGTCATCTGCGACGAACCCGTTTCGGCGCTCGACGTTTCGATCCAGGCGCAGATCATCAATCTGCTGAAGGACCTTCAGCGCTCGATGAATCTGACCTACCTCTTCATCTCGCACGACCTTTCGGTCGTCAAGTTCATTTCCGACAAGGTCGGAGTTATGTACCTCGGCAAGATGATGGAGTTTGGCGACAAGAAGGACATCTTCGGAAATCCCCTGCACCCCTACACGCAGGCGCTATTCTCCGCGATCCCCAATCCCGATCCCGATGTCAAGATGAACCGCATTCACCTTGCGGGCGACATTCCCTCCCCCGCAAATCCCCCCTCGGGATGCCGTTTCCACACCCGTTGCCCCAAAGCAACCGAGGAGTGCGCGAAGTGCGCGCCCGAATACCGTGAGGTCGAGCCCGGCCACTTCGTAGCCTGCCACCTCTGCAAGGGCTGTTCCAATGGCTAAAAAGGAAAAGAAAAAGCGCGAGAAGGTGGTTTGGGTCGACGACGGCCGCACCATCGCCGATATGTCTGGCCTTCCCACGCGCGGCTTCGGCAGAAGCCTTTCGGACGCACGCCCGCGACGCGAGCTGAGCGAGACCGAAAAGGCATTCAACCGCTCCCGCCCCGCGTGGCGCGACCACCTTGCCACATACTTCGCCGCCGTGAAGATGATGTTTCTCCCGATGCTTGCCGTTATCGGCATCATTTGTATCGCGTTTTTGATACTCTATCTTTTAGCACAAGCGACGTAAATTAAAACGGATGAATTTTTGATTCATCCGTTTTTTATTTGAGTATTGATTTGCTTTTGAATATGTGATATAATACTATTAGAACTCAATAAAAATGTCGGAGACTTCGCTATGATAGATTTTAAGAATATTAATCAATATAAGGAAAATAACAGAATTGAAGCCAAAACTGCTCTTGGAGGGTTACCTCAAAGTATTTGGGAAACTTATTCCGCGTTTGCAAATACACTCGGAGGAATTATTCTTCTTGGTGTAGAGGAAGACTCCGACAAAAATCTCCGCGCTGTAGAGGGTATCAATGCACAACAGCTAATCAAAGATTTTTGGAACATCCTCAACAATCAGCAAAAAGTAAGCGTTAATATCCTTTCAGATAAAAATGTCACCATAGAAGAGTCCAACGGCAACCAAATAGTCGCTATCCGTGTGCCCCGTGCACAACGCTACGACAAGCCTGTCTACCTCGGTGCAAATCCTTTCAGCGGTAGCTATCGTCGCAACGGGGAGGGAGATTACAAATGTACAAAAGAGGAAGTCAGAGCTATGATGCGTGATGCGTCGATAAAAACGCAGGATATGCTTCTTCTCGACAATATGTCACTTGATGTGCTCGATTCCGATAGCATCCGACGTTATAGAATCAGAATGAAATCATACCGACCCGGACATGTTTGGGAAGAGCTTGATGATACGCAATTCCTATACAAGCTTGGCGCTGTGGGCAGAAGCGAAGACGGAAGCCTTCACCCCACTGCAGCAGGGCTTTTAATGTTCGGGTATGAATACGAAATAGTAAAAGAATATCCTGAATATTTTCTCGATTATCGTGAAGAGCTCGATCCTAACACACGTTGGACTGATCGTATCGTATCCTCTTCTGGCGATTGGAGCGGAAATATTTATGACTTTTATTTCAGAGTATATAATAAAATTGCTCAAGATATTAAAATTCCCTTCAAGCTTGAGGGTGGATATCGGATAGATGATACCCCGATTCATAAGGCATTGCGAGAAGCCCTTGCAAACTGCCTGATCAATGCAGACTACTACGGCAGACAAGGTATTGTAATCGTAAAGAAAAAAGATATTATTACTTTGTCAAATCCGGGAGGATTCCGCATCGACCTTCAAACGGCTAAAAGCGGAGGAGTATCCGACCCAAGAAACAGCGCACTAATAAAAATGTTCAATCTTATTGATATTGGCGAACGCGCAGGCAGCGGTATTCCGAATATCTTCAACGTATGGAATAAGCAAGGATTTCCGGCTCCTATTATTTCCGAAAGTTTTGAACCTGACAGAATTACTTTGTCGCTCAGGACAACCCAAGCGGCGATAAAAAGCGGCGATAAAAAAGCGGCGACAAAAAGCGGCGATAAAACCAACGGAACAAAAACTCTCATTCATAAGCAAGCTATTATAGACTATCTTACAGACCATGTTTCCGCTAAATCGTCGGATATCGCGGATATGCTCGGATTAAAGCCTACACGAGCAAAAGAAATCCTTGCCGAATTGGCTGCAGATGATATTATTATTGCCGAAGGTGGCAACAAAAATAGAATTTACAAGTTGAAATCATGAATACGCAATCAAGCCTGCTCAATGTATTTGGGCAGGCTCATATTATTAATTCTCGATGTTAACAAAAAAGACTTGAATCTCAGCACATTGTGTGCTATAATTATATATAGTACAGCACACAGTGTGCTGAGGGTGTGCTGAACCTCAACAAGCGTTGAACTCTACCGACAGTTTACATGCGTTCTCTGCCCCGTAGAGTGATTTTTCGCTATGGTTTCGTGACAATAATAGTATTATGTGTTATAATAACATCATCAATTAACAGGGAGAACACTATGAACAATAGCTACCGCATAGTTACAGATTCCGCCTCGGATATGGGCGAGCATCTTACCGAATGGGGCGTGGCATCCGTCAGCCTCACGCTCAAATTTGAGGGAGAAGATAAAATCAGGCGCAACGACGAAGTTGAACCCGTCGCATTTTACAACCGTATGCGCGAGGGCGGCGTTGCCAAGACCTCGGCGGTCAACCCCGAAGAATTTGCCCTCGTCTTTGAACCCATTCTTGCCGCGGGAGAGGACATTCTTTACATCGGCTTTTCCTCGGGTCTGAGCACGACCTGCAACTCGGGCAGAATTGCCGCAGATAAGCTCGCGGAGAAATATCCCGAGCGCAAGATCATCGTTATCGACTCACTTTCCGCGTCCGCGGGATTTGGAATGCTCGTTTATCTCGCAGTCAAGAAGCGCGAGGCGGGCGCAAGCCTTGAGGAGAACGCAAAGTACATTGAATCCCTCATTCCCCACCTCTGCCATTGGTTCACCGTTGACGACCTCGTTTACCTCAAGCGCGGCGGCAGGATCAGCGCGGCAACCGCTTTTGTCGGCGGCGTTCTCGGCATAAAACCCGTTCTTCATATGGATATCGAAGGTCATCTTATCAACAAGTTCAAGGTTCGCGGCAGACGCGCGGCTATAAACGCCCTTGCCGACAAGCTCGGCGAGCTTATGACCGACAAGTCGCAGGGTCCCGTTTTCATCTGCCACGGCGACTGCGCGGACGATGCCGCTCTGCTCTCCTCGATCATCAAGGAAAGACACGGCCTTGACACCGACATCACCGTCTTCACAGGCCCCGTCATCGGCGCTCACTCGGGTCCCGGCACGCTGGCTCTCTTCTTCATAGGAAACGAAAGGTAATATTGCCGCACGGCGGTAAAGATCAGATATGAATAATACAAAAACCGAATTCATCCTCACGGGTGAGACCTTCACAAAAATGATCCACGGAGCGGCGATCAACCTCCAGAATCAGGCGCAGAAAATCAACGATCTCAACGTTTTTCCCGTTCCCGACGGCGACACGGGCGATAATATGCTCTCGACCCTTATGGGCGGCGTTGAGCGCGCCAAAGGCATAAATGAAGGCCTTGGAGTCACCGCACGCAAGGTTGCCGACGGAATGCTTCTTTCCGCGCGAGGCAACTCGGGCGTTATCCTTTCGCAGTTCTTTGACGGAATTGCGGCAGGTTTTGAAGGCCTTGAGAGCGCCGATGCAAAGGCAATAGGTAAAGCGTTCCGCAAGGGCGTTCGCCGCGCTTACCGTGCCGTTATGAAGCCCGCAGAGGGCACTATCCTGACGGTTGCAAGCGACGCGACAGAATATGCCTGCAACACGGGGACGGTCTCTGTCGAGGACTTTCTTGGCAACTTCGTGAGCGAGGCGCGCCGTTCCCTCGACCGCACACCCGAGCTTCTCCCCGTTCTCAAAAGCGCGGGAGTAGTCGACTCCGGCGGAGCGGGACTTCTCTCGATCATCGAGGGTATGTGCCGAGTCTTCGACGACGATTGGAGCGCACAGACGTTTGACAATGCCTCACCCTCAAAAACCGCGGAGGAGATCGACTTCGACCGCTTCTCTGCCGATGACGTTCTTGAATACGGCTACTGCACCGAGCTTCTCGTCCGTCTGCAGACCTCGAAGACCGACATCGACTCATTTGACACTCAGGCAGTCATCGATGTGCTCACCGAGCTCGGCGACTCGATCGCCACCGTGAGATCGGGAAGCATCCTCAAAATTCACGTTCACACAAAGACCCCCGACCGCGTTCTTGCGCTTTGTCAGCAGTATGGCGAATTTCTCAAGGTGAAGATCGAGAATATGTCGCTTCAGCACAACAGCATCGAGGCTGAAGGCGAGGCTGTGCGCGAGGCGCAGGCGGTTATGGCAGACCGTGATCGCAAGGATTTCGGCGTTATCGTTGCCGCTTGCGGCGAGGGCATCAAGCAGACATTCCTTGAATGCGGAGCCGACTTCATCGTTGAGGGCGGACAGAGCATGAATCCCTCGGCAGAGGATTTTATCCGCGCCTTTGAAGCTGTGAACGCAAAGACGATCTTCGTCTTCCCGAACAACGGCAACGTCATTCTTGCCGCGCGTCAGGCGATGAAGATGTACGACCGCTCCGACGTCCGCGTTATCGAATCGCGTAACGTTGGCGAGGGGTATGCCTCCCTCTCGATGATGGACACCTCATCGGGCGACGCCGATGCCATCGAAGCCGAGCTGAACGCCAATATGCAGGGCGTTGTGACTGCCGAGATCGCACGCTGTATCCGCGATGCCGAGATGCAGAACGTCGAGATCCACACGGGCGACTACATCGGCTATGTCGGCAAAAGCATTCTTTCCGCATCAAATGAGCGGCTTGAAGCGTCACTCAGACTTATAGATTCTCTCGACCTCGACAGTCACGCTCTCTTTCTCCTTTTCTCGGGGCTTGACTCGTCCGAGGGAGAAACCGAGCAGATCTGCAGCTATATAGAAGAGCACCACCCCGCCTGCGAGGTTTATCCCATCCACGGCGGGCAAGAGATCTACAGCTATATTATGGTAGCAGAATAAGCCTTTACAGCTCAAATTTCGTCGCGTCTGCGAAAATTTGAGCTGTTTTCTATTGACTGCGGATAGAAAATATGTTATACTAATATTACCAATAATTATCAGGAGATAAATCATATGAAACGTACATTGTCAGCAATTTTGGCTCTTCTTATGCTTCTTGGCATAGTTTGCGCCGCTATCGGTTGCAGCAATCCCGTTGAAGAACAGGAAGAAACCGCAAACACTACCGCAGCATCGGTTGCAGAGAGCGACATTGAGGAGGTTACGACCGAATCGCTTTACGACAGCAATGGCTATCTGAAAGACGAGCTCGATCCTACCCTCAATTTTAACGACGAAGTAGTCAATATCTTCGCGTGGGAACATACTCTTCCCGAGTTCTACGTTGAGGAACAGTCGGGTAATATCGTCGAGGATGCGGTCTACACCCGTAACGCCAACACAGAGAGCAGACTCGGCGTTAAACTCGAATTCACCTTTGCAAAAGGTAACAGCTCTGCGTTCAAGGAGTTTTGTAAGACCGTATCGAACAGCATCGACTCGGGCGAAGGCGCTTATGACCTCATCGGTTGCTATCTGCGTTCGGCAGGTGTCCTGACTCTCGAGAACAAGCTTCTCGATATGCTCGAGGTCAATCACCTTGATTTTGAAAAGCCCTGGTGGTCGAGCACACTTCTCGATCTCAACACCATCAACAACCGCCTCTACTTCATTTCGGGTGATATTGCCTCCACCTTGATCTATCAGATGATGTTCATCGTATATAACAACGATCTCGGCGAGGAATACAACCTCACCAATCCCCAGGAGATCGCTCTTGAGGGCAAATGGACCCAGGAACTTCTCTTCCAGATGGCATCGGGAATTTACAAAGACCTTGACGCCGACGGCAAAAAGTCGGAGGGCGACAGCTACGGTCTTTTCTCGATCACCCATCCCCTTCTTGACATCTTCTATATGGGTGCCGATATGAGCTACGTTATCCCCGACAAGGATGGAAATCTGACACTTTCGGATGACGTGCTGAGCGAGAAATCCTTTGCCGTCATCGACCGCCTCAACGCACTCTATCAGAATTCAAACGACGGCTTCTTCATCAAGTCGGCATCCGCAAACCTCTATTCGGAGGGCAATTCACTCTTCTATAACGTGACCGGTCAGCATCTTTCGAATAATTTCCGCGGCTCCGAGATAAACTACAGCATTCTTCCCGCGCCGAAATATGATGAAACACAGAAGAACTACCGCACCGCAGTTGCCTTCACACACACAATGTACTGCATCCCGATCGACGCAAAGAATACCGACAAGTCTGGCGCCGTACTCGAGTGCATGGCTTCCGAGGCATACCGCAACGTAACCCCCGCGCTCTTCGAGACCGCATTCAAGTATCAGTATTCGAAGAACCCCCACGATGCGGAGCTCTTTGAGATCATCCGCGACAACGTTGTCTTCGACATCAGCCGACCCTTCTTTGATTCTCTCGGCGGCGACTCTACAAGCCCCGTCAGAATTTGGAGAATGCAGATCGAAAACGGCAAAAACCAGCTTTCCTCCACCGGCAAGACCTATCGCAGCAGATGGATCAGTGCTCTGAAGACCATATCTTCGGAATTAAAGGAAGGTAACTAAACCTCGGGCGCGATCGCGTCTGAAATAAGTAAAGACCACCGGTTCAACCGGTGGTCTTCACTTATTCAACTTTAATGACTCGGAATTCATCCTCGTACATTATATACAGATACCCGTCTATAACTATTGAGCGGGAATGCTCATGATCTCCATTTTTATCGAAATACTCCTCGGCAATGATCGCGATCTTTTCGCCGTCGAAGCCCAACAGTATATATCCGCCCTGTTCTCCACGCGGACGTTCGCGGTCGGTAAAAGCAATTCCGATATATCCATTTTCGCTGTCAAGATAATATGATTGATATGCTTTAGCAAACCAAATATTTACTCTTTCGTAAGCACAAACAGAATCGACTTTATCTCCGTTTTCGGCATAGATCTCGACCTTTAATGTGTCATCAAAAAAGCCGTAATCAGTGCCGTATCCTATTCCGAGAAGCATACCGTTTCCGAACGGTTTGAGAGAACTCGAATATCCCTCTATTGTTCCGGTATCTATCGAGGTAATATGTCTATAATCCGAAACATCAAAGAAATAAACCGGATCGAGAATGATTGCTTTGCCATTTTCATCAATTTCCACTTTAGCAGTGCAAACATACACCGTGTCTCCGTCAAAGCGCACAGATTTTACATCCTCGTCCTCGGGTGCGAAAGACTTGATAGCCGCAATATTTTTGCCTGATATAATATCATAGCACAACAAGTCACAGCTTATATTCTCTCGAAACGCCTCATAAGTTATGCTGTTTCTCACCGCATCTGCCGCAGTTGCAACCACTCGGGCAACATCGCCGTCAAGATCGATCGCGTATCTGTTTACAAGCCTGCCTTCAACCGTGAAGGTGCCCTGCATCTCAAATCCGCTATCTCCGTATGATATCACGGCAAAATCGGTATATTGATGTTCCACTGTAACGGGATAAGTATCCCGGATCTTTGTGTCGCTTTCGCCGTACTCATATCCCACAAGGATTCTGTCATCAAACATTGCAAACACATCGTCAGCAAAGGAAAGCAGAGCAAGTTTATCGTCCACCTTGCACTTTTCGACGTCGATTTGAAGAAGAACAAAGTATCTGTTCCATCCGGAACGCTCTGTCACAACGATCTCATCACGGGTAAATTCCTGATAATATCTACACATAACGCCCGACGGGCGAACGCAATTGACGCTCTCATATCCGGGAGAAGCGTCCATGCTGAAATTTTCAGTATATGCGACATAGAGTTTTCCGTCCTTCAGCCTTGATTCCGAACATCTGCCTCTGAAGCTTACGGTTCTTTCTCTTGTCATTTTTGTCGGATCAGAAACATCAACGAAGAGTATTTCCGTCCCTTCCTCCCAATGTGTAGAAATGATTATAAGAGTTTTTCCGTCTTCGCTGAGATACATTCCCCTCGGACGGAATTTCGAACCCCTGCCCACCTTACTAAAATCATTATAAACTCCGCAAAGCTCGCTTTTTGCGCCATCTATCGTATACGCATATATACACCTTCCGTCGTTTATCGAGAGATAAAAAAGATGCGTATCGGTCCTTTTGAAGAGATCGGGCTCAATGATACCGTCAACCTGATTGTCGGTTACCTCAATATACGTCCCTTCGGGGCTGACCTCGGGTGATGCTTCGGCCGAATCTATTCCGTCGTCGCCCCCCATAATGGTGACTCCTTTTTTTTCGTCGCGGTGCAATTCATAATAATACTTCAGAATTCCTTGCTCCACGTACTTTTCATAATTGTTTTTGGGCAAATTTCTGCTTAAATATCCATTAACTTTCACATAAACGTCGAAAAACTCATTGTCCTTCTGCTCCAAAATGCTTTCGGGCAATTCCAATTCATAAGGCATAAACAGCCATAAGCTTGTAGCGCCTATCATCAGTGTAAAACAAGCAGCAAAAACGGCAAAAGCGCGAAGCCGTCTCTTTTTTCTTTTTGCCGCAAGTGATATTTTTAAGTCCGCCGCAGCGATCATATCGGGGTCAACATTGCCTATCGCGTTGAAAAGATCCCGGTTCTTCATAAGTCGATATCCTCCTTTTGCAAATGTTCTTTGAGTTTTTTGCGTGTGCGGAAAAGGAGCATGCTGACGGCGCTTTCCTTCATTCCGTTGCCCTTCGCGATCGAGGCGAGCGGATAGAGATAGAAATACCGTTGCAGGAAGATATTGCGCGTTTTTTCATCAAGTGAGAGGAGAAACTTCTCCACCGCCTGGCGAAGGGCAAGGGACTCGGCAAGATCGCGCCCGTCATCCTCGGGCAGGGCGTCCGAAAGCTCGGAAAGAGCCTTATCGTGCTCTCCCCTCTTCTTCGCCGTGTTGATATTGTAGCGGTTGCAAGCCAAATTGCGGCATATCACGGCAAGATAGCCCTTGAGCGACGACGGTCTTTCGGGCGGAATGGAATTCCACGCGCGGAGATATGTATCATTTTCGACCTCTTCGCAGTCCTGCTCATTTCCGAGCACGTTGAAGGCAATACGGCGCAGATATCTGCCGTATTTTTTCGCACTTTCCTTGATAGCCGCCTCGGACCGCTCCCAAAACAGCTCGATTATCCTTTTGTCTTCCATAGCGCACTCCTTTCGTTGTAGTAGTAAAGGCACCTTCACTCTAATAGACAGCAAATGGACCGGGAATTGCACGGGGACAATTATATTTTAGCACATTTTTTGAAAAAAAGCAAGAAAGAGTTAAAGTCGGACTGCGCCCGAGTTAAGATTGCGCTGCGCGCAAGTTAAGATCGGCTTACGCCGAATTAAAGTTCGCCCGAAGGGCGAAGTTTCGGTGAATTTCCGCCTCGCGAAAATTTTCCTTTTCTTCGCCCTTCGGGCGAATATTAACTCGCGCTTTGCGCGATCTTAACTCGGCGCAAGCCGACCTTCACTCGGGCGCAGCCCGATAGATGTCTCAATTAATAATTGCAACCACCTCAAACTGTCCCTCCGATGCAAACACGAACAGTTTTCCGTCGATCATCGTCGCCCTCGTCGCTCCCTCGTCCGAAACGCGGTCAAATCTTACGTTCGCGACGGGGACTATCGCGCCGCCGTTGAAATGAAGCAGAATGTAATCGCCTACGTCAGCCCTTGAGGTCATCAGACCGAAGAGATTATCCTTCCTATTTACATAATAGGATTTATAATCCTCCGAGAACTCAACTCCGCTGAGCTCGTAGGTGCAGACAGACACGACCATTCCGTTTTTCTCCTCGTAGACCTCCAATTTGAGATGGTCCCTCGTATTGCCGTAACCGATTCCGAGGAGATAACCGCCCTCAAGCTCGATCAGCGAGGTCGAGAAGCCCTCAATCACGCCCGTATCGGTATAGGTGATGTTGCTCATATCCGAAAGGTCGAAGAAGAACACGGGGTCGGTGAAGCTTACCACAACTGCGGTGCAGACGTAAGCCTTGTCGCCGTCGAAGCGGACGGAGGCAACCTGCTCGCCCTCGGGAGCAAAGCCAATGACGCTTCCGACGATCTCGTTGGTCGCAAGGTCGATGCAGTAGAGGTCCGCGCTTCGATAGCTTTCAATCGAAGTAAAGTTATAAACTTCCTTATCAACCGTATGATAGCGCTTTCCCGTGCGGCTCCAAGTTTCGGTCACAACGCGGAGCACGCCGTCCTTTTCATCAAGCGAATACTGATCGTTCAGGAATCCGTCAACTCTGACCATACCCTTGTTTTCAAGCGTACCAGATGAATAGGAAATGGTATAAATATTGGTCTGATTGATATTTTTCGTGATGATCTCATTGTCGTACTCGCCGGGCTCTTCGGAGTAGCCGTAATAATTACAGCCGAGGAAGATGTTGTTTTCGGAGACCGAAACGACCCAGGCATTGTCGAGCACCGCAAGGCTTCCGAGGACGTCAAGACTCTCGGAGTCGAGCATTACGGCGACAGTGTAGTAAGCGTTGGTGCAATCGTCGTTATACAGAATGTCGGGCGCGGCAAGGCTTTCGCACTCGCCGTTCTTCGTGATCTGCGGCAAGAAGGCGCTTTCATCCGAAAAATCGGGATCGTTATAGATCGGCATTCCCGTGACGAGGAGGAGCTTGCCATCCTTCATACGCGAGGAGATGACGCTGCCCGAGACCTCAACGACCTCCGCCTCCTTGATGTCAGAGGCATCCGTGACGTCAAGCATCACGGCGATGGTTTTGTTGTAAGCGGGGATAAGGACGGTCACTTTTGTGCAATCGGGAGAGAGGAAGATCTCGCTTTCCCAACTTGCGCCTGCGTACTTGCCAATAACTTCGCGCACATTGAATTCGTCAAGCTTGCACTCACCCTCGATCGAGTAAGAATAGAGGATCAAATTGTAGGGATCAAGATAGAAAACATTCTTGTCACTGCGCTTGAAAAGGTCGCCCTCGATCACGCCGTCATACTGATTGTCGGTGACTTCCTCGTATTTGTCGGCAACTGCATCCGGAGAAGTTGGATTGGCATTCCCGCCTTCCATAACGTCAAAGTTTCTTCCTATTGATTGCACGTACTTTTCAAAATTGTTCGAATATAGGTAATTTGCCGGTCTGCAGGCAAGCTCTTGCACCTTGAGCATCAAGCCGTAATACTCGCTGTTCGAATATTTCGACAGATCCTCAAGCTCGCCCGAGAAGGGCAGGAAGAGCCAAAGACTCAAAAATACCGCAAAAACGCTGATGCAAGCCGCCAGGATCGTCATTTTTCTGCGTTTGACTCCCGCGCGGGGTGCTGTGGGGTCGGATTCGCGGATATATTTTTCGTCCACGTTGCCTATCTCGCGATAAATATCTTTATTTTTCATAGATCAAATCCCTCCTTGTGTAGATGTTCCTTGAGTTTTTGCCGAGTGCGGAAAAGGAGCATTGTGACCGCGCTTTCCTTGAGCCCGCGCGCCGCCGCGATCTCGCGCACCGAGCAAGTGTAAAAGTATCGTTGCATAAATATGATGCGCGTTTTCTCATCGAGCGAGGCAAGAAACGAATTCAGCGCCTCACGCAAAGCAAAGCTTTCGCCGAGCTCCGATCCCGAAGGATCCGAAAGGCATTCCGAAAGCTCCTCAAGCACCAGCCAAGCCTCGCCGCCGCGCTTCTGCGCACCTCTTTCATCGAGCCTGTTCAGCGCAATATTTCTCGCAACTGCGCCAACATAAGGCTTCAATGGCTCCGGCTTCTTCGGCGGAATGCTGTTCCAAAGCTTCACGTATGTATCGTTCTCGACCTCTTCCGCATCCTGCTCGTTCCCAAGCACACGCATGGCGATATATCGGCAATACCTGCCGTACTTCTTCGCCGCCTCAACAATAGCCGTCTCCGCCCGCGCCAAAAACAACTCAACAATGCTTTTATCGTCCATTTTTCTCCTCCTCCCCTCCATCTAAAAGGCCTTTCATCCTAATAAACAGAAAAATTCACTCAAGTAACACTCAAAAAAGGTATTTTTATTTATTTTATCACATTTCAGTCCAAATTGCAATACCATACACAAAACCCCGCCCGCGCTACCGCGCGGGCGGGGAGGTATTTAAGAATTAGTTTTCTTCTCTCTTCTTGAAGGAGATAACAGCAACGCCAAGAATAGCGATAACTGCAACAGCTGCAATGTAGAGGATAGAAGCATCACCTGTAGGAGGATTAATGTCTTCGCCGGTCGCGGGAAGGATTACTGCCTTGAGGTTGGTGTTCTTAGTGCAGAGCTCATCAAGCCATGCGTAACCACACTCGGTGCAGTACCAGTACTCGATGTTACCTTCCTCGGTAGCTGTAGGAGCCTTAGCCTCTACGTGTACGATCTTATGAGATACGGGAAGGATTACCGCAAGAAGGTTGGTGTTCTTGGTGCAGAACTCATCAAGCCATGCATATCCGCACTCGGTGCAGTACCAGTACTCAATGTTACCTTCCTCGAAGCATGTAGGAGCCTTTGCTGCTACGTGCTCTACCTTGTGTGCTACAGGGAGGATGAGGCTGAGATAAGCAATGTTGTACTTGCCTTCTGCATCGGTGAAGTAGCAATCACAGCCTGCGCAGTACCAGTACTCGAGGTTACCCTCTTCGAAGCAGGTCGCTTCCTTTGCTTCGGTATGTACAAGCTCGTGTACGTGACCGGTTGCGGGAATTACTACATCCTCAAGCTTTGCTGCGGTAGTGCAATCTGCATCAAGCCAGATACCGCCGCACTCAGGACAATGCCAGTACTCAATGTTACCGTCTTCGGTCTCGGTTGCTTCCTTAGCTGCTACGTGCTCTACCTTGTGAGCTGCGGGAACAACTACGTCTGCTGCATCAACCTTGTTCTTGCCTTCTGCATCGGTGAAGTAGCTGTCACAGCCTTCGCAGTACCAGTACTCGATGTTACCGTTTTCGGTGCATGTAGCTGCCTTTGCTTCAACATGCTCAAGCTCGTGTACATGCTCAGTTACAAGAGACTTACCACATACATCACACTTGCCGTCTTTATCTGCATCTTCGCACTCGCTCATAACTGTCTCGCAAGTATCACACTTGTGATCATCGTTTTCATCAATATGAGCGTTGGTTGCGGGAATGGTGAGCGGGAAGGTACTGAGTGTCTGATTACATACAGTACAGTAAACCATTGTGAAACCTGCACCGGGAGTATTGCAGGTCGCGGGAGTTACGATCATAGTTCTGGTCGCGGTTTTGTGAACGATACATCCGGTAGTTACGGGCTTGGAACAGTTATCACACTTGCCATCGCGGTTAGCGTCTACACATTCAGCAGGAGCAATATTCTTCTGTGTTCTGCTGATCTCAACGCCACATACGGTACAGTATACAACTTCATCATAAGTTCCGCCAAGAGCACAATCGGTAAGAACAACATTTTCCTTAACGGGAGTTCCGGCGGTATGACCTACTGTAACAAGTGCAGGTGCATTATTGAAGGGAAGATCTCTGCCCGCAACATCAAGAACTGTAAGCTTAGTAAAGCCAAATACTGCGGGAGCATTTGTAGCAACGCTTGCTCTAACGGTAATGGTATAGATCACACCATTTACATTGGTGGTGGTACCGGGGAACATGCAAAATGCTGCGCCGTTTGCAGGATTCAGATTATCACCTACAACTAAAGGCAAAGCAGCAGTAGGAGTAACCGCTTCAATAGTAAAACCATTAGGAATAGAAGGAATAATTGTCATTGCCGAAAAGCCTGTGTTACCGGTGATGGTCACAGAAAGAGTAACAGTCTGTCCGGGGCATACGGTCGTGGTGCTAGGTACTATGCTCACTGTAGCACCGTTTGCAGCCGAAGCTGCAAACGGAATTGCGGTGAACAAAAGCGTAGCTACAAGAATGAAGCTAATAATAATTTTTTTCATACTTTTGTCTCCTTGTTATTTCTATTATTTTGCTGCGGGGAAAGAGGTAACAAGACCAATTTCGTATCTAGCAACCATAAACGCATCCTTAATGCCGATATAACCATCGCCATCGACATCCGCTACAGTGAGATCAAGATCATTGGTAAGACCGATCTCGTAACGTGCAATAAGAAGAGCATCCTTAAGGGTAACCTCACCGTCATGGTTTACGTCACCAAGAAGTGCAGAATCCTGAACTGTAATATTCAGTGCCGCGATCATCTTAGCTGCGATAGTCTGGCTACCAACTTCGGTTGTATCGATCGCGATGAAACTATTCATAATTTCAGCGAGGATCGGCAAGAAGTTCTCATTATTGATAACCATATCGGTGAATGTGGTCTCAACATCTGTTGCAGTTGCAAATACAACGGAATCGTTGATCGCTGCAAGAGCGAGAGATTCTATGTAGATGATGTCTACAACATAGTCAAGATAATCGCCAAACGCAACGTTAAGGCTAAATTCGGGAAGTGCAAGTGTTGCTCCTGCAATGGGGTTGCTGATCGCATTGACCATAACGAGAGCTTCAGGGTTGATCTGATTGATCATAGTTACTGCCTGAGGCATAAGTACTGCATATTCTACTGCATTGTATGCGAAGTATTCAAGTGCAGTCATAGCTGCTTCAGCTATAGTAATGTTGCTGGTGAAGTAGTTTGCGAGCTCTGCAGGTGCTACCTGTGCAAGGGTCTTATCAAGACCGTTTGCGTTGAGTTCTGCTTCGATCTGTGCGAGTACCTTGATAACTTCGTTAGCGATATCGGAGCCGAGCAGCTTGCTCCAATCTACTTCTGTAGGAATGGAAGCTGTTCCAAGAATGCCGAGATCGAAGAAGATATCGATGGTCTCCTCGGAGATCTTGTCGTAGCTGTAGCCGATGGAGATGAGGTCTGCATCTGCAATAGCTGCGGGATTGCTCATGATGACAGCCATAAGATCGGTGATCTTTGCGCCATCCTTAGCGTTCGAGATATCGAACTTGTAAGTATAGCCTGCGTTCTTCTCTGCTACCTTTGCTGCGAGAGCTGCTGCAAAGAGCTGAGCTGCCAATGCGTTGTCGCCGAATGCTACGTACTTGGAATCCTTATCGATAATGTAATCAGCAAGGATCGCACTGTCGTATGCGTTGTTGAGATAATCCTTGATGTTCTTGATAAGAGCATCGATCTGTCCTGCAACATCCTCAGAAAGAACGTTTACGAGATCGTAGATCGCGTATGCTACCTTATTGAGAGCCTGCTGGATCGCTCCGATAGCGTCAATGCCGTCGCGGATAAGCTGCTTGAGTGCTTCGTTGAGCTGGTTGAGAGCATCAATGAGTGCCTGGAGCTTAGCCATAAGTACGTTGATCTGTGCCTCGATCTTTGCGATCAGGTCAAGGATCTGGTCGATGTAGCCGAGGATCTTGTTGTACTCCTCGCCAACTGCTGTCTCGAGCTTCTTGTAAAGCTCTTCAAGCTGCTTGTAAAGATCTGCGAGCTGTGCTCTGAGGTTTGCAAGCTCTTCCTGTACGGGCTGGCAAAGTCCGAGATATTCTGCATATACCTGAAGAATATCCGCAACTCTCTTGCCGTACTTCTTCGTCCATTCAACAAGACCTGCGAATGCTTCCTCGGGGTTGTTGATGACGTACTCTGCGAGCTCGGGACCGTAGGTAACGAGAGCGTATCCGATAACTACGAGTGCGTAGTCGCCGTACTTAGCCCAGAGTGCTTCGATCTCGTCGCCGTATTCGGTGAAGAATGCAACTACCTTGTCGGGGTTGTTATAGAAGAATGCGTAAAGCTGTGCATCAAGCTCGGGGGCGTATGCGATCGCCTTTTCATAGAGCTTGAAGTACTTAGCGTATACGTCGATGATCGCGAGAACTCTCATGCCGTACTTCTGTGCCCATGCGATAACGCCTGCGATTACTACGTCGGGGTTAGCGATCGCGTATTCAACGAAATCTTCGCCGAATGCGTAGTATGCAAGACCGATGATCGCAAGACCGTACTCGCCGTACTTTTCTGCGAGTTCGAGGATCTCGTCGCCGTACTCAAGGAAGAATGCCTCTACCTTGTCGGGGTTGTTGTAGAAGAATGCGTAAAGCTGTGCATCAAGCTCGGGTGCGAACTTAACTGCTGCGTCGATGATCTTCTGGATAAGTGCATCGTAATCATAGTTTACGATGTAGTCCTTGATCTTATTGTAAAGATCGGTCACCTTCTGAACGATGATGGGCCATGCTACGTCGAAGAGCTCGGTCCAGTTGTCGGTGAGGGAGAGGAGGAGTGCGCCGCACATTTCCTCTGCGTGGATGAGGAACCACTTGCCATACTCGGTAGCGGTGTTATCGATGATGCCGAGGGAGTTGGTGAACGCCAGGCACGCGTCTGCAAGTACCTTACCTACGTAAGGATCGGCAACGGATACTGCCTTGACGGCTGCATTCCAGAAGTCGCCTGCGAGTTCGAGTGCGTCTTCCTTCATGAGGTCGATCTGCTCATAGAGAGCTGCTGCGGTTGCTGCGGGAGCGCCGGCTGCTGCTGCGATGAGGTCTTCGATCTGACCGTAGAGGGTATTGAGCTTAGCAATGATAGCCTTGCACTCATCGCTGTTTTCTACTGCGCCGTAGATCTCGGTGCCGTACTGTGCGAGGAGGCCTGCGAGGGTCATTGCTTCCTTATAGATGTCGCCTGCTGCTTCTGCTGCGTCAACTGCGAGCTTGATCGCCGCGGTCTTGCCATACTGACAGATGATCGCAAGTGCATCTGCGGGGGTTTCGATCATGAACTTGCGGACTGCTGCGCCGATGGCGGTGTCGAACTTGTCGACCTCTGCTCCAACGGTCTCAACAAATGCAAGATAATCGTTTACGAATGTGTCTACTTCGGTTACGAGCCAGTTGTATGC
>JAFQGP010000015.1 GCA_017415485.1 Clostridia bacterium
AAAGTTGTGTCATTTTTAATCTGTCGGTACGGTATTCAATAAGCTTGTACTTCCCGTCAGTGATACCTCTGATACGTGCCTGGAAGGCGAAATAAAGGTCGCTGCGCGTTTCAAACTCTGAATTCGAGAACATCTTTGCGAAACTCTTTCCCTCAACGGAGGAAGGAATTTCGACACCACAGAGATCACAGAGTGTCGGATAAACATCAAGAAGATAAACGTACTTGTCAAGCTTTGCTCCTGCAGGAATACCGGGGCCACTGATAAGAAGAGGAATATGAACACTGTGTTCATAAACGTTTTGCTTGCCCATAAGTCCGTGCTGACCGATAGCAAGTCCGTTGTCTCCGCAGAATACGATTATAGTATCATCGAGAATCTTCTTGCTTTCGAGTGCATCAATGATCTTTCCGACGTTATCGTCGATATGACTTATCATAGCATAGTAATCCGCAATGTGCTGTTTGATCTCATTGGGATCTCTCGGGAAAGAGGCAACTGCCTCGTCACGTCCTCTGTCAGCCCAACCAAAGCTGAATGCGGGCATTTCCATGAAGTTTTTGGGAAGAGTAATGTCCTCGGCTTTGTACATTGTACGGTACTTCTCGGGCATTGTACGGGGATCGTGCGGTGCGAGATATGAGAGATATAGGAAGAAAGGTTCATTCTCGTTATAATCATTTATAAAGTTGATAGCATCGGCAGAGAAGAGCTCGGTTGAATGAACTCCGGCATGTATTTTGTCAGCAAGGACGTGAACGGGGATCTGATTTCCTGAAAAATTCGGTACAAAGGGGATCTCGCAGTCATAGTTTCCATCTGCTCTGTAATCACAAACAGGTACGTTCCAATGATCCCACATACCGCCGAAGAATATGTCATCACCGCTGGAGAATGATCTTGTGTAGCTTTCGGTTCCGTTGTGCCATTTTCCGATGCCGTGGCAGTTATATCCTGCATTACGGAACGACTGACACATAGTATTATCGCACTCGGGAATCTCTTTGCCGTTCTGAATGAGATTAAACAGCGTGCGAGAAGAGTTTATCATCGCGCGGCTGGGCATACAGACCGCAGACGCTGTACCACCGGGAATGTACGCATGAGTAAATGCTGCGCCACGGTTCACAAGTCGGTCGAGATTGGGGGTGCTGATCTCATTGTTCCCAAGCGCGTGTATAGTGTCAAATCTTTGGTCATCGGTAAGTATAAATACTACATTTGGTCTCTTGTTGCTCATTTTTAGTCCTCCGATTTTTGAAAAGCAATTCTTTCGTCGCCATTTGCGAGGTGAATGATTCCGCATTGTTTGAATCCGTGTTTTGCAAGTGCTCGTTGCATGGGAATGTTATCTCTGTGTGTATCAATTTTCAAGTTTTTGCATTTGCTGTATGCAAAATCGAAACATAAACCGGCGATACCTTTTCCGCGAGCTTTGTCGGAAACAGCTATTCTGTGGATGACGCCATATGCAGAATCGTTGAGCCAGCTTCCATCATATATAATTTTGTATGTAGGATCGTCACCTAATCTGTAATAGAAAACAGCTAATATGTCATTATCATATTCAACAACATACAAGTTGTTTTCTCTTAAATCATCTTCGGTTCTTGAGAGCGGCGGATTGACATTGCCCCATTGGTTAGGGTTGCCGTTTTCGCTCATAAATTTTCTTGCACTTTGGTATATCAGACGAATTTCTTCCAAATCGGTTAAGCCTGCTTTTCGGATAATCATTTTATGCTCCATAAACGTAATAATAATATTATATCATACAAATTGCAAAATTGCAATAGCAAAGGCTGCCACAAATGTGACAGCCTGAACTTTTATACGTTGGTTATTTGATCGGATATACCCATCCTCTGGTATCTGCAATACGTCCCCACTGGATTCCTGTCAGAGTATCGTAAAGCTTCTGTGTGGTCTCACCGATATTGCCGTTATTGATTGTGTAAGTCTTACCATTGTAATAAAGCTGACCAATTGGTGAAACAACAGCAGCTGTGCCACATCCCCAGCCTTCCTTGAGCTTGCCATTTTCAAGCGCTTCAATAAGTTCGTCGATAGAGAGAAGTCTTTCCGAAACCTTTGCACCCTCATCGCGAAGGATCTGAAGAATGGAGTTTCTTGTGATACCGGGAAGAATCGAACCGGTAAGTGCGGGTGTGACGATCTCATCGCCGATCTTGAACATTACGTTCATTGCACCAACTTCTTCGATATATTTGCGCTCTACGCCGTCAAGCCAAAGAACCTGGGAATATCCCGCTTGCTCTGCCTTCTCGCCTGCTCTGTTAGAAGCACCGTAGTTACCGCCGCACTTTGTATATCCCGTGCCGCCTCTTACTGCTCTGACGTCCTCGGTCTCGATCATAATCTTAACAGGATTGATACCTTCCTTGTAGTATGAGCCTACGGGCGAGAGAATTATGATAAAGACTGAACGGTCGATCGAATGAACGCCGAGTTTAGGGTCAGCCCCAAAAAGGAAAGGACGGATATAAAGGGAAGTGCCGGGAGCGTGGGGAACCCAATCAGCATCAAGCTTGATGAGCTCAGTGAGCGCCTTGAGAGCAAATTCTTCGTCAACAAGAGGCAGTCTCATTCGCTCTGCGGATGAGTTGAGTCTTGCAAAATTCTGCTCGGGGCGGAAAAGCTGAATGGAGCCGTCTGCGGTTCTGTATGCCTTCATACCCTCGAAAATTTCCGCTCCATAATGGAATACGGTGCAAGCAGGGTGCAAAGAAAGATTTCCGAAAGGAACAATTCTGGCATCATGCCATCCCTTTGCGCGGGTGTAGTCCATTATAAACATATGGTCTGTAAAATATTGTCCAAAACCAAGCGCGGATTCGTCGGGCTTCTGCTTCGGTGTTGCGATCTTTTCTATTCTGATATCCATTTTCATTGTTCCTTTCTTGAATTACTGAAAGTTATAGCCAAGTTCTATTGTTGCGAGATTAGTTTCAATAAGGTTCTGACGCTTTGCGGATATGATCTTTTCGAACATTGCCTTCATACCGTCAAGGCTGATGACTCCCGTTTCCTTGATAACCTTACCAAGCAGCACCATATTGGCAAGCGTGGGAACTCCCGCATCGGATGCAATTTTGGTTGCGGGAATGTAATAAACATCGACATCGGTTCTTTCAACCTTGCGATCAATAAATGTAGAGTCAACAAATATCTTTCCGCCTGCGGGAACAGAATTTTCATACTTATCAAGCGAGGGGAGATTCATTACAAGAAGAATATCGGGATTTGAAACGATAGGCGAACCAACGGGAGTATCGCTGAGGATCACGCTGCAGTTGGCAGTACCTCCTCGCATCTCGGGGCCATATGAAGGAAGCCAGCTTACTTCTTTGCCCTCATACATTCCTTTGTATGCCAGCATCTTTCCCGTAAAGAGAACGCCCTGACCGCCGAAACCGGCTATCAAAATCTGATTGGTCTTCATCGGTCACGCCTCCTTTGTTTTGTCCTTATATACGCCAAGCGGGTAATAAGGGATCATTTTTTCTTCAACAAACTGAAGAGCTGCTTCGGGTGTAAGTCCCCAGTTTGTGGGACAAGTTGATACTACTTCGATCAGAGAGAAGCCTACGCCGTTGATCTGATTCTCGAACGCCTTTTTGATTGCAGCTTTTGCCTTACGAACGTTCTTTACGTTGTTAACAGCAACTCTTTCGAGATATGCTGCTCCGTCAAGCTGTGCAAGCATTTCACATACACGGATGGGATATCCTGCGGTAGAAGTGTCGCGTCCGTAAGGAGAGGTCTGAGTAACCTGTCCGGGGAGAGAAGTGGGAGCCATCTGACCGCCGGTCATACCGTAGATCGCATTGTTTACGAAGATGATCGTAATATTCTCGCCTCTGGTTGCGGCGTGAACTGTTTCAGCCATACCGATCGAAGCAAGGTCACCGTCTCCCTGGTATGTAAATACTATATTATCGGGATTGGCTCTCTTAACACCGGTCGCAACAGCCGGAGCACGTCCGTGAGCCGCCTGAACCATATCGCAAGCAAAATAGTTATATGCCATTACAGAGCATCCAACGGGTGCTATACCAATGGTCTTTCCTTCGATTCCAAATTCATCAATTGCCTCTGCAACAAGGCGATGGATAATGCCGTGTGTGCAACCGGGACAGTAATGCAAGGGCGCATCTGTCAGAGCATGGGGCTTATCAAAAACTACCATTATTCAATTCCTCCTGCTTCTTTGATTTTAGCCAGAACTGCTTCGGGGGTGGGGATCATACCACCGGAGCGATTGCAAAGCAGAACGGGCTTGCGGCAACGTGTAGCGAGCTCAACATCCTCGATCATCTGTCCCATGGACATCTCAACAGAGATAAATGCCTTGGCTGTGTGAGAAAGCTTTTCAAGAGTTGCCTTGGGGAAGGGCCAAAGTGTTATGGGACGGACAAGTCCGACCTTGATGCCTTCGGCACGGGCTGCTGCTATCGCGTTTTTAGATACTCTTGCAGCAATACCGTATGCAACAAGAACGATATCAGCGTCCTCTGTCATATATTCTTCAACAAGCACCTCATTTTCTTCAACTGTCTTATACTTGTTGTATCTTTCGATATTGAATTTCTCAAGTTCCTCGGGAACGAGTGAAAGTGAGTTGATAATATTATGCTTACGCTCAAGCTTGGTGCCGGTAACAGCCCAAGGCTTTTCATATGTTGCCTGTTCAGATACATCAAGCGATACAGGTTCCATCATCTGACCCATTGTACCGTCCGCAAGGATCATCGCTACCATTCGGTATTTATCAGCGAGATCAAAGCCTTTAACTGTAAGTGTAGCCATCTCTTGAACAGATGCGGGTGCGAGAACGATATTTCTGTAGTCACCGTGTCCGCCGCCCTTGGTAGCCTGGAAATAGTCGGACTGAGAAGGCTGAATACCTCCGAGTCCGGGGCCACCGCGCTGGACGTTTATAACAAGAGCGGGAAGATCACAGCCGGCAAGATATGAGATTCCCTCTGCTTTAAGAGAGATTCCGGGGCTGG